>NZ_JBFREP010000010.1:0-262544 GCF_052114365.1 Agrobacterium sp. MCAB5
TGTAGCCGCAAAGTTAAAGTGTCCTGTTTCTGCAAAGTTGGAATGTCACACTCCCCGGGTCTGATTGACGTCTGGGAGATTGCAGATGGGATTGATTACGATGAGCGAGCGCGATCTGCAGCGGATCGAGGTTTTGTCGAAAGTCATGGCCGGCCGAATGACGATGGTATCAGCGGCACATGTTCTCGATCTGAGCGAGCGCCAGGTCCGCCGCCTCCTGGACCGAATGCGCACTGACGGTGCAGCCTCGATCCGGCACAAGGCGATCGGTCGACCATCGAACAACCGGATTGCGGATAGCGTTCGGGATTACGCCGTAGCTCTTGTTCGCGAGCGTTATGCGGACTTCGGTCCGACCCTGGCGACCGAGAAGCTTTTCGAACGTGATGGCCTGCATGTATCACGCGAGACGGTTCGTACCTGGATGGTCGATGCCGGCTTATGGCTGTCGCGCAAGCAACGACGAACGTTTCATCAGCCGCGACTGCGACGCGAGGCTTATGGTGAGTTGGTGCAGATCGATGGTTCGGAGCATCGCTGGTTCGAAGACCGTGGGCCAGCATGTTCATTGCTGGTGTTCGTTGACGATGCGACCGGCAAGCTGATGCAGTTGCGCTTTGTGCGTTCAGAAAGTGCCTTCACCTACTTCGAGGCACTGGCGCTTTATCTTGAGCAGCACGGTGCACCGATTGCCTTTTATTCCGACAAGCATTCAGTGTTCCGGGTGGCAAAGAAGGATGCCAAAGGCGGCCAGGGCATGACCCAGTTCGGGCGAGCGCTTTGTGAGCTAAATATCGAGATTCTCTGCGCAAATTCGAGCCAGGCCAAGGGTCGGGTCGAGCGAATGAATCGGACGCTGCAGGACCGTCTGGTCAAGGAACTGCGATTGGCCGGCATCGACAGTATGGAGGCTGGCAATGCGTTCGTACCCGGTTTCATCGATGACTATAATGCACGGTTTGCGGTTTGCCCTGCCCGATCCGATGACCTGCATCGGTCAATGAACCTGGCGCCGGATCGATTGCGAGAGATCCTGTGCAAGCGAGAACAGCGGTATGTCGGATCGCAGCTGACATTTTCCTATGAGCGCCGGCGGATCATGCTGGACGAGAACGACGTCACGCGCGGCCTGGTTGGCAAATATGTCGAGACCTATGCCTACGCCGATGGTCGCCTCGACGTGCGCTGGAAGGGACATTCCCTGCCCTACACGGTGTTCGACAAGGATCAGCGCGTGACGCATGCGGCGATCACCGAGAACAAGCGGCTTGGCGATGTCCTTGCGTATATCAAGGAGCGCCAGGACGAGCAGGAAAAGCCGACGGTGAAGAGCAACAGCGACAAGAACGGCTACACGCCGCGCGCTCGCAAGCCCGGCCGACGGAAGGACTTCATGAACGATGCGAAGGTTATTGCGCGTCGTCACCAGCGATTATCGTTGCCGCCTGCGGCGGAGTGAAAGTCGCTCCGTCAATGCACGCCGATATCGGTTTGCGTGTCAGATTCCAATTGCAAACACGCGGCCCAGAGTGGTGTTTTGTGGAAGGGTCCATCCTGAAAGAGCTTTAACCCTTCTTTCGCCTCATAGAGCACCCCCAGCCAACACAAGCGACGAATGACGCCGTAGCGGATCCCAGATTTCAAGGTCCATGCCTCGATTGTCATCTCGGCGTCCGACAGATGTGCCACGCTTGGGTACAGGATTTTCACGACCTCGTTCAGTGAGCAACCTGACCTCGCCTTGATGTTGAGCAGATTGAGGAACATGCGCCACCAGCGTAGCCGGTCACGCACTTCCTTTTCCGTTTCCGCGTCGTGGACGTAGGAATAGAGATAATCCGTGGCGACCAGATCGAAGAAGGCCTGTGGTCTTGCCAGAAACTCCTTGCCCCGTTTGGTCGGCAACAGCACGTCTTTCTTGCGACGAAGCAGTTTGAGATGACGGATCATGTCGCGCACCACCCAAAGCGGTGGCACGTCGTCTTCATTGAGGACCTTATTGACGCTATAGAGATCGGTGACTGTGTAGTCGGGCCATTCAAAATGGGTGGCAGCCCAGTGCACGAACTTACGGTTCATGGCACCTGTAGCAGTCAGGCCTATGCCTCCTTGCGTCGCGGCATAGGACAGGCTCAAGGTTATACCCCGTATGAGCGGCGACAGAGCGATGACATCGACCTCGCCTGTGAGTTCAATTTGCGGAAGCATCCTCTGACCTTGTCCCCGACCTCATCGATTCACCGAAGAGTATCAACCGTCAACGAAACAATTGCTACTGAGGAAGCTAAAGCCGAATGGGTGTGTTCATCACCCGCCCCCGCCCTCTCCTTGCAACCGGAGAGCCGGGTCGGCCGGGGGCTGATCGGAGGAGCAAGTGTCGCATGTCTAAATGGCCAGGACACGGAAACCGGACATTTCTACTTTGCAAATCGGCGGACATTCCAACTCCTCCGCCACATAGACAGTACCTTTCCGATTTCAGCGCCCTTCGGCGGCGTATCGACAGCGACTTGATTTCAACATAGCAATGACGCCTGATCCAATTTCGAGATAGCTTGTTTAATGCGTGACAGCGACAAAACACTACGGCGGCGTCTCGTCGATGCCCTTCGCCCGCTGGCCGAGCGCGACACGCGCTTGATGCTCGAAAACGAAGATCCACCGTCCATCTCGGCCTTCGTCGCCCGTCACAGGGAAACCATTTCCGAGCTCAGCATGCCCGCAGCCGGCCTCGTCATCGTCATCGAAGGCCGCAAAGAAGTGCTGTGGGGCGCGAAACGCGATATCTACCACGCCGGCGACGCCTTCGTGCTGCCGGCCGGTGCGGAGGTTGATGTTGTCAATGAACCAGATGCCGACACTGGCGTGTATCGCGCCCTCTTCGTCCGCTTCTCTCGCACCCTGGTCATTGAGGCGGCACGCCTTTGGCCGCAACTCACCAAGCGCGACATACCCCTCGGCTCGCCCATCACGATCAGTCCGACGCTCTGCTCGGCAATCATCCATAGTGGCGAGGCGCTGGCGGGTGCGCTCGACCTTTCCCGGCGCGTCGTAGATCACCGTGTTCTCGAGGTTCTGCTTATCCTGGCCGAACAGGGTGCGCTGCCATTGATGCCCAAATATGTCGACCGCTCAGTCACAGAGGCAGTGCGCCTCCTGATCCGCCACCGGCTCGATCACGCGTGGTCAACCGCCGCGGTCGCCGCGTCCCTGTCGATGTCAGAGGCCACCCTGCGGCGGCGACTACGGGACGAAAACCACTCACTACGCGCGCTGCTGCTCACCGAAAGAATGCATGCCGCTTACCTCATACTCTCGGATCGGGATGCCGATGTCGCCGACGCAATAGCCGCTACCGGCTACGCATCGCGTTCACACTTCTCGCGGCACTTCCAGGATTCCTTCGGACAGGCTCCTTCGACCGTTCGCAGGGCACGTAAAAAACCATTAGCCTGACCGCTTCAGGCTCATTGCTGATCAGATCGGGCCCACCCGCACTGGCATCGTTCCCTATGCTCGACTGAAATCAAACAGGCGAGACGAGATGAACAGGAATAAAAGAAGCATATGCGCCGCCATTGTGGCCGCCGCATTTTCGGCGACAGCGCCCATGGCCGCGGACTCCACGCTGTCCGTAAAGATCGAAGGGCTTGACGGTTCTGGCCGGTTTTCAGATTCCGCCGCCTTCTGCCCGCCCGGAAAAGGGGCGAAGGACGTGAGCCCGGGGGTCTCATGGTCGGCAGGCCCAGAGGGCACCAGATCTTATGTGTTACTGATGACCGATCCGGACGTACCACTCGATTTTAGCCTCATCAGTAAACCTGGCACCACGATTCCAGACGACGCGCCGCGGATCAACGTTTTCCACTGGGTTTTGGCCGATATTCCCGCCGGCATCATGTCCATCGGCGAAGGTACGGAAAGCGATGGTCTCGTGCTGGGCGGCAAGCCGGTCGGATTGACACCACACGGACTGCGCGGCGCCAATGTCTATACGAGTTTTCTGGCCAAAACTGATGGCATGGCAGGCACCTATGGTGGTTACGACGGCCCCTGCCCGCCCATAAACGATCAGCGCGTTCACCGCTACATCCTTGAAGTGGTCGCGCTCGACGTTGTGACACTGGGCCTTGCGGGGCCGTTCACTGGCGAAGACGTGGAAAAAGCCATGGCTGGCCACATCCTTGCAAGCGGCAAGGCGACAGCGACATATTCATTGAACCCGAGCCTGATCCCCGCCGCCACGGCGAAGTAGATTACAATCCCAAAAGGTTCAGACACACCATGGCACCGATAAATGTTTCGTCCTTACCCGTCTTCAATCGGGATGCATCCGGCTACGACGCCCTTCGGCGCGGCCTTATTCCCTGTTTCGATACGTTTTACGGGACAGCGCTCGACTTGATCGACGACTGGCGGGACGCCGAGAAACTGCGTGTGCTCGATCTTGGCGCTGGCACTGGCCTTTTCACGGCAATGCTGCTGGCCCGCCACCCCGATGCCCAGATCCACCTCGTCGATGCCTCCGAAAAGATGCTCGAGCAGGCCCGGCAACGCTTCGATGGCAATCCGGCCATTACCTATGCCGTGGCCGACATGTCAGATACCGAACTCGGCGGTCCGTGGGATCTCATCATCTCAGCGCTGGCGATCCATCATCTGGAAGACGCCGCGAAAAAGCATCTCTTCGGTGAAATTCGGAGCGCCTTGTCGGAGGGGGGCCTGTTCGTCAACGCCGAGCAGGTCCTCGGCCATGATTGCGAGGTTGAGGCCCGTTACGCCCGTATCTGGATGCAACAGGTCAGGAGGCTGGGCGTACCCGAAGAGGAAATCACCAAAGCGCTCGAGCGGATGTCCCACGATCGTTGCTCCCCTATCGAGAACCAGTTGCAATGGATGCACGATACGGGATTTTCCGAGGTGGACTGCAGCTTCAAAGCATGGCGTTTCGCGGTGCTTAGTGGCCGGCGTCAGGGCGAGCCGCCAGGCACTACGAACTTTTGAGATAGCAGCAAGACCTGGCATCAGCGGTTTATGAAATCTGCATGGATTCTATAATGGGCCCTTGGCAGTTTACAGTTCCAATGATGACTTATGGTGGGCTCTGCAGTGCAGTTGCATCTTCCAGAGGGTAAAGCGGCACGGAAGGGGCTGTGCCGAGCGCAATTGGCGCTGTCATGATGCATCATCTGAGAAAACGCAGTCACACTCATTGATAACCTGCGCACCATCGGCAACCACCGATCGTCCTCTTCGGCCGAGTGTTGGCAAGGCAGCCAAAGGCCGCCTTGCCAAGGCTTGTCACTTACCGGATCTCATCGCAAGGGCAAATAACCTAGCCTGCCGATCGGCGAACGCGCGCGGGTTGGCTGGTTTGTCCCCGTCAAGGATGCGGGCTTCGTCAAGCAAAAGCCACGCAGCATCCTCGCGAAACGCCTGATCGTCCATTGAAGCAATGTTTTTCACAAGTTCGCTCTGCCCATTGATCTCCAGGATCGGCTTCGACGTAGTTTGCAATCGCCCGGCGCCTTTCAGGAGTTTTTCGAGTTGGCGGTCGGGGCCATAATCCGACGCCACAAGGCAGACCGCACTTTCGGTCAACCGATCAGAAATACGCACGTCAGCGACCTCCTCACCAAGGGCGCTTCGCGCGAAATCGATGAAGGCTCCAACCTCGGGAGAAGCTTGCCGACCAGCCTCATCAGCGCCTCCCTCCCCGGCAACAGTGTTCAGATCGGCAAGACCTTGGGTGACAGATTTAAATGGCTTGCCTTCAAAATCTGGCACATTGGTCGGCCAAAAGTTATCGACACCATCTGTAAGCAGGAGGACTTCGATCCCTTTGGCCCGGAAACCCTCAAGGTGCGGCGACGATTTCAGCTGGTCCAAAGTGGAGCCGCTAATATAGTAGATCGCCGATTGTCCTTCCTTCATCGTGGCCAGGTAGTCAGCCAGGCTGCGTGTCGCCTCGCCCGATGCGGTGCTGCGGAAGCGTGCCAGCTTCAGCAACTGTGAGCGCCGTTCGAAGTCCTCGTAGATGCCTTCCTTGAGAATAGCCCCGAACATATCCCAGAACTTGGCAAAGGTCTCGCCGTCGTGCTCGGCCATCTTCTCCAGCGCGGAAAGGATCCGGCTCGTCACGCCCTTTTTGATGGCCGCGAGGACCGGACTTTCCTGGATCATCTCGCGGGAGATGTTGAGCGGCAGATCCGAAGTATCAACGATGCCACGGACGAAGCGCAGATAGCGCGGTAGCAGTTCGGCATCATCGGTTATGAAGACGCGCTTCACATAGAGCTTCATCCGACCATGTCGGTCCGGATCAAACACATCGAATGGCTGAGAACCGGGTATAAAGGCAAGAGTCGTATATTCGTGTCGGCCCTCAGCGCGGAAATGGACGTTACTCAGCGGCTCGTCGTACTGGCCTGAAACGCTCCGATAGAAATCGACATAATCCTGCTTGGATATTTCGTTCTTCTGCTTGACCCAGAGCGCTGCACCATCGGATACCTGTGAGGGCTCGGCACCCTCCTTCTCGACCAGACGGATAGGTACGGGGACGTGGCCGGACTGGTTTCGAATGATCTCCTCCACCGTCCATTTGCTCGTATATTTCTTTGCATCTTCCAAGAGATGTAACACGACGCGAGTACCGCGTGTCGGTGCTTGTCCCGGATCGACCGCAGCAATGTCATAGCTTCCTTTGCCGTCGGATGACCATTTCCAGGCCTCGTCCTTGCCGGCGCGGCGCGAGATTACTTCGACCCGGTGAGCAACCATGAACGATGAATAGAAGCCGACGCCAAACTGGCCGATCAGTTGCGCTTTTTCTCCAGCTTTGGCCGCCTCAAGCCGATCCATGAATGCTTTTGTCCCCGAGCGCGCGATCGTACCGAGCGCGTCGATCATCTCGTCGCGGTCCATGCCAATGCCGCTGTCTTCGACAACGAGTGTCTGCGCCTCTTCATTGAGCCTCACGAGAATTCCCGGCTGGATCCCATCGGCCGAGAGTTGCGGCTTGGAAATCGACTCATACCGCAGCTTTTCGCAAGCATCCGCCGCGTTCGAGATCAATTCGCGCAGGAATACATCTTTGTCCGAGTAGACCGAATGCACCATCATGTGCAGAAGTCGGCTGACATCGGCTTCGAATACGTGTTGCTCGGGCTGGCGCTCTTGTACGGTCGTCATTGATACCTCCATTGCACATAAATCGCCGGTCAAATGGTTTTTCCAGAGTCATATTTCAAGCGTTATCTAGCGCTTGCGCCAGCGTTCCTGGATCGTCTTTCGACTAGATTGTTTCCGATTTTCAGTTTCCGTGAGCCTTTAAGATTGCGCCAACAACCTCCGCGCAAATAGTGCTGCGAAAAAGATGACATTCTGTAGCTTTTTACCGGTAAGTCAGCAGAGATATAACCGTTACCGACCGAAACTCCGGCGCAATGATGACGGGAGACTCACGCGGTCCATAAATTCCCCCTCAACTTGTGAAGTCTTGACCGCTTCATCGCCCAGCAACTCGATACAAAGTTGTTTGCTGTTGTCCTCGTTGAAATGGCGAACAGCACCGATAACCTCGCCGTCCCGGAGAACGGGTGTCTGCCCCATCCTATCGGTCCACATTGCAGATGCGGTAAAGCTAGATATCGCTGCGCGCAGAGCCGTTGGGCCGCAAATTCGTCTTTAAGCCCTGCCCGGCCATTGTCTGACAGCCTCAGAAATCGAAGCGCGGGAGGCGGCTCCCAGACACTCGATGCCTGACGCATTGCCGACATGTCACCAACCGCGATCTTTCCACCACTGCGAGCCTTAGAAATATCGAAACTGCCGCTTATCCTTCAGCGCCCGCGCCCAGAACGCGCGCGCCCTCCCGATAAGCCCGCTGTTCCGCAGCCATGGAGATTGAAGGCACCATAGCAGGTCAGACCGGTCATTGCGCTGACCTGGCGGCGCGTGGCGGGAATAAAGATCCCCGCCATATGCCGCCCTGATGATCCATCAGAAAACTTTCGTCAATGAAACGGCGAATGTGCGTCCGCGTCCCTTGTAGTCGAACACGGCTTCATTGGCCAAAGCACCATAAAGCGCGTTGGCGCGCGCGCCCCATATGGTTGTGTAATCCTTGTCGAACAGGTTCATCACGCCGAAGCGAAGCGTTGTGTCCTGCGCTTCGAAGCGATAGGCACCCGTTAGATCGAACAGGGTGTAACCATCAATCTTCCGGCTGTCGTCGTCGCTGAGATTGAAGGCATGTTGCCCGGCCAGCTTGATGTTGAAGTTATCTTTCGTCCAGCCAATATAACTGCCGAGCTTGGAAACACTGGCGGTACCGATGCTTTCCTTCTCCCAGTTACCGTCAGACTTGATTTCCGACTTCACCCAGTGACCGGATGCGCCAACATCAAACCCGTAATCCAGTGTCGCGCTGGCGCTGGCCTCCAGACCATAGACACGTCGCTCACGATCAACAACATCAACAGCCAGGGTCGTGCGGTTCAACTCGATGGATCGGTTGGAGAGCGAGTAATATGCCGCGGTCTGGAAGCTGAAGCTATCGTCATTGAAACGATAACCGACTTCAAAAGAGTTGGTCTTGATCGCCTGGAGTGCGGAGTCGGCAACATTGACGCTATCCAGGAGGACGTAACGGCCTCCGACAAGCCTATAGCTCCCGATCCCGTAATATTTTGCCGGGTCAGGAAGCTCGAAACCCTGGCCGAAATTGGCATAGATTTGCTGCGTATCGGTCAGCTCATAGGTCGCGCCGGCGTTAAACAGAGCCGCATCGTAGCTGACTTCCCCGCCGGGAATGGGATCCACAGAGGAGCCGACCCGGTTGAGAACGGCGACCTGCTGTGCCGCGCCGGCGAAGCTCGATACGTCGGTGGTGACATATTGATAACGCACACCACCATTGACCGTCAGCCGGTCCGTCGCCTCATAAGATCCCTGGATGAAACCGGCCAGGGTCGAGACATCGATGTCGGGATAAAGCCCGGTAATGCCGCGTGTCCTGAAGTCCATCGCACCGGTCGTCGCGACTGTCAGGAAATCGAACACGTTCTGTTTGGAACTCAGCGAATCCCGGTCGGCGTCGATGCCATATGTCACCTTAAGCCCGTCCAGCGGCTCCGAGATCATCGCTGCCTTCAGGCTATAGTAATCGGTATCCTGCGAGCTGCCACCGAAATAGACGAAGGGCGAGAAAATCGCACTACCGGGAAACGGGTGGAACCGGATTTCTTCCCGCCGGAAACTGCCCTGCAGAAGCAGTGCCTGCCCCAGGAAATCATTGTCGGTGTAAGTCGCGTTTACCATGGAACGGCGCGTGCGGGGGTCGAAATCCGATCGGTATCCGTCCCGCGTTTCAACCAGGTTGGAATTGCGGATCCCGGCAAGGCCTGCGCCAAGATAAAGCCCGAACGGCGAATCCTGGGCGCTGTCATAAAACTGGCCGGACACCTCAAGGCGCCTGTCGTCATCGATCTGCAAACCGACAGTTCCCATGAAATCGATGCGCTTGTTGAATGCTGTGGAAGTCTGGGTAATATCGGGGGTGAGCATCGTGCCGGAGCCGTCGTAAAAGGCTCCCGTCTGGTTGCCAGCGATGGAGAAACGCGCATCCCAGTTTTCGCTGTTATAGGTCACGGCACCTGCACCGTTGCGGTCAAGGTCACGGGTACGGCCAAAGCCACTGCCAAGGCCCGCCGTCACTTCACCGCGCAAACCGTCCGGCGCATCTTTCCCCTTCTTCGTGATGATGTTGATGACACCACCTGTTGCATTGCCGCCATAGATTGCCGTCGCGCCAGACAGAACCTCGACACGCTCGACATTGAAGGGATCGATTGCATCGAACTGGCGGCTCAGGGAGCGTGCCGAGTTCATCGAAACACCATCGATGAGAATGAGGGCCGTGCGTCCCCGCAGGTTCTGGCCATAGGCTGTGCGCGCACCTTCGCTGGCGGGATCGAAACTTGGAACTCTCTCAGCAAGAATCTGCTGAAGCGACTTGCCTGAACGGGCTTCGGCCTCGATGGCCTGTGCATCAACGACATAAATCGTTCGCGCCGTCCGCGAGATTTGCTGGGGTATACGGTTGCCACTTACAACGATCGGCTCCAGCACCGTAGAACCATTGTCTGACTGCGCGTTCTGAGACGTATCCTGCGCCTGAACGGCGTTGTTGCCGCTCCCGATTGCGACGACGATAGCCACAAGACTAACGCCGACATTCCATTTTCCGATCATGTCGCCCCCAATGCGCAAAAAATATCTTCCAAGTCGTGCCCCGGAAAATACAAGACTGTTTTGATCATGTTTTATGCGCTATGAAACCGCCGGGCTTGGATGGGAACGAACCCGATTTGGATAGATGCGAACATCAACAGCAAAGACAGGTTTGATTTTTCATGGAAGTTGTCCGCCCCCTGAAACTTGGAACCCTCTCGCTACCTGATCCAGAAAGCAGACTGGTCTGCCGCACAATCCTTCTGGACATGTTGGGAGAAGCAACAATCACCGTTGAAGACGGTGATCTGGCGGGCGTCACCGGCCTTGTCTGGAAACACGAAAACCTTTCTCTCGCAACCGTTTACCTGCCCAAAACACCCTTGCGGCTGACAGCTCATGGGATCGGCAGGCCCGATATCGCGATGTTGCGTGCAACTGACGGAACCTTGATTGTCCATCATCGCAAGCACACTTTCGAACTGGAACCCCGTGATGTCATCATCCTTCCTACGGATATGGCATCGGAAATTATTTTGCCGGAAGGCGGGCGCCTCGACTGCGCCCATCTTCCCCATGCCGCCCTCACCCTTGCTCGAAAGTCGATCGACCGGATCTTGTTGCGGCCCTTTTCAGCAGAATGCCTGCCATTGCAGTTGTTGACCCACTATGCAGGATATCTTCTTCAACAGGACCATCAGGACAAAGAGCATGCCACCATGATGGTGGCGCACTTCTACTCCCTGCTTCCCGTTCTCGCCCGATATGGGAACGAGGTTGCGCCTTCGGCAGTTCCGCAAAACCGCATTGAAGCGATCAAGGCGATGGTTGAGGAAAATCTTGCCGACGGTGCGTTTTCGATAGCTGATGTGGCACGCACCGAAGGCATCACACCGCGCGCGATCCAGAAACTTTTCAGTCGGACAGGCACGACCTTTTCGCGCTACGTGCTGGAGCGGCGGCTGGTGCTCGCCAAGAGCCTGATTCTTGCCGAGAACACCGCAACTCCGATCAGCCAGATCGTCTACAGCGTCGGTTTCAACGACCTGTCATATTTCAATCGCACCTTCCGCAGTCGCTACGGAATACGCCCTACAGACCTGCGCCGCATGACGGCGCCTGACGAGGCAAAAAACCTGTGAGGAATTAAGCCGTCTCGTGACACCGCTGGAATGCGTCACTCCGGCCGCTTGTGATCATCGCCGTAGCGACGCGCCTGAACCGCGTCCAATCCTTCCAAGGAACCAGACGGAAAGTCCCATTCCGACAAGCGAAAGAACTGTTGCCGTCGAAAACAGCGCCGAATAACCCATCCGGTCGGCAACCAGGCCGGCTGCGGATGCACCAACCATGTAGACGACCAGTTCGGCACAGGTGAGAATGGTAAAATCCGTTCCTGGCTGATCGTCCGAAGAGTTCTTCATGAAGAATGAATAGATGGCTACCAGCTCCATGTAGCGGATCAGCGTCTGGAATGCCGAGGCCGACATCGCCACCCACATGCCGGGCCAGACGCCGGACGCATTCAGCGTGAAGGCGAGGAAGCACAAGCTTCTGAGGCCACCCAGCAGGACGAGCGTTGTCGTCAGGCCAACCTTGCGGATAATGGAGGCAGCGATACCCACGCCGATCAGGCCCGCAGTTGCCGCCGCTCCGCCAGAGAGGTAACCGATCCAGTCAGCCGGGACCTTGCTGTCAACCAGATAGGTGCCTTCCATCCCGCGCACGAGACCTTCGCTCGCCCGGTATGTCAGCGCAAATCCGAGGATCAGCCAGGCACTCGGACGGCGGAAGAAACCAGCAAGGCTTGCGCGCTTTTTTTCTTTGCCAACCGTGGGCGCTTCCGGCTGCATCGCCAGGGCTGCAAGAAGGGGCAGCAACGACAGCGCGGCTACCAGCAGTATCATCGTGCGCCATCCAGCGACATGAAACACCACCAGTGCCGCCGTCCCGCCAACGATTACGCCCAGCGCTACGGCACCCGCCTGCACGGCATTACCCAGCGAGCGCGTCTTGTCGGTCAGGCATCTTACGGCGTAGCCGTCGGTTGCAATATCCTGGATTGAGGAGACAAGCGTGATCGATATGCAGATTGCAAAAAGGACCGTGGCATCGCTCGGATCCACCAGCGTCATGGAAGCGATACCGGCGCTGACGAGAAGCTGGGTCGGCACAACCCAGCCGCGGCGATGGCCAAGCTTGGGTAACGGAGACCATCGATCCACCAACGGTGCGACCGCAAATTTCAGGATGAGCGGCAGCATCAGCAACGAAAACAGCCCGATAGACGTGCGCGATGCCCCACTCTCGCGCATGATCGGCGGCAGGGCCACCAAAAGCAGATACGTCGGTATCCCCTGAGCGAGGTAAAGACCGCCCAGCACATACATCAACCGCCGCTCGAACGTCGAAGTCGAAACGGTGTCGCTAGGAATCGCGTCGTCGATTTGGGCCATTGCAAGAACCGAATTCATGAGCCCGGAACACCACAGACCCAGGTAAGGTTTTCAGCGCTTCAAACGCCGGTCTGTCCCGGAGCGTAAACAGGAGTATTTTTTAATCGTCTTTATCTCACCGGCAAGCAAATGCTTGGATATGGGCGAACCCGAATAGGACAATTGCGAACAGCCGCTCGATGCGACAGAGCTGAAGCAACAAATGCAGCGGCCGGCTGCCACCCCCCTCGCAAGACTGGTTCAGGGAAATGGAGATGCCAGTTTTGTTGTGAGCGAAGAGGCCGACATATCGAAGCGGCGGTGATACGATAAAAACCGATTGCAGCCCCAGGGATCGATGATATCTCGGCGCGACCACCATTAAATGGACTTAACCGGCACTCCTCCAATGACAGACTTGGCTCTTATGCGCGCGGCCTTTCGGTAGGCCCGGGGCGTGAGTCCCATCTCCATCCGGAAATAGCGATTGAAGTTCGACAGGTTGTTGAAGCCCGCCTCGAAACAGATATCGGTGATCGATATTTCGGTCTCCGCGAGAAGGGTTCTTGCTCGCCAGACGCGGACGGATCGGCTGTAGTCAGAAAAGTTCATGCCGGTTAGGCGCCGAAAGGCACGCGAGAAGGCGGACGGCTCGAAACCAACCATCGCAGCCACTTCATGCATCTGCGCACCAGGATCCGATTGCAGGATCTGGATTGCCTGGTCGATCCGTCGGTGCCTGCGGTCCGACACCTGGTTATAGACCGCTATGAAGTGTTCGCTGGCGAGCAACCTCTTTTCGGTGGCCGCTTCGATTGCCTCCAGTATCTCTAAAAACAGCCCGAGCCCACCACGGTGTCCCACCGCGTGAAGCTCGAGAATCTTCGCTCCAATCAAGAGCGCGTCGGCGCCCAGAACCTCGATCCCCCGTTGGGCCAGAGGCTTCAGCCGGTGGAGCACTTCGAACTCAGGGCATACTGCGCGAATACCGATCAGGGCATCCGCGTCGAATTGCAGGACCATGTCTCGGCCTGGCAAAGCCGGTGCACCGGGTGTGATCCAGTTGTGCGGCAGATTTGTCCCGGTTAGCACCAGATGCCCAGGCCGAAACGGGCCGATATAGTCCCCCACATAAGCAAATCCTGAAGCGTCAGGGATGAAGTGAATCTCCCATTCGGGATGATAGTTCCAGATGCAGATCGGATTGGGATAGTCGTCCCTCCGGATCAGATAGGAAGCGCCTCCGGGTAAGACGATCTGCTCGCGCGTGGCGGTGAAAGTCTCAGAGACTGTTTGAGGAAAGTCTGATGCAATAGGCATTCAATTGCTCATGTTACAGCGCACAAATGTCAATATAATACCAGTTCTGTGACGGAGGCAAACTAGTACGCGCCCGTCGCTTGCGTAAATGTGGGCTGGTCGATGGCAAGGGAGTTGCCATTCAGGGAGGACATCATGACACTCAACGCTCTCCGCGCCGGTTGCGCGGTTATCGCCATATTTGCCGCATCCAGCGCTTTTGCCGCCGCACAATGCACCAGCGACGTGCGTGTCCTGGCGCAGCCGCGCGATGGACTGACCCTTCTCGAGAAATATGTCGATGAGTTCGAAGAGCTCTCCGGCGCAGGCTTCGAGATCAGTTATCTCAACGAGAACGATCGCCGCGCGAAGTCGCAGGCCGACGCCTCGACGGTCGGAAGCTTCAACGTGTATTATGTTGATGAAGCCAATCTGGCGCTTTTTGCCTCGTCTGGCTGGATCGTCCCGCTTGATGGCTTTTATCCATCCGAATACGACTACAAAGACTTTGACGCCGGTATGCGCGCAGCTGCGACCTATGACGGCAAAGAATGGTTTGCACCGGTGCAGGGTGGCGGCGACCTGATGGTCTACCGTACCGACCTCCTGGAAAAGGCAGGCATCGCGCGGCCGAAGACCTGGGACGAATATTTCGCAGCCGTGCAGAAGCTGCATGATCCGGCCAACGGCGTCTACGGCACTGCGCTTCGCGGACAGCGCGGTTCAGGCGCCAACGTCTGGCGCTGGATGCCGTTCTTCAAAGCAAACGGCGGCGAGTGGTTCAAGGACGGCAAGCCGGCCTTCAATTCGGATGCCGCGGTAAAGGCGACAGAGACCTATCTCGAGCTCTTCAAATATTCGGCGCCGGGCACTCAGACCGGCTCTTGGGACGAGTCCACCGGCGCCTTCCGCTCCGGCAAGGTGGCGATCATCATCGAATCCGCACCCCTTGGCGGCATGTCCGTCGACAAGGCACAGAGCCAGGTTGCAGACAAGGTTGCGTTCTCCGTTCCGCCGTCGCCGCTGCCGGGGGCCGGTTACGCCCATGGTTTTGCAATCGCGTCCAAGGCCAACAAGACAGATGAGGAAAAGGCCTGCGCTGGTCTCTTTGTTGCCTGGGCAACATCCAAGGAACAGGAAGCCCGCCGCCTCGCCGCCGGCCAGCCGGGCGAGTTGACGCGCACAAGCACCTATCAGAGCCCGGAATACGCCAAGACCTTTGGCCAGAACCTTGCCGACGCCATGGCGGCGACCGGTCAAAAGACCACAGTCACCTTCTGGCAGGATCCGCGCTGGCAGGAATTGGGCAACCAGTGGGGCATCATGCTGGAAGAGCTGATCACCGGTAGCCGCACTGACATCAAGGCGACGCTGAACGACCTAGAAGCCTTCGCAGCCAAACTCTGACGCCTCCCAAGCCGTCTGACGGGCGCGTCTGATGACGCGCCCCCTTTTCCCAATCCGAGGATCTGCCATGCGCCGAGGCCGCTCGCTGCCTTACGTCTTTCTTGGGCCCAGTTTGGGTATCCTGATCATTCTGGCGCTCGTGCCGACGATCTACGCTATCAATATATCCCTGCAGAACCGGACCCTTTCGGCACCCGATGCAGACTATGTCTGGTTAGCCAATTATCTGGCGCTGTTTTCGGATGCCCGTTTCCTGAACGCGCTCTGGGTATCTTTCAAGTGGGAGGTTATCAGCGTCTCGTTGACCGTGGTGACGGGGGTTGCGCTCGGGATTGCCATGTTCGAGGCAGCGAGCCCCCGTATGCGCAACGTCCTTTGCGTGCTCTTCATCATTCCCGTTCTCCTGCCACGCGTGTGCGCCGCTTTTGTGTGGAAATTCGCCTTTCATCCGCTCTACGGCGCGCTGACCTGGCCGGTCAGGGAGCTCACCGGCATCACGCCCGACATTCTGTCGACGCCGCTCGGCGCCCTGCTTGCTGTTGCTTTCGTCGACGTCTGGCAATGGGGCTTGTTCTTTTCAGTGATCATCTTGAAGCTTCTCGAATCCCTGCCGCCTCAGCCGCTGGAAGCCGCACGCATAGATCGGGCGACCCGCTTCGAAATCCATCGTTTCGTGACCCTGCCGATGCTGAAAGCACCCTTGATCAGTCTGCTGCTGGTCAAGGTGATCGAGAGTCTTCGCTCCTTCGACCTCGTTTACGTCATGACGCGCGGCGGTCCCGGCATCTCAACCGAGACGCTTGACATGTATGCCTATTCCCAAGGCTTCATAGAAGCCGGCAAGATCTCCTATGCGTCCTCCATGGCCGTTATCATGATGGTCCTGACCATCGTCACCTTTACCTTTACCTGGAAGAGGCTGAACCGATGAAGATCTCCACCTTTCTGCTCAGGCTTTTGTTGGTTCTTGCCGCTGCACTTGTCGTGCTGCCACTCCTATGGACCCTGCTAAACGCCTTCAAGACCAATGCCGATCTGCTGGTGTCAACGCCAAAGCTTATCTTCCAGCCTGTCTTCGACAATATGAGTTATGTGCTCAATCGCCGCTCGGTGGCGCGCGCACTTACCAATTCGTTGATCATCTGCTCGAGTGCGGTCGTGCTTGGCGCCGTACTTGGTGTACCGGCGGCCTATGTGATTGCCCGGTTCAAGAACAGGATCACGGCGGAGGCGCAGTTCTTCGTTCTGTCGCTGCGCTTTCTGCCGCCCGTCGCGATCGCTATTCCCATGCTGGTCATCTGGCTCGGTCTTGATCTCTATGACACCCGGCTGTCGCTGATCGTGACCTATCTCATTGTGACAGCGTCGATCACCATCTGGCTTTCCGTGCCGGCTTTCGAGCGTGTCAGCCTTCACGTTGAAGAAGCTGCCCGGGTGGATGGGCTTGGCCCATATGCGACCTTCTTCCGCATCGCCCTGCCGATTGCCCGTTTCCAGGTCTTCGGCGCCATTGCCTTCTCCTTCGTCCTTGTCTGGAACGAGTTCCTGCTTGCCATGATGCTCACGACCTCGAAGGCAAAGACCCTGCCGATCATCGCGTCCGAGATGTCACAGCTCGGCATGAATGTGCCCTGGGGAATTCTGAACGCCGCCGTCGTCCTGTTGTCGCTGCCACCGCTGATCCTGCTCGGAGTGCTTGCCGGTGGCCTCAACGCCGCATTTTCCAAGAAAACTGACCAAGGTTGACTGACCCATGAAAGCACTTGTCCTCGAACATGTCGGCGAACTTTCCCTGCGCGATATCGAAATTCCTCAAGAGTTGGGGCCGGATGACGTTCGCATTCGTATCCATACTGTTGGCGTCTGCGGCAGCGACGTGCACTATTACACCCATGGTCGCATCGGTGACTTCGTCGTGAACGCGCCCATGGTTCTGGGCCACGAGGCGGCTGGAACCGTCACCGAGACCGGCGCCAATGTCACCCATCTGAAGCCCGGCGACCGCGTCTGCATGGAACCGGGCATCCCCGATCCGAAATCGCGTGCGTCGCGGCTCGGCCTCTACAATGTTGATCCTGCGGTGACATTCTGGGCAACGCCGCCAGTGCACGGCGTCTTGTGCCCGGAGACAGTCCATCCGGCAAGTTTCACCTACAAGCTGCCTGACAATGTCTCCTTCGCCGAAGGCGCGATGGTTGAACCATTTGCCGTGGGCATGCAGGCGGCGGCGCGGGCGAAGATCACGCCCGGCGATACGGCGGTTGTTACAGGCTGCGGAACCATCGGCATCATGGTGGCACTGGCCGCCCTTGCCGGCGGCTGCTCGCGAGTGCTGATCTCGGACATTTCCGCAACAAAGCTTAAACTGGCCGAAAGTTATGGCGGCATCACTGGTATCAACCTCAAGGAGGTGGATCTCATTGAGACCGTCAACGACGCGACAGAAGGCTGGGGAGCCGATATCGTCTTTGAATGCTCCGGCGCACCGGCCGCGGTCCGTGATCTCTTCAAGGTCGTGCGCCCGGGCGGAACAGTCGTTATCGTCGGTCTGCCGCCCGAACCCGTCGCGGTAGACCTTGCGGCGGCCTGCTTCCGCGAATGCCGTATTGAAACGGTTTTCCGCTACGCCAACGTGTTTGACCGTGCACTGGCGCTGATCGCCGCAGGCAAGGTCGACCTGAAGCCATTGGTTTCCGGCACCTATGCCTTTGATCAATCGATCAAGGCCTTCGAAAGGGCGGCCGAAGGCCGGCCAGAGGACGTAAAGCTGCAGATCGTCGTGGACGGGGAGACGAAGTGATGGCCACTGTTGAGTGCCGGGGGATCAGGAAAGTCTATGGTTCGCTTGAGGTCATGCGGGATTTTGACCTGAAGATCGACAACCACGAATTCGTCGTCTTTCTCGGCCCGTCAGGCTGCGGAAAATCCACCATGCTGCGGATGATTGCCGGGCTTGAAGAGATTTCAGGCGGTGATCTGCTCATCGGCGGCGAGCGGATGAACGATCGCGATCCGGGTGACCGGGGCATCGCCATGGTGTTCCAGAACTACGCGCTTTACCCCCATATGAGTGTGCGGGACAATATCACTTTCGGTCTCGAGAGGGCCGGAATAGGAAAAGCCGCGATCGATCAGCGCCTGGCGCCTGTGGTCGACGCGCTCGGTCTTGGCGTCTATCTTGCGCGCAAGCCGACGGAACTGTCCGGCGGCCAGCAGCAGCGTGTGGCCATCGCCCGCGCCATGATCAAGACCCCGGAGGTCTTCCTGTTTGACGAACCGCTTTCCAACCTTGATGCCAAGCTGCGCGGAAGCCTGCGGGTCGAGATCGCGCGCCTCCACCGCGACCTGAAAACGACAAGCATATATGTCACTCACGACCAACTCGAAGCCATGACGCTTGCCGACCGTATTGTCCTGATGAAGGACGGCCGTATTGAGCAGATGGGCACGCCCGAAGAAATTTATCAGGCGCCTCGGACAGTGTTTGCTGCCGGCTTCATAGGCACACCGAACATGAATTTCCTTCAGTTGCAGATGACGCAGGAGTGGCTGGGCGACAATTTTGTCAGGTTTACAGCTCCGGCAGGCCTCCGTTCCGGTGAGGTTACCGTTGGAATTCGGCCCGGATCATTTCGCATAAACCAGGATGCTCAAGCCTTTCGCGGCACCGTCGAGCGGAACGAGTTCCACGGTGAGACACGTCTGATCTGCCTGAAAAACGACCGCCACGAGATCAATATTTCTGTTCCTGCAGACATAAGACCCGCCATCGGCGAGGTGCTTGGTGTTGAAGTGGCATCGTCCGACCTACATGTGTTTGATCCCGGCACGGGACTGAGGTTGATTTAGACCCACTCAGGTGGGACCTTCAATCACGTCGCGCAGGGCAACTGGACGCCTAAAATCCGCCTGGCCTTTGGCGGATGGCCTGTGACCGGGGCCGCAAAACGTCCTTCGATCCTGGTAGGTCGGTTACCCTGAAGAGACGGGCAGCGCCAGGCTGATATCAGCCGTAAACACGCAATATGCAGGCTGCTATTTATGACCGAACGGTTGCCATACCGAGCGGCCTTACCAGTGAGGTCGGCAAGCATGGCCTAAACCTCTCGGGCGGTGAAAGACAGCCAATTGCCATGGCAAGAGCCTTCTTCTGGTCCTGCTCTTATTTTCCTTACTGAGGCCAGGCCAGCGTGAAACGACGGAACCGACAGCCCCTGCCGGCGACGTCACTATAACCGCGATCACCCATCGTAGAGCATTAATCACTATGAAGGATGAAGTGATCAACTGAGGCGGCAGAGAGATGAGACCGCAGCAAAAATGCGGGCGGGCATGCACGAAATGGATCGGCGGATGTACTGCCCGCTGTTGATCTATTCACGCCATCAAAAGAGCAAACGAAATATTCAGTTGAACTCTCG
The DNA here is from genome assembly GCF_052114365.1 of Agrobacterium sp. MCAB5. Lineage (NCBI taxonomy): Bacteria > Pseudomonadati > Pseudomonadota > Alphaproteobacteria > Hyphomicrobiales > Rhizobiaceae > Agrobacterium > Agrobacterium sp. MCAB5. The sequence goes on from NZ_JBFREP010000010.1 coordinate 19,799, forward strand.
TGAGAGTTTCAATCCGGCGGCGCTTGCAATCATCGTCGCTGTCCGTTTCGGACACATCCTGACAACGGATCAGCATCCCCCGATTCAACGGCAGAAATGACCCCGTAATTTTAGCGATCCGGCTGGTCGCTTAAATCTTTCTCATTCGACCAATAAATGGTCAAATCCCACAAATTGCATCGAACCAAAAGCGCGATTCTTGCAGGAAATCGAGATTGGCACGCTGTTTGCTTGTGACTGATTTGACCGTTTTGACTGATTTGACGGTTTATTAAAAATAGAAAAGGGGAACTCGATGGGTTCAGAATTCAGTCGTCGTCGCTTCCTGCAAGGATCCGCGGGCGCAGCCGCCGTCGCTGGCTACATGCAGATCAATCCTGACTTCTTCATCTCGCCGGCCTTCGCACAGGCCGGCAAGACCATGACGTTCCTGTCGGCCGAAAACATCACCGGCAACTGGGACCCGACCGCTCATACGACACTTTCTCAGAAGAATATCGAAGGTTTCGTCATGGGCTTTCTTACCCGCACGCCGATGAAACTCGATGATCCAGGCGCGGTGGTTTACGAACTGGCCACCGACATCAAGCTGCTTGACCCGCACCGGCTACAGATCAAGCTGCGCGAAGGCATCGTCTTCCATGATGGCAAGCCGTTCAAGGCAGAAGACGTCAAGGCAACCTTCGAATACGGCTCCAGGGCAGATCGTCCGGCGCAGTGGTATCCCGGCCCGACCGAGACGCTGACGATCGAAACACCTGACGATTACACCGTCATCGTCGACACATCCAAGGGCGGCTATCCGGCCCATCTCTTCATCTTTCTTGCGTCGTTCCTGCCGATCATGTCGGCCAAGGATGTCGCCGGCGGCCCCGGCGGCCCGCTCTCCCAGCGGCTCAACGGCACCGGTCCTTTTAAATTCGTCGAACAGCGCGGCAACGACACCGTGATGCAGGCCTATGACGGCTACTTCAAGGGCAAGCCGGCCATCCCCGGCATCAACTTCACCTTCACCGGCGATTCCACCACCCGTATGTTGTCGCTGATGAACGGCCAGGCTTCGATCGTTGAACGTCTGGAGCCTGAACAGGTTGACACGATCAAGGACAATCCGGCGATTTTCATCAACAAGGTCGTTTCGGTCGAGAACAAGTATCTGTGGTTCCGCTGCTCGAAACCGCCTTTCGACGATCCGCGTATCCGTCTTGCCGCCTGCCATTCGATCGATCGCGACATGATCATGGAACTGATGGGCTCGGCCGGCCATGCCTCGTCGAACTTCGTCTCGCCGGTCAAATTCGGCTATGTCGATCTGGCGAACTACCCGAAATTCGACCCCGAGAAGGCCCAGGCCCTGCTCGCCGAAGCCGGTTTCCCAAACGGCAAGGGCCTGCCGCCACTGGAATACATCACGTCCGTCGGCTTCTATCCAAAGACCAAGGAATATGGCGAGATGCTGACCGCCATGCTGCAGGAGCAGGGATTTAATGTCAGCCTGACCGTGCTTGAACCTGCGGCCTGGAACGAGCAACTGTATCATCGCCCCGGTGGCGGCCCGGGCCATATGGTCGATTGCGGCTGGTCGACAGCGTCTCCGGAGCCGGATCTGGTCCTGCGCACCCATTTCCATTCCACCTCGCACCGCATCTGCGGAATCGAGGACAAGGAGATCGATGCCAGCCTCGACAAGGAACGTTCGGCACCGACGCTGGAAGAGCGCAAGAAGATCCTTCAGGAAGAGACCATGCCTCTCATCACCGCCAAGATGCCGGCACTCTCGCTGTTCACATCCGTGATGATCCACGCAATGCAGAAGGACTTTGAGGGCATGTACATCTATCCCGACGGGTCGATCGACGCGGCCAAACCTGCTGCCTGACCGTGATCAGCCACACGCCGCGATCAGGCGGCGTGTGGACTTGCCCGTGACTTTTCGAGCGGAGTGACTGAATGTTTGCCGTGAACTTCCTGATGCGACGCCTCATGCAGGGCGCCATCATCATATTCCTTGTGTCCTTGCTGATCTTTACCCTCTTGCGGGTGGTGCCGGGTGACCCGGTACGCCTTATGGCGGGCGGCATGGCGCCCGAAGCACTGATCGAAAAGATCGCAACCGACATGGGCCTTCGCGATCCCATATTGGTGCAATTCGGTCGCTACATGGGCGGTGTGGTTCGTGGCGATCTTGGCCAGTCCTTCGTGCGCCCGGCAAACGGCGCCTCGACCGGTGGCGCGACATTCAACGACTCAACTCGCGGCGAACGAGCAAAGGTCTTCGACCTGATTTTCGATGCACTTCCAATGACGCTTCAACTGGCGGCCGTGACGCTGGTGATTGCACTGATCTTCTCGGCAATCATCGGCATTGCCGGCGGGCTTGCGATCGGCAGATGGCCAGACAAGCTTGCCTTCTACATCTCATCGATATTCATCTCGCTGCCAAATTTCTGGCTTGGCATCGTTCTGGCATTGCTTTTCTCGGTGAAGCTCGGATGGCTTCCTGCCATTGGCTATCAGGGCTTTGCCTACACAATCCTGCCGGCAATCGTGCTGGCGGTCGAATTGTCTCCGGTGCTGATCCGCACGCTGGTCAGTTCCGTATCCAGCCAGATGATGGAGCCCTATGTGGCAGTCGGACGCGTTCGTGGCCTGAGCCGTTCGCGGATCATCTCCAACCATGCCCTGCGCAACGCCTCGGTGCCGCTTCTCAACCTGCTCGGTGTGCAATTCTCCAGCCTGCTCGGCGGGGTCATCATCGTCGAATATATCTTCGATTATCCCGGGCTCGGCCTTCTGACCATCAATGCCGTGCTGCAGCGCGACTTTCCGTTGATCCAGGGTATCGCGATCGTCACGAGCGCCATTTTTGTACTGATCAACATTGTCGTCGATCTCGTCGCAACAACCATCGATCCGAGGCTTGAATACTGATGTCCATCACATCCGCACTCGACACCCCGATCATTTCGAAAATGGCAAGCCGCTCGATTGCGCGCCGCATATTCGATCGCGCCGCATCGACGCCCGGTTTTCGCATTGGCCTTGCGATCTTCCTGCTGCTTGCGATTGCCGCCGCACTTTATCCGGAAATCAGTGGCGTCGACCCGACCAAGATGGATGTGAAGGCCCGCCTTCTGCCGCCACTTTTCTTCGGCGACAACTGGAGCTGGGGCCACCCGCTTGGCACCGATCAGATTGGCCGCGACATGCTGGTGAGGTCGCTTGTCGGCCTGCGTTATTCCTTCCTGATCGGGATTGCATCGGTTGCAGTGACACTCATCATCGGCTGTGCCCTCGGCACGATCGCCGGTTACTTCGGCGGTCGTATCGACATGCTGATCATGCGTCTGACCGATGCGCAGCTATCTATCCCGATGATCATTCTGGCGATCGCCGTTCTTGGCGTGTCGCGCCCGACAATTCCGGCCATCGTCCTAGTGCTTGGTCTCTCAAGCTGGCCGGTCTATGCGCGCATCATGCGCAGCATTGTAATGACGGAAAGGCAGCGGGAATATGTGCGCGCTGCCAAACTTGGGGGCTCGACCGATTTCCGCATTATCGTCAGCCTCCTTCTGCCGCTGCTCCTGCCGCCGGTGATCTTCACCTCGGTGCTTGATGTAGCACGCATGATGATCTTTGAATCGACACTCGGCTTCCTCGGCCTGGGTGTCCAGCCACCGACGCCGACCTTCGGCAATATCATTGCCGATGGCCGAAAGTATCTTCTGAACGCCTGGTGGATCGCTACCATGCCCGGCATTTTCCTCGGCCTCACTTTAACCAGCATCAATCTCATAGGCGCTTCGCTGGAACGGGCCCGCAACACCATTCACGGAGGGTCCGAGTGATGATCAAGCCGCTTCTTGAGCTGAATAACCTCACCGTTAATGCCGGTCGCTCGGACAAGGCGAAGATTATTCTGGACAATATCTCCTTCAGCCTCGCGCCGCGAGAGATCGTCGGTGTGGTCGGGGCCAGCGGAGCCGGAAAGACGGTGCTGTCCAAGGCAGTCGTCAACTGGCTGGAACCGCCGCTTTCCGTGCGTTCCGGCAGCGTCCTCTTCGAAGGCAATGATATTTACGGCATCTCCGAGAACGAGATGCGTACCCTGCGCCGCCGGGTCGCCTATGTCGGCGCCAACCCGATGGGTGCACTCGATCCGACGCTGCCGGTCGGCGTCCAGATCGTCGAGAAGCTGCGTGCGGTCGTTCCAGGAACCTCGCGGAAAGAGGCGGAAAAGCGCACGATCGAGCTTCTGGAGGCCGTCCGCATTCCCTCGGCCCGCAGCCGTTTCAGCGACTACCCTTCGCAGTTTTCCGGCGGCATGATGCAGCGCGCACTGATCGTTGATGCGTTGGTAACGAACCCGGCGCTGCTGATTGCAGATAACGTCACCCAGCCGCTCGATGTTACCGTCGCAGCCCAGGTCATCCGTCTGATGAAGGAACTGACAGATGGTTTCAATACCGCTGTGCTGTTCGTCTCCTCCTCCCTTCCCGTTGCCCGCGAAGCCTGCAACCGGATTTTGGTGATGGAGAAAGGTCGCATCGTCGAGGAACAGGAAACCGAAAGGCTGATCGCCGCCCCTGCATATGCCTATACGAAGGAGCTTGTCGAACAGACGCCGAAGATCTGGATCGAAAAGACCGAGATGCCGCGTCTCAACGACAAACGCGACGTTGTCTTGAGCCTGCGCGATGCCTCACAGGTCTACAGGGTAAAGAAGAAGACCGGCTTCGGTGGCTTCAACCATGTGCGTGCGGTTCGCAACGTCACCTTCGATGTCCGGCGCGGCGACAGTTTCGCGATCGTCGGTGAATCCGGTTGTGGCAAGTCGACGCTGATGCGGCTTCTGAGCAGGCTGGAACTGCCGAGCTCCGGCCAGGTTCTATGCGGTGCCGACGATATCGCCATGCTTGGTGGCAAAGACCTTCTGACCTTCCGCAAGAAGCTGCAAATGGTACTGCAGGATCCGTTCGGCTCCCTGCCGCCACGCACATCGGTCGGGAAGATGCTGGAGGGCCCGCTTCGCACGCACGGATGGAAGGACAGTGCCAAAATTCGTGAGCGGGTGCTCAAGGTCATGGGCGAAGTCGGCCTCTCCGCCGATCTCTACGAGGAATTGCCGATCGGCCTGAGTGCCGGCCAGCGCCAGCGCATCAATGTTGCCCGTGCGCTGGTTCTGGAGCCTGAAATACTGATCATGGACGAAACGCTTTCTGCCCTGGACCAGACAGAACAGTTCAAGCTTCTCGATCTTTTCCAGAAGCTGCAGAAGGAATACGACCTCACTTACATCTTCATCTCCCACGACCTTGCGATGGTCCGCAAGGTCTGCAACCGTGTGGCGGTAATGTATCTCGGCGAGGTCTTCGAACTGGCTGATAACGAGCGGTTGTTCTTCGATCCCGGACATCCTTATACAATGGCGTTGCTCAGCGCGATGCCGACACTTGAAGAACGCCGCTACAAGGCGGAAGACTGCCTTCTGGAAGGTGAACCGCCAAGCCCGATCGATATTCCTCCAGGTTGCAGCTTCAAGTCGCGCTGTCCGCGTGCGATGGAGAGATGCGGCAGCCTGCAGCCCGCGCTTACCGCGCGTGGCAGCCAGGATTTCGCCGCCTGTCATCTCATCCAGCCATTGGCTCTCGATGACGCAACCCGTCAAATGGCTTTAGCCTGACCATGGTTGCGGCGCCACAGACGGGGCCGCAACGATCACTAGAATCCAGGGTGCATTCATGAGTTTCACCGAACATCGCCTCAAGCTTATCCTCGACATGCTGAAGCAAACCCAGCGCGTCAATGTGAGGGAGCTTGCCGATTATCTGCAGGTCAGCCAGGAGTCGATCCGGCGCGACCTCAAGGAACTTGAGATGCGCGGTTATGCCCGCCGCGTCTATGGCGGCGCGGTCCTTGACCAGCAGGAAAGCGATCAGCCGTTTACCGACCGACTGCGTGTCAGCTCACGCGAGAAAGCCAAGATCGGCGAGGCCGCAGCGTCGCTGGTTGAGGACGGCATGAAGGTGTTCATCGATACCGGCACCACAACGATTGCCTGCCTGAAACATATCGAGACGCGCAAGGACTTGACCGTTGTCAGCAATTCGCTGGCGGTCGCAGCCCACTTCTTCAATCTGCCGCAGGCAAGTGTGCGGGTTCTTGGCGGTCGCATGCGCCCAGATTATCAGGCGACATACGGCCATGAGACCGTGGCCGCGCTGAAGGAGCATTTCTTCGATCTCGCGATCATCGCCATCAGCGCCATTCACGCCGAACGCGGGTTCATGGATTTCGGCGAGGACGAGGCGATCCTGCGCCGCGTCGCCAAGGCCCAGGCAAAACGTTCGATCATTGTTGCCGACAGTTCCAAGTTTGGGCGCCTCGGCTCCATCCACACATTCGGCCTCAGCGAAATCGACGCGGTGGTGACCAGCGGCGTCATCGCGCGGGAATTTTCAGATCAATTCAATCAATCCAAAGTGGAAATCATACATGCCTGACGTCTCCTCCTCCCCTGTCCCGATCAATGCCGAGCGGCTCCAGATGCTGATGGAGACCCTCTCCACTTTTGGCGGCGGCCCCGATGGCTCGATGACCCGCCTGACGCTTTCCAGGGAAGACGGAATGGCGCGCGACTGGCTGGGGCACTGGTTTGCCGAAAACGGCTTCGAGCAGGCCGTGGACTCGATCGGCAACCAGTTCGGCAAGATGACCTTGGCGGGCGCAAATGCGCCCGTCGTCATGGTCGGCTCCCATATCGACAGCCAGCCGAACGGCGGCCGGTTCGACGGAGCGCTTGGTGTCATCGCCGCCTGCGAGGCGGTTTTGTCCGTCAGCGAACGTCTCAAGGCGGAAGGCAGGTTGTCCGCCTGCAACTTCCAGATCGTCAACTGGACCAATGAGGAAGGCGCCCGTTTCCAGCCGAGCCTGCTCGGCAGCAGCGTGTTTACCGGCGCCATTGACCTGGAATGGGCGCTGGAACGGGCCGACGGTGATGGCATTACGGTGCGCCAGTCGCTGGACGAGATCGGTTATGCTGGCAAGGAAAAGGTGGAAATTCCCGACGCATTGATCGAGCTGCATATAGAAGGTGACACGACGCTCAGCCGCGCCGGGGAGCGGTTCGGTATCTTCACGCGGTTCTGGGGCGCGACAAAATATCGCCTCGCCTTCCATGGACGCCAGGCACATACCGGCGCAACCCCGATGGCAGATCGCAAGGATGCGCTGCTTGCTGCTGCCTATCTGATCGCCGATCTCAAGCAGATATCGACCGAACACGGGCTGGACCTGCATACGTCGGTTGGCCGCCTGGAAGTCTTCCCCAATTCACCCAATGTCGTGCCGGCCGAAGCCGTGCTGTTCATCGAGCTGCGCTCGGGATCGCCAGACGTCCTGACGGAGGCGGAACGCAAGATGAAGATCAAGATCGAGGAAGCGGCGATGAAAGCCGGCGTCACCGCGGAGGTCCGCTCCATCGACCGCCGCAAGGCGGGAAGGTTCGCACCGGGCCTGGTGACGCTTGCGCAAAGTGCTGCGGCGCATCTCGGCCAGAGCGCCCGTCACCTCGATACGATCGGCGGCCATGATGCCGTTGCCGTTTCCGATGTCTGCCCGGCGGTGGTTCTGGCGGTTCAGAGCCGTGACGGCGTCATCCACCACCCGACCGAGTATACCTCGCCTGAAGACCAGGCCCTTGGCACGCAGATAGTGGCGGACATGCTTTACAAGATCGCCTGCGAAGGTTTGAAAGTTGTCGAACTCAGCGAGGCTGCCGAATGAAGAGATCGGGCTCTCCTCAATCACCGATGGAAGCCCGCGCGGAGAAGGCGCTTTCAGTCTTTTCCGCAGTGATTGGCGACACCCCTTCCTATGCGCCGGCGACGGCAGCTGTCGCATCGCCGTCCTATCATGCCGTCGAATCCTGCGGTTTCGTGGTCGCGCCGACAGACGGGGAGGCACGTTATTTCCTGCGTCTCGGTGCCGATGAGGTAACCGATCTCGTGGATGCCGAGACCGCAAATGCTGCGGCACACCGTTTTCACAGCCTTGGTCTTTCGCCAGAGCCGATTGGTTACGATGCCGGGACGGCCAGCATGCTGTTTGCCCGACTTGGCGACGGCTGGCGAGCGGCAAGGATCGACGATCTGATGAAGCCGCAAACTGTTGCCCGCCTGATCGAGATGCAGACGACGATCGCAGGGAGTGTTTCCACTGGCCGAACATGGTCAGTCTTCGACGGCATCGATCAGCTCTGGGCGATCGTGAGTGCCGATGCCACCAGCCTGCCCGGCGATGTCGAATGGATGCTCTCCTGGATGACGCCGATCCGCGAGGCAGTTTCAGCGGCCGGCGTGGACCTGAAACCGGCCCATGGTGATCCGCAGGCTTCGAATGTCATGCTGGGCCCAGACGGGAAAATGCAGCTCGTGGACTTCGACATGGCTGCCGACATCGACCCCTACTACCAGCTCGGCGTTCAGATGAACGAACTCTACCAGTTCGAAAGCCAGATGAGGCCGTTGTTGGAAATGCACGATGGAGGTTTCAGCGAAAGAAACTTCAACCGCTGCCGTGTCTATGCGGCGGCAGACGACCTCTACTGGGCGTTGCGCAGCCTCGTACTGGAGCTTCGTTCGCCGCCGCGGGGTGTCGAATTCCTGAAATATGCCGGCTGGCGGTTCCTGCGTTGCCGAATGCTGCTCGGCCAGCCGGATTTCGAGGCCAGGCTGAGAGCGCTCTAGGCATACGAGAACGATAACGGGCTAGAAACAATAACGGGAACAAGCCTATGAATGAACTGGGAATGGCACGATCCGATGCCGAACGGGCAGTTGAGGCTGCAATCATCCAGGTACCACCTTGGGAAGGACGGCGGCTGCGCTACAGTCCGGTTTCCGGCGGAATCAGCAACACCAATTTCCGCATCGAGGTCGAAGGTGAAGAGCGTGGCTATTTTCTAAAGATTCCCGGCCGCGGCACCGAGATGTTCATCGATCGCAAGGCCGCCGCTGCCGCCAGCAAGCAGGCGGAAGTGATCGGAATCGGCCCGAAGACATTCGACTATCTCGATCACCTCGACATCGAAATCGCCGAGTTCATCGACGGTCGCCGCGCCTCGACACATAGGGATTTTGCAGACCCGGCGATCCGCAACGAAGCGGTGCGCGTCTATCGGCAGTTTCACGATGCCCCTGCCCTGCCCCTGACAAAAACCGTCTTCGACATGATCGAGGAACATTTCGACCAAGTGCGCCAGCTTGACGGCCACTGGCCGCTCGACCACGACTGGCTCTTGCGCAACTACAGACAGGCGCGCGCCGCGCTTGAGGCATCCGGGCTCGATCTGGTTCCCTGTTTCAACGACCCGATGCCGGGCAATTTCCTGATCGGTGAAGACAAGTCGATCAAGCTGATCGATTTCGAATATGCGTCGAACAATGAGAGGCTCTACGATCTCGCGATCTGGAGTGGCGAGATGTTCTATTCCGAGGCGACCGACTGCGAGATAATCGAGGAGTATTTCGGTCGTTACGACAAGGCGCATCACGCTCGCTTCATCGTCCACAAGGCACTCGCCGACATCAAGTGGAGCACCTGGGCGATGGTACAAAACCGGATATCGACCCTCGATTTCGACTTTTACAAGTACGGAATCTGGAAGCATATGCGCGCCCGCTCGATTATCCACGATCCCCGTTGGCCCCTGTTCCTGAAAGCCCTTTGATGCCCGTCACCGATATCAGCCCGCAAGAAGCTGCGACCTATATCACCTTCGCCGCGGAACTTGCCGACGCCGCGCGTCCGCTGGCGCTCTCCTATTTCCGGACCCCGCTCGACGTTATCTCAAAACTCGACGATAGCCCGGTGACAATCGCCGACCGGGCGATCGAAAAACATCTCCGCGAGATGATCGAGGCGCGCTTTCCCGATCACGGCATCCATGGTGAGGAGTTCGGCGTAAAGGAAGGTAACGCCTTTACATGGGTGCTGGACCCGATCGACGGCACCAAGAGCTTCATCACCGGTTTTCCGCTGTTTGGTACGCTTGTCTCACTGACATTTCAGGAAAAGCCATTCTGTGGTCTGATCGATATTCCAGCCACCGGCGAACGCTGGCAGGGCCGGCCGGGAGAGACACTCTTTGCTGGCAAGCCGGCCCACGCCAGCGGCTGCGAAAACCTCTCCAGCGCCCGTTTTTATACGACTTCGCCGGACATGTTCGTGGACAGCGAAGCTGAAAGCTTCGAGCGTCTCTCCCGCAAAGCCAGGCTGCGGCGTTTCGGTGGAGACTGCTACATCTATGGTCTGATCGCTTCCGGCCATTGCGACATCGCTCTCGAGACGGGACTTCAACCTTACGACTACATGGCTCTCGTGCCCGTTGTGACGGGTGCCGGCGGATGCATTACGGACTGGCGGGGCAATGCGCTTTCGATCCATTCCGACGGACGGGTTCTGGCGTCGGCCACCCCGAGACTTCATGACGAAGCCCTGGCCCTCCTCAACCGGTGACGTGAACAAATGCCCTATACGACGACAATCGAGCAGACTGTCTTCCGCTTTGATGATCTGAAAATGCTGCTGGCGAAAGCAACCCCGGAGCGCTCCGGCGACCAGCTGGCCGGCATTGCGGCGCAAGGCCCGGTCGAGCGCTTGGCAGCCCAGATGGCGCTGGCCGATCTCCCCTTGAAGGCATTTCTCGGCGAGGAGCTCATTTCGTCGGAGGATGACGAGGTTTCCCGACTGATCGCGCAACGGCACGATCCGGCAGCCTTTTCCGCAGTTTCCTCGCTTACTGTCGGTGAATTGCGCGAATGGCTGCTCAAGCCCGAGACGTCGCATGAGCGGCTGGAGGCGGTGACCTTTGGACTGACGCCGGAAATGGTCGCGGCCGTGTCGAAGATCATGCGCCTGCAGGACATGATAGCTGTTTCTGCCAAGCGACGTGTCGTGACGCGATTCCGAAACACGATCGGGCTCGCCGGGCGGCTTTCCACCCGCAACCAGCCCAACCACCCGACCGATGACAGCCGCGGCATCATAGCGTCTGCCATCGACGGGCTGCTGATGGGGTCGGGAGATGCCGTGATTGGCGTCAATCCCGCGACCGATGCGACGGATGACTATATCCGCATCGTTTCCTTGCTCGACGAATTGCGGGAAAAGCTTGCGATCCCGACACAGACCTGTTGCCTTGGCCATGTAACGACGGCGATCCAGGCAATCGAACGGGGTGCGCCGGTCGATCTCGTCTTCCAGTCGGTGGCGGGATCGGAAAAGGCCAATCGCGGCTTCGGCATCGATCTGGCGCTTCTGAAGGAGGCACATGAGGCGGGGCGGTCGCTTGGTCGTGGCATGCCGGGCGCAAACGTCATGTATTTCGAGACTGGGCAGGGCGCGGCGCTTTCGGCCGATGCGCATTTCGGCGTCGACCAGCAGACGATGGAGGCACGTGCCTATGCCGTGGCGCGCGAGTTCGATCCACTGCTCGTCAATACGGTCGTCGGTTTCATCGGGCCGGAATACTTGTTCAACGGCAAGCAGATCATCCGTGCCGGCATCGAGGATCATTTCTGCGGCAAGCTCCTTGGCCTGCCGATGGGCGTCGACGTCTGCTACACCAACCATGCCGATGCTGATCAGGAAGATATGGATACGCTGTTGACGCTCCTCTGCGCAGCCAATGTCAATTTCGTCATCACCGTTCCCGGCGCCGACGATATCATGCTGAACTACCAGTCGCTATCGCATCACGATGCCGTCTATTGCCGCGAGACGCTGAAACGGCCACCCGCACCAGAGTTCGAGAAATGGCTTTTCGAAGTCGGCCTGACCGATCCAGATGGCGCGCTGGTCGGCGAGCCTGTCGCGCTTTCCAATTATGTCCGCAACAGCGCATTGATCGGAGCCTGACATGGAAGAGGTGAGAGAACCCACTGCTGCCGGAAAAAACCTCACTATCAAGGATATGACCGATGCGCGTGTTTCGCTCGGCCGTCATGGCGCGGGTCTTCCGACACGCGCTCAACTTGCCTTCCTTCTCGACCACGCGCGGGCACGCGAAGCGGTCTGGACGAGCGTCGACCGGCCCTCGCTGGCAGACAGGCTCGATCGTCTCGGCCTTCCGGCTGTCAATGTCGATAGCATGGCAAGTGACCGCAGCACCTATGTGCGGCGGCCGGATCTTGGCCGGCGGCTTGCGGCGGAATCCGAAAAACGGCTGAAACATGAGAGAACGATCAATGGCTATGATGTCGCAATTATCGTCGCGGATGGCCTGTCGTCCCACGCGATCGATCTCAATGCCGTGCCGTTGATCGAGGCGCTTGTTCCGAAGCTCGCTATCCTGAACCTGACCGCTGCACCAGTTGTGCTGGCGAGCCAGGCGCGCGTCGCGCTCGGCGATCCTGCCGGTGAGGCATTAGGTGCAAAACTGACGATCGTGCTTGTCGGCGAACGTCCGGGACTTTCAGCTGCCGACAGCCTCGGTGCTTACATCACTTACGGTCCCAAGTCGGGAAACCTGGATTCCCGCCGAAATTGTGTCTCCAATATCAGGGATGGTGGTCTGCCGGTCTGCGAAGCTGCCGAGATCATTGCGACGCTGACCAGGGATATGATGAGGACCCGCGTCAGTGGCGTGGCGCTCAAGGCTGCCATGGTGGAGTTTCTCGAAAGACATGACAATTCGCTTCCAGCTAAAGACCTACTGACAATTTGAAGTCTTCGCGGTGCGAAGCCTTCGGGACGTGGCCCATCTGCTTTGGAAGGATTGCGGCCTGTCGTCGAAAGTCCAGTCGACTGCCTTTTGTTGAGTGCGGAGACAACAGTCCCTGCACTCAACATCATCGTTCGCAAGCTGCCGTGCTAGCCGGCAGAGAACTTCTGGACGGCGGTTACGTCGAAATAGTCCCGCCATTCGACAATCTTGTCGCCTTCGAGCTCGAAAATTCCCATGATCATCACGCGCCCGATTTCACTGCCGTCGGCGCGCTCGAACCGGTCAAGCCTTTCGGTGAGAACGCGGGATCCATCGGCGGCAATCGCGAGCATATCGATATGGACTGTCGATATTCCCAGCGATGTTTCCAGTCCGTCGATCATCGCAATGGCCTCGTCGGCGCCCGTCGTGACTGACACGCCTTCATTGACCCAGCGCGTGGCGGGTGTGAACCAGCGGCGCACGGCTGGCCTTCCGCCGTCTTCAACGAACGTGGCGCAAAAAGCCGAAACGGTTTCGATTGGGGTGGGCATGGCAGTTTCTCCTGGGCCATCAGAAGCCCCGTTGGCCTCTGTCTTGCCGCGATAGTAGGATTTCGACCCCAATGCCACGATGCCGAAACTTCCGGCACTCTTGCCTGATCTTCCGGAATACTTGATAGAACTGGGCAATCGACTTAGGGTGACTCCATGAGCGAACTCGACAAAATACGCGCCATCGCCATGCGCCATGCTGGCCGTCCCAGTCTTAAATTGCCGCGACTGTTTGCGTATACTCTCGACCATACGACCGAGGTCGATCCGCTGATCTACGATCCTGCGGCGTCCCTGGTGATCCAGGGTACGCAGCGCATGTTTATCGGCGATAAGATGTTTGAATACGGACCCGGCCAAAGCATGATCGTCGCAGCCGAGATTGCCGCCTTGGGCCAAGTTTGCGAAGCGTCGCCAGACAGACCGTTTGTCGCAATCGGTTTATATCTGGACCCGCCTATGCTGTCCGACCTCGTCCTTGAGATGGCGGCGATGCCGGAGTTGCCGATGGAATCGGGATACGGCGTCAGCACCGCGAGTGCGTCGCTTCTCGGTGCTTGGGGGAGATTGGTAGAACTGCTCGATCGCCCATCCGAAATCCCGGTCATGGCTCAGTCTCTGGAGCATGAGCTTATGTTTCGGCTACTGATGGGGCCGCATGGCGGCCTGCTGCGTCAGATTGCCGGGGCTGACTCGCGTCTGATGCACATCCGAAAGGCAATGGCCTGGATACGCGACCACTACGCCGAACGTCTCGATTTCAAGGCGGTCGCGGCACTTGCCGGCATGAGTGTATCCGTGTTTTACGATCGCTTCAAAGCCGTCGCCGCCGTCAGCCCGCTTCAGTATCAGAAATATATCCGGCTCCACGAGGCCCGCCGACGCATGATCGCGAACCAGGCAGGTGCAGCCGAAGTTGCGTTCGCCGTCGGCTATGAGAGCGCCTCGCAGTTCAGCCGTGAGTACAAGCGCCTCTTCGGAGCGCCCCCGGGTCAAAACACCAAGCGAGCAAAGGCTGGCCTGGGGGGCATCAATCCGCCAAAAGCACCCGGTGCGCGGCCAGAGGTTGCTTGAACCGCTGACCGTAGTCCTGACTGACCGCTGCAACGACACTCGCTCGTAGAGCCAAAGCCTCGCGCCATCGCGTGACGCGCGGGAGACCCTGAGATATCGTTTGCGTTATGGCTGGGTCGATGAAACCGAAGTACCGGAAAAGAGGCGCGAACACCGATCGACCATCTCGAAGATCGCGATGCCAGCGGCATGAGCCGCGCAGGCCTGCATCGCCATTTTCTGGCGATAACAGCGTTCAGTCCTAGTCAGTACCACAAGCATCTCAGATTGCAGGAGGCCCGACTAGCAGCCGGCCATAGCGCCTCGCGATTCACGACTGGAATGCAGGCGCTTTGCCCAGTTGCCAGAGTCAACTCTGTTACAGTCGAAACTACGGCGTTGCCGTCCACGGAAAGCGGACGTATCAGTCGGCATAGATGATGGAAATGTAGCACCACCGGGAACATGCTGTTGGGACGCCAAGAACATGGCAACCAGCTCGCTCTCGATCTTAAATGCCTGATCGGGTGCAATCGTCGGGCACCGCAGCTAACGAAACGTTTGCTCAAGGCGTTAGCCTTATGTGCATATAAAGACAAAAACAGCGGGCTTTCACAGGCGACGGCTCGATGGAACAATGGACGAGCCCATATCTCGGGTGTAAGCTCACAACACACTACACGCATGCGATGAATCTCGAGGGGGACGGGAGGCGGCTATGCAGACGACGGTGTCCACGGCTTCAACTGCAGCACGAGACCCTCCGGGAATAGAGGAAGTCCGGTCGCAACTCGAACGCATCGTCGCGAGCGCGGAGTTTCCCGGCTTGGGGCGAAGTGCCGCATTTCTGCGATATGTTGTCGAGGAAGCCATCGCCGGGCGGGCCGCCCGCATCAAGGGTTACTCCATCGCAATTGAGGTATTCGGCCGCAATGAAAGCTTCACGCAGGAAGATCCGGTCGTGCGGATCGAGGCCGCGCGTCTAAGGCGTTCGCTAGAACGTTATTATCTGGTGGAAGGTCACAAGGACCCGGTCAGGATCGACATACCGAAGGGCGGATATGCCCCGGTGTTCTCATTGAATACTGCGGTCGTTTCCAAGAAGGTCGATAATGGGTCCGTTCCGGCATCACAGCTATCGCCGATGGTCCGATGGTGGAGCGTGAGGCGGCTTTCACTTACTTGCCTTGCCCTGCTTACGGCTGCGTCTGCCTATCAATTCTCAGGTCACTCAAGATTGGCGCCAACAGAAGAGTTAGCCGAAAGCACGGCTCCCGACAGACCCGCCCTAATTGTGGCTCCTTTCGCCAATTTGGGCGATGGACCAAACGCCCAGTTATACAGCCTCGGGCTTACGGAGGAGCTTCTGACTGCCCTGCCCCGCTTCAAGGAGATCAAGGTCTTTGGTCGCGAGACGTCCAAAGCGCTGCCGTCGGACGTCGATGTATCCAAAGTTAGGGAAGAGCTTGGGGCCCGTTATCTTCTGACCGGGGGTGTGCGCACTGCTGGAAACAGCCTGCGCGTGACAGCCCGTCTTCTGGACACCGACGATGGCGAAATAGTCTGGTCCCGGGATTATGACAACGATCTCGGATCGAAAGACCTGTTTTCCATACAGGCGGACGTGGCCAGAAGAGTCGCCACCGCCATTGCGCAGCCATATGGTGTGATGGCACAGGCCGACACCGCAAATCCTCCACCGCAGGATCTTGGTGCATACGAATGCAGCCTGCGCTTTTACGCATATCGTAGCGAGCTCAGCCCCGAAGAGCATGCACACGTTCGCGAATGCCTGGAAACATCCGTTGCGCGGTATCCGACCTTTTCCACTGCCTGGGCGATGCTATCAATCATCTATCTCGATGAAGACCGCTTCAAATTCAATAGGGGCCAAGGTCCAGAAACACCATTGCAGCGGGCGCTTCGCGCGGCGCGGCGGTCGACCCAGCTTGATGCGAGCAACACGCGAGGGCTTCAGGCATTGATGATGGCCCTGTTTTTCAACCGGGAGCTTACCGAGGCGATGCGAGTAGGCGAATTGGCCCTCGCTACCAACCCCAACGACACCGAGTTGATGGGCGAGTTCGGCACCAGACTAGCCCTTGGCGGCCAGTGGCAACGGGGAGCCAACCTGCTTGATCAGGCTATCGCACTCAATCCAGGCGGCAGCGGCTATTATAACGGCACACGCGCTCTTGCAGCCTACATGCTCCACGACAATTCAACCGCCGTCCGCGAGATCACCAAGGCTGATATGCAAAAATTTCCACTGTTTCATGCGGTTGCGGCGGTCATATACGCAGATGCCGGAATGATGGATCAAGCCCGGCACGAGGCAGAGATTTTCGTTCGAATGCGCCCGGACTTCCTGCCAAACGTCGTTGAAGAACTGGCGATGCGGAACGTACAGCCAGGTGATCGTGACCGACTGGTAGAGGGACTTCGCAAAGCCGGAATGCTGCCTCCCAAGGTTAAAGAACCCGCTGCGATAACCATCAGTGCTTCGGATTTGCAGCCGCGCTAGCGCAGAGGCTTAATACGCTGAAAATCGAAATGCCGCCCGCTGCGACGTACCAAACGGGCAGGTAGGAAAGGTGACGCCAATATCTCTTTCCTTCAGGCCTTTTTCGAACGCCCACATCTTACGCGGATACTTCCAGATCCACGCACCGCTGTAGAAATCAGACGAGCTGCGTTTTCATGGGTTTATCCTTCTCAGGTGCGGCCTTCTGGGCCACAGAATGGTGGCGAGCAACAGAGTGTAGGTCAAAGCTAACGCGATATAGACAATGCGGGTGGCGAAGCTTTCCGCAGCACTGCCAGGCAGGGGCGACACACCGAGCCCGAACAGGATAAGGAAAATCGTCAGTGCACCGGCAAACAT
The DNA here is from genome assembly GCF_052114365.1 of Agrobacterium sp. MCAB5. Lineage (NCBI taxonomy): Bacteria > Pseudomonadati > Pseudomonadota > Alphaproteobacteria > Hyphomicrobiales > Rhizobiaceae > Agrobacterium > Agrobacterium sp. MCAB5. The sequence goes on from NZ_JBFREP010000010.1 coordinate 36,996, forward strand.
CGGCGCCTCCCTGGTACGAGCTGCTGCCCGACCTCCCAGAAAGAGGGCAACGACAAGGACAATCAGAAAGATCGAGAACAGGTTGGGGCGAAGCGTGAGGATCGCATAAGCTAAAGATGCGAGGACGCCGCCGAATAGATTGACCATTATAAGCCCAACAGCTGCCCGCGTGCTTGCGGCGACGTCGAGCTGGCCGAGTAAGGATGCAACGGTGATCGGAATGACCGCCGCGGCCGTCAGATTGTCGCTCGTCAGGCAGATCACGACAGATGCCAGCAGGATCAGCGTATTGGCCAATGCTCTCAGCAGAGCCGGCGGCTGGTCGAAGGATGGCGCGGCACTTCCGTCCAGAAATACCGGTTCGGGAAAGATCGCATGGGCGAGCCACATCAAAAGCGTGCCCGACAACACGCCACCAACAAGAATCGAGAGGATGGAATTGGCCAACTCATCGTTCAAAATACCGAGCAGCGGAACGATGATCGCGACCACCAACACCAGAAAGACCGCAGGCCCGCCCTTTCCCGACGCCTGTAAGGCAAAACACAGGAAATAGGTTAGCCCCAGAAGCAGGAGAAAGGGAACAGGACGATTGCCGAGGCTGCTGGTCAAGATCATCATCGCCATTCCCGCGACCAGAATGACGAGCGCCGCGCCAAGTGTCTTGGCAAGCGGCATCGGTCGAGAGCTTCCCAGCAGAAATTGCGCGGCGAAAAGCGGCCCGAGGAACGGAACAAAGGCCCCCCAATACACCGCCAGCACAAAGCCGATCGAAACCGCAAGAGCGACCCGCAATCCCTTTCGTTTCTGCTGGGCGGCGGTGCTGTCAGTTGACATAGGTGAGCACCGACATGATACGGATCCAGAGTGATCCCCAAGCATTGGTGACCGGATTGTTACCGGTATAGATGATGACGGTCGCCTGCGAACCGTAGCGCACGCCGCCCTTGGGTCTTTGAGCTTCATCGATATTGAGACGGACCGGAAACCGCTGCGCTTCCTTGACCCAGCCGCTGTCACTGCGCATGGTTGGCAACCCGGTGCTCGGATCCGTGCTCCCTTGCGAGACACCGAAGCCGACGCTTTCTACCGTGGCAGGGAACAGTCGGCCTGGAAGGGCATCAAAAAGGATTTCCGCCCTGTTGCCGACGACGACATTTTCGAGGCTGTTCTCCTTGAACGCGGCATTGATCCAGATGGTGCCCACATCGATAAAGGTCATGGCCGGTTGGCCGGCTGGCAAGACCTTGCCACTGGTGAGCTGAAGGTTTGTCACGACCCCGGACGAAGGCGCCCGCACTGTGGTATGCATCAGGTCCAGCCTGGCCTTCTCCAATCCCGCAAGAGCTGCGCGCAGTTGCGGATTGTCGTTTCCGGAAGGGCCGAGCTGCTCGCGGGCCTTGGTGAGATCAGCCTGCGCACCGGAAACCGAGGCCTCTGCCTGATCGAAGGCAGATTTGGCAGCGTCGAAACGGGCTTTTGAAAACACGCCGTTTTTGAGGAGTTCGGAGGCCCTGGCATATTGGTCGCGAAGGTTGTCCCTGTCGGCACGGATCTGGACAAGCTTTGCTTGGGCGGCATCCACCGCAGCGGTCGATGCGCCGATTGACTGGCCGACACTGGCCAGACCGGCCTCCGCCTCGTTCACGGCGAGTTGGTAGCGCTGGGGATCAATTCGGAACAGGATCTGGTCGGCCTCCACCCGCGTATTGTCGTTAACGCCCACTTCCACGACGCGACCTGTGACTTCAGGCGCTATACCAACGACATACGCCTGGACCTGCGCTTGAGATGTTGATGGTGTCCGCCGCTCCATGAAGATTGACAGCACGAACAGGACCAGCGCCAGACAAACGACAGCGAAAGCGATCCTCCGCAGGGGATTGCGGGGTGGCGGGGTAGTTACAGGCTCGTGTGATATCTCGGAAGCCACGATCTCGTTCCTTCGAAGTTAACTGCCCATCCGGCGGAATTACACCGGGCGCGGACCAGGTGAGCGATGAAGAGAGACAACGGTGGCTCGGGCGAGAGCATCTTCAATCTCTCTGCCAAGGGCCGCCAACAATTCCCTGTATTCGGCCACACGGTCATCTCGGACTGGATCGGAAGAAGCCGCCTCCCATCTTGCCAACTCCGTCTGGGCTTCGGCAAAATCCTGGCAGATTTCACAGAATATGACGTCCCGCGACGCAAGCTCGTTGATGGCCTGAACTCTTGTGGGAAACCGCAGCCTGACCGCAGCCACACTTTCATCCATTGTCCTCTCCCACCGTCACAGCGTCACGGCGACGCCGAATGTCTCGATGGCATATTCTTTGATGAAGCGCGGCTCGTGCAGTATGTTACCGTAATATACGCTGGTGCGGTCAGCTTACCGGGGTCGGATTGCAGCACCGTCAAGGCCTCGCATGTTTTACCACGCTAGCGAGCGGGCGAGAAAGACGACGGTTACGGGGCCGCGTGTGATTGTCTCTGGCAACTTCCACACTTTCACGCATTCAGATGACGGCATCGTCCGCCGGATGCCCGTAACATACCCGATGTTACGGGAAAACAGCCCGTCATTCGCATAGGTTTTTTGTGCGCCGACGTGGCGAGGACAAAGCTGTGACAAATGGCGGCGGGCGATCTGGTGAACGGCAACGATACAAGGGACCTCCGTAACGGACGCTTTCCATATCGAATGGGAAGGCTCCCTTTTTGTGTGATGTTCGCAGCTCTCGTTGGTTGCGGCGGCCACGCGAAAAACGTTCTTGTCCCTGTTGCCGATAGCGCCCCCACATCCACCAAGGTGGACATGCTGATCACAACAACGCGTAGTCGCTCCGCGAACAAAGGCGAGATGTTTACGGGTGAACGCGCAAGGGATGCGGCCTTCGCGGAGATCACCGTGTCCATCCCTCCGGGAAATGTCCGCAAGATTGGTAATGTTGCCTGGCCGAAAAGGATTCCTCCCAATCCAGCCACTGATTTTGCGACGTTAAAGGCACAGGAAATCAGCCGCGACGATGCCCGGAAATGGCTGAGCGCTTCCGTCAGAAAGAGCCGTGACGGCAGCGTGCTGGTCTTCATTCACGGCTTCAACAATCGATTTGAAGACTCGGTCTATCGCTTTGCCCAAATCGTCCAGGATTCCGGCGTAGCGAGCGCTCCCGTACTGGTCACCTGGCCGTCGCGCGGAAGCCTACTTGCGTACGGCTACGACCGCGAGAGCACCAACTATACGCGCAATGCCCTGGAGTTGCTTTTTCAATATCTGGCCAGGGATAAGCAGGTGAAGGAAGTTTCGATCCTTGCTCATTCCATGGGTAACTGGCTCGCGCTCGAGGCGCTTCGTCAAATGGCCATTCGCAATGGAAGCCTTCCGGCCAAGTTCAAGAATGTGATGCTCGCATCTCCCGACGTCGACGTCGACGTCTTCCGGCAACAGATCGCCGACATGGGCAAAAAGCATCCGAAATTCACTTTATTTGTCTCCCGGGATGATCGGGCATTGGCCGTGTCCCGCCGAGTGTGGGGCAACGTCGCGAGGCTTGGCGCTATCGACCCTGAGCAGCCTCCCTACAAGAGTGAATTGGCCGAAAGCCAGATCTCGGTAATCGACCTCACCATGATCAAAACCGGGGACAGCCTCAACCACGGGAAGTTCGCGGAGTCGCCAGAGATCGTCCGGCTGATTGGAGCCCGGATTTCTGATGGACAGACTTTGACGGACAGCAAGATTGGCCTTGGAGATACGATCCTTGCAGCAACAACCGGCACGGCAGCGGCAGTGGGCAGTACCGCAGGGCTGATCCTTGCCGCTCCGGTTGCCGTCGTCGATGCCGACACCAGAGACAATTATGCCGGGGGCGTTCAGTCCCTTCTTGGTTCAGGTGGCACGACACGGAAATCATCGCACTGCAACACACCGAACACTTCGACTGAAGCATGTCATCACTAGCGGGTCGAGCGTCCTTCGGAAGGGCGCCGAGGTACCACAACAGGGACAGACAATGGTAATGCGCCTGAAATTTTTGCTGATGAAAATATCTCGCACGTCTATTGCGGCGATGCTCATCCTTTTCGTTGGCATCTCAGCCGTAGCAGCGCAAATGCCTGACGCGCCCGCTCCGGCGGAACAACCACCCAATGTCCAGCACTTCATCACCCTAATGTCGGATCCCGATGTTCAGAAATGGTTGCAGCACGTCGCTCGTGGAGCGAATCCTGAAGCGCCGCCTTCGACCAGCGCAGAGGCGGGTCCCTCGTTTGCCGCATCGACAATGCGTTTCCGCGCCCATGCCGCCGCAATGGTCGACGCTGCACATTCTTTTCCGTCCGAAGCAATGCGTGGCGCCGCTTTACTTGAGCAGGACATCAAGACGATTGGCGGGACCCGGCCTATCGTGCTGGTGGTCGCGTTTGTTGTCGCCGGACTTGCCGCTCAATGGGTATTTTGGTGGATCAGTGCTGGCTGGCGGTCATGGATGGCGGAAGCCTCGTTCACGACCGTTTGGCACAGGATTATTGCCATAACCGCCCGGCTGCTCTGGGCGGCTTTTTACGTGCTGTCGTTCGGGCTGGGCAGCATCGGTTTCTTCCTGCTTTTTGAGTGGCCACCGATCGTCAGGGAAATCGTCGTCGGCTTCCTGTTCGCTGTCGTCATTTACCGCCTCGCCAGCGCAGTACTGGATGTGTTTTTGGCGCCACGCTCGAACGAGAGAGGCCATTTCCGCGTGGTTCCGATCTCTGACGAGACGGCAGGTCACTGGGCAAAACGACTGAGCTATCTCGTGGGTTGGTACGCCTTTGGCTGGGTGACCATTCGGCTTCTCGGTACGCTTGGCCTATCGATCCCGGCGCGGCAGCTCGCGGCCTACTTCCTGGGTTTCATTCTTCTCGGCATTGCTATCGAGGCCATATGGCGACGCCCGCCTCATTCCTCCACGTTACAGGGCAGCCGGATTGGATTGAATGGTCGCAACTGGCTTTGGACTGCCTATTTAACCGGTATCTGGTTGCTCTGGGTGGCGGGCGCGACGACGCTTTTCTGGATTATGGTCGTCTGCGCCGCATTGCCAGGCGCGATCGTTCTTACCAAAGCATCGATAAACAACATTCTGCGCCGCTCCGGCGCTGAAGAGGATGGTCATAAACGTGTCACAGTGGTTTCGGTTGTCGTCGAGCGTGGGATAAGGGCAGCCCTGATCGTTGCAGCCATCCTCTTCCTCGCCGATGTCATGGACGTTCGACTGACCGAGATGACGATGCAGGATTCACCCGCGCTACGGCTCTTACGTGGAGTGCTAAGCGCCGGCATCATTCTCCTCGTCGTCGATCTGGCATGGAATGTCGTTAAAGTGCTGATCGATCGGAAAATGGGAGACACGGAAGCCGCGCTTGAGATTGGAAGCGAGCGGGAGCGGCGGCGTACCCGTTTGAGAACTCTTCTACCGATCCTGCGCAACTTCGTCATGATCCTTTTTGCAGCGATTGCGATCATGATGGCCCTGTCTTCACTCGGAATCGAGATCGGACCATTGATCGCCGGTGCTGGCGTCGTAGGCGTCGCCATTGGCTTTGGTGCGCAGACCGTCGTCAAGGACATCATCAGCGGCATGTTCTATCTACTCGACGATGCATTCCGGATTGGTGAATACATTCAGAGCGGCAGTTACAAAGGAACCGTCGAGGCGTTCAGTCTCCGCTCGGTCAAGCTTAGGCACCACAGGGGCCCGATATTCATCGTCCCATTCAGTGAACTGGGTGCCGTCCAGAACATGAGCCGCGACTGGTCAGTGGTCAAATTCCTGCTGTCCGTGTCCTACGAATCCGACGTCGCCCAGGTCAAGGCAATCACCAAAGCCGTGGGCAAAGCCCTGTACGATGACCCCGAATTCCAGCCGTTCATTATTGAGAATCTCAAAATGAAAGGCGTCGAAGAGATCACAGACATTGGAATAAAATTGAGCTTTGGGATGACGTTGAAACCTACCCAACTGCAATCGGCCATCCGTCGCAGAGCTTATGCAATGCTGCGGGAAGCATTCAACGCCCAAGGCATCAAGATCGCCGTTCCGACCGTGCAAGTCGCAGGCGGAAAGGAAGAGGGTCTTGCTGCCGCTGCCCAACAGGCGCTGGCAAAACACAACGCCGTGACCGTGCCCGGGCCAGCTTGATCACGAAGTGAACCAGGCGAAACGCCATCAAAGATCACAAGGAGGATATGAAATGAAAACCTCAAAAATCGTATCACACCTACTCAGCCTGATCGCCGTGCTGATGCTGATCAGCATACCGGTTCTTTTACCCTCGACCGCTGAAGCCCGTCGTGGGGCTGCAGCCTGCGGCCCCCGAGGCTGCGGTGTGGCGGCGTGCGGACCGCGCGGTTGCGCTGCTGCCGGACGTCGTCATGCACCCGCATATCGCCCTGCCCATCGGCCTGCGGCCCCGGCCTACCGGCCAGCGCGGCGCGGCGTTGTCGTTGTTGCTCCCCGCCGCTACTGGCGGCCGGGCGCCGCGATAGCTGCAGGCGCAGCCATTGGCGTCGTCACCGGTGCAGCAGCTGTCGCACTGGCTGGTACACCGCCGCAGCCCGGCCAGTGCTGGTATTACACGTCTCCGGCCAAAACGACCGGCTTCTGGGACGTTTGCCCGCACTGAAACTGCTTGGCTGGGACAATCATGCTGCTCGCGCACGCGCAGATCATCAACGAAGGGGATCTTCCATGGACTTCAACACCATCGACGCCACGCTTGTCGGAAAGCTTCTTCTTTTGCTTTTGATCGGCATGGGTCCAAAAATTGCCCTCGTGCCGTTTCTTGAGAAAACCCATAGTTTCGACACCGCGACCAAAGTGCGCATCGGCCGCCAGATGGTACTGACAGCACTCGTCACAGCACTGATCCTCTTTGCGACCGGCGCGCTTCTGATGCGACTTCTCCACATAACCGGCGGCGCCGTCGCTGTGGCAGGTGGCATCATCCTTGCGCTCATAGCGATCAAGATGGCATCCGGACCGACGGAAAAGCCGCATGACGAGCTTGCCGATCCGATCGATCCGGACAAACTCGCAGTGTTCCCGCTTGCGGTTCCCTATTTGCTCAACCCCGTCGGCATAACCGTCATAATCCTGGCGTCTGGCGAAGTTGTCTCAGTCGCCAGCGCGGTAGTTGTCGCTGTTCTGATCCTGATTGTCGCTGCTTTCGACTATGTCGTTTTTACCAATACCGACAAGCTGTCCAAACACATGAAGCCAGCGAGCATGGTCGTCTCAGAGGTCGTGTTCGGGATTTTGCTGACCGCTGTCGCAGTCCAGCTGATTGTCAGTGGGCTAGGGCGTCTAGGGATCATTGCGCCGGCGGTGGGCCATTGACCCATAGGGCGCAGCCTCTCCAGGCGGCTCGAAGGGAATGCGCATGATGACTGATCGAAGGAAAAATGCTCTCGCTTACGGATCACTCATCGTGCTCCAGTCCCTGGCGGTCGCATTCCTGCTCCGGGTTATCTTCCCGATCTTTTACGCCGTCGTCACCCATCTTGGCGAACGCCAACAAGTGCCCGTGTCGACATTGCTCACAATCCTTGCGGTTGCGCTGCTTTTACAGGCAAGCTACTGGACAAGAATGCGTTGGGTCGAGGTCCGCGCACCGTTCCACTCCATATTCGTATCTCACCTCTTATCGTTTGCCGCACGCCTGGCCTTCCTGTTCGGAGGCGTCCTGTTCTCAACGATCTTCTTTCGACACTTGCCGGAATCCAACACGCTGCCTCCGCTTGGTCACACGGTTCTGCAGGGGGCTTTGATCCTGTTGGTACTGTTCAGTTTTTTTTGCTACTCCGTCGAACTTGAACGCCTTGCGAAGGCGATCGAAGATCCAGCTGAGACATAAATTGCCTCCGGTTACAGCTCAGCAATGTGATGTTGGCCGCCGCTGTCGAAGCCGACTTGGCGGTGGAACCGATGTCCATATCGCGTTCCATCCAGGCTACCGAATAGCGCCGCGCGGATGAAGGGTAGTTAGACATCGCTCGGTGGAGCAAAGAGGGTGTGTGCGTATTCTCGATGCTCAGGCGAACACGCGGAAGAATTTTGATCCCATGATTTTAGATTTGCGAGTGTTTTCAGCTCTCCTCTATGTTGCCACGGGACACGGAAACTGACATCATCGTTTTGCAGGCTTCAACGGGCCGCTGATATTCCATGAGCAGGGTAGCTCTCGACCGGAAACGGGCGGGAGCTTTTTTATTTTTTGGTGGGCGATGATGCATTCAGAAAGCTGGCGGGTCGGTGTGCTGTTCTCCGAGACGGGTGTGACCGGAGCCGTCGAAAAAACCCAGAGGTTCGCGACCTTGCTGGCGATTGACGAAATCAATGCGGCTGGCGGCGTCCTTGGCCGGATGATCGAGCCTGTCGCCTATGACCCTAAATCGACGCCCAATCTCTATAAGGAACTTGCGGTCAAGCTTTGCGACGAGGATCGGGTCCGGGTCGTTTTCGGTTGCCATATGTCTAGCACCCGCAAAGCCGTACTGCCCGTCATCGAAGCTCGAGATGCCCTGCTATTCTATCCGACACTGTATGAGGGGTTTGAATACTCTCGGCACTGCATCTACACCGGGGCCGCACCCAACCAAAACTCCGTGCAGCTGGTCGACTTCCTCACCAAGCATTATGGAAAGCGGGTTTTCCTTGTGGGTTCGAACTACGTCTACCCTTACGAATCCAACCGGACGATCAGCGATCTCTTTCTTCAGCTGGGCGGTCAGGTGCTGGACGAAATATATGTTCCTCTCAACCTAAAACCCGAAGATGTCGCCAAAATCATCCGGCATATTCGCGCGGCACGGCCGGATGTCATCTATTCGACAATCGTCGGCGACGGTATCATTCCCTTCTACACGGCGTTCAAAGAGGCGGGTTTTGATTCAGCGACGATGCCAATCGCCAGTCAGTCGACAAGCGAGGCCGACGTGATCCGGATGCGGCCGGAAGTGGCCGAGGGGCATATCACCGCGGCCCCGTTTTTCGCCTCCCTGGATACGCCTCGCGCGCGTGCCTTCGTCTTGGCTTACCAACAGCGATACGGCCAGCAGATGCTGCCGACCGCGCCGGCCGAAGCGGCCTATTTCCAGGTCTATCTCTATGCGGGAGCTTTGCAGCGGGCCGGTGGCGACGGGCTGGAGCAGCTTCTTCCAGCCCTTTACGAGGTCGAGTACGACGCTCCGCAGGGCGCTGTGAAGATAGACCGGCTGACGAACCACACCCATCTGTGGCCAAGGGTTGCAAAAGTAAATGCGCAAGGCAGCTATGACATCGTCCATGACCCGTCGCTGCGCGTGGCGCCAGATCCCTTCATGCGAGAATATCGCCCGGATCTGACGCAGCCGTTCCCACATCGTGTTCAGGTCTGAGAAGGAGCGACGATGTCTTTCGCCCTTCTCAGAGATTTGCGGGACCTCAAGGTTCTGGTGATTCATCCCCGGACATCCGAAGGAGAGTTTCTCGTTGATCACCTGCGCCGTATCGGTTGTACGGTCAGTTGCCTCTGGCCGGTCCCTGCCGAGTTGCCACACGGCACGGATGTCGTCTTTCTTGCCATGGAAGACGAGGCGCGACCGGAAATCGAACGCCTGCTGAAGTGCCTCCCCAATCCCGCTCCGACCATGCTCGCCATCGTCGGTTACGAAAATCCCTCCACATTGCAGATCGTTCTGGAAAGCGGCGCGCTTGCCATTGTCGAGAGACCGATCAAACCGTTCGGCCTGCTGACAAATCTCGCCATAGCGCGCAGTCTCTGGCTTGAGCGCCAAAGGCTCGTCAAGGAAGCCCGTAAATATAAGCGCAAGGTCTTGGGAGACCAGAAGCTTGCCCGGGCAAAGGCCATTCTCATGGCCAATCGCGGCACGAGCGAGAATGAGGCGTATCGTGAAATGCGCGAGCAAGCGATGGCTCGGCGGGTCCCAATCGATGAAATCGCCAATTCGATTATCAACGCCGAACAGCTCTTGCGCCCTTCCCAAAAACATGATTAGTTTTTGATGTGTTCCAGATGAACACCTCCGGCACATCCCTTCGTTTCGCGAAGCCATGTGCCGCTGTTGCACGCGGCGCAGCCGTGATGCGATGATGGCAAGGGTGCCCGCAGGCTGTGAAAAGCCTCGCGGGTTTTTTGTTATCTGCTGACAGTGAAGTCGGCCTTCCAGTATTTTTTCGGCATGAAAGCCTCGCCGTAGAGCGGGGGCAGTGCCGTCGCGTGCGCCAATCAAAAAAAGGGGAACCAAGATGGTGTTCAACAGACGTGACTTTCTGAAAACCGCAGCCACAGCTTCCGCCGCACTCGCCCTGCCGGCGCTGGGCGGCCGGGCCTTTGCAGCCGATGCTATCAAGGTCGGTGCGCTCTACTCCCAGACGGGCGGGCTTTCTGTCGCCGAGAAGCTTCTCGCCAACGGTGTCATGATGGCCGTGGCCGAAATCAACGCAGCCGGCGGCGTTCTTGGCCGCCAGGTGGAAGTCGTCGTCGAAGACGGCGCTTCCGATCCGAAGACCTTCAGCGAAAAAGCATCGAAACTGATCCTCAAGGACAAGATTTCCACCATCTTCGGCTGCCACACCTCTGCCAGCCGCAAGGCCGTGCTGCCGATCTTCGAACGGCGCGGCGCGATGCTGTTCTACCAGACGCACTATGAGGGCTTTGAGTGCTCGCGCAACGTCGTCTATTCCGGCGCCGTTCCAAACCAGCAGCTCTCCAACTACATTCCCTGGATTGTCGAGAAACTGGGCAAGAAGAAGTTCTTCATCGTTGGCTCCAACTATGTCTATCCGCGCGAGATGGCCAAGGTTTCCAAGAAACTGATCGAGGCGGCGGGCGCAGAATGGGTGGCGGACGAATATCTGGAACTTGGACACTCCGAATGGGCTGTCATGGTCAGCAAGATCAAGGAATCGGGCGCCGACGTGGTTCTTTCCAACGTGGTTGGCGACTCGATCATCGCCTTCTACCGCGAGTTCAAGAACCAGGGCCTCTCGCAGGAGGTTATCCCGATCTGCGCGACAGTGACCTCCGAAATCGAGATCGCCGCCATGGGCGCCGAATATGCGGCGGGCAGCTACACGTCATTTCCATATTTTATGTCGATCGAAACGCCGGCCAACAAGAGCTTCATCGAACGCTTCAGGACCTTCGTCAACGATCCGAAGGCAGTGACATACCATTCGCTCGAGGCCGCCTATTTCCAGGTATTCCTGTGGAAGCAGGCAGTGGAGAAATCCGGCGATCTGTCCGCCGATGCTATCCGGGCCGGCATTCGTGGCCAGACCTATGACGCGCCCGGCGGCAAGGTGACCACCGACCCCGACAACCTGCATTGCTGGCTGACGCCGCGTATCGGCCAATGGCAGCCGGATGGACAAAGCAAGGTCGTCAACGCCTACCCGTCACCGATCAAGCCGCTGCCCTATTCGGCCTATGGCGAGACGGAAAGCAATCTTTTCTGCACCAGCAACGGTCTCGACGCAGCAAAGCTCAAGGGCTGACCCCTCTTTCCGCGTCCTCCCGCCAGCCATGCCTGGCGGGACCATGTCTCGGCAAGGCGGATCTGCGTTTTTTCCTCTGCTCGGTGCCAACCCGATTTCGGGGCAGGCAAGGAGCAGGACAAAGTCTGGTCCGCCCTTCTCACGAACGGTGGCGTTATGCTCGACATTCTCTTTATCGGCCTCAGTCTCGGCTCAATCCTTCTTCTGGTGGCACTCGGTCTTGCCATCACCTACGGCGCCATGGGCGTCATCAACATGGCCCACGGCGAAATGGTCATGATCGGTGCCTACGTCGCCGTCCTCTCGGGCATCTGGCTGAAAACAGGCCTTCTGTTCGCAATTCCCCTAGCTTTTGTCGTGACCGCCCTGCTCGGCCTGGTCATCGAGCGGGTGGTGGTGCGCAGGCTTTACGGCCGCCTGCTCGACACGCTTCTTGCCACCTGGGGCATTGCCATCCTTTTGCAGCAGGCCGTAAGGCTCGAATTCGGCCTCAGCTTTTTCGGCATTCATATCGAGGGGCTGGGAGCCGGACTGCAAAACGTCGCCGTGCCTTCGTATCTGCAGGGCACCTTCAGGTTCGCCGGCGCCGACATCAACGCGTATCGCACCTTCATCATCGCGGTGACGGCCACGTTGACGCTGGCGACATGGTTCATTCTCTACCGGACGACAGCGGGCATGCAGGTGCGCGCCATCATCCGTAATCCAAAAATGGCTGCCGCTTGCGGCATCGATGTGAAACGCATCAATGCCCTGACTTTCGCCTTCGGTTCCGGCCTTGCGGGCGTCGCCGGCGTAATGATGTCCGGCTTCAAGACCGTTTTCCCCGACATGGGCACGACGATGGTCGTTGACGGTTTCATGGTCGTGGTGACCGGCGGGGTCGGCAGCCTTTTCGGCACGGCTCTGTCGTCAGGGCTTCTGGGCGAAATCAATGCGCTGGTGGCGATTGGAACGAACGACATTCTGGCGCGCGCCGTCGTCTTCGGGGTCGTCATCCTCGTCATTCTCGTCAAGCCCAGCGGGCTATTCTCGTTCAAGGGGCGCTAACATGAGCATCGAACGAAAATTCCAGATCGCCGCCTATGTGCTTTTCATCGCGGTGATTTTTGCAGCGCCGGTTTTCGGTGACGAATTCTGGCTGAACCGCATTTCGAAATATCTGGTCTACGGCATGCTCGGCGTCGCCATTGCGCTCACATGGGGATATGCCGGCATTCTCAATCTCGGCCAAGGGCTGTTTTTTGGCCTGGGCGCCTACATGCTCGCCATGTCGCTGAAACTGTCGAGCCTGACCAGTCTGCAACAGGGCTCCGACAGGCCGGTTCCGGATTTCATGCTGTGGAATGCCGAGCCCGGCGCGCCGACGGAACTTTGCTGTATCAACAAGGGCTCCTTCCTCTGGCTTCCGTTTCAGAGCCAGTCCGTAGGTCTCGTGCTTGGCATCGTGCTTCCCGTCGTGATCGCCGGGGCACTCGGCATGCTGGTTTTCCGCAAGCGCATTTCCGGTGTCTTTGTCTCGATCATCACCCTGGCGCTTGTTCTGCTTGTGCGTCTCGTCATGGTCGATGCGCAACCGGTGACGAACGGCTTCAACGGCCTGACCGATCTTGGCTGGCTGACGATCGGCGGCATCGAATTCGACCCCTACAGCCGGGCAACCTATTATCTGTGCGCCGCATGCCTGTCCCTGACGCTCATCGGCGCGCGTCTCATCGTGGAGACCCGTGCAGGTATGATCCTACAGGCGATCCGCGACGATCAGCTTCGCGCCCGCTATCTTGGCTTCGACGTCTCGCTTTACCAGGTATTCTTCTTTGTCATTTCTGCAGGCATCGCCGGCGTTGCCGGCATGCTCTATGTGGTCGTCGCGGAGTTCGCCTCGCCGACCTTCATGGACCTGTCTTTCTCGGTGACGATGGTCGTCTGGGCTGCCGTCGGCGGCCGCTCCTCCCTGCTCGGCGCCTGCATCGGCGCGATCCTGATCAACATGATCGAGGCCGAGGTCAGCGAGACCGAAGCGCTGGTCGAGGCCTGGAAAGCGATCATCGGCCTCATCTTCGTCCTTGTCGTCCTGTTCATGCCGCGGGGCCTTGGCGGCGTCGCGCACGATGTGCTGCGGCAGTTTATCCGTCGTGTCAAACCAGGCCCGGCATCCTCATCGTTACAGCAACAAAGCGAGGCATTGTAATATGAGTGCAATCGCATTGACCATCGACGGTCTCAGCGTCGATTTTGGCGGATTCAGAGCCGTCAACAATGTCAGCATTACCGTTCGCGATGGCGAGTTGCGTGTGTTGCTCGGCGCAAATGGCGCCGGAAAGACAACTTTGATGGACCTGGTCAGCGGCAAGACCCGCAGCACAAAAGGCAGGGTCTTCGTCTACGACACAGACATCACCAACTGGCCGGAACACAAGATCGCCCGCGCCGGGATCGGTCGAAAATTCCAGATCCCCAGCGTTTTTCGCGATCTCACCGTGCGGCAGAATCTGGAGGTCGCCAATTGCCGCAATCCATCGGTGTTTGCCAATCTCCGGTTTGGATTTTCGCGCGCCGAAGCCAAACGCGTCGATGAGGTACTCGCCCTCACCGGCCTCGAAGCGGAGGAGAATGTGACTGCGGCTTATCTCAGTCATGGCCAGACGCAATGGCTGGAACTGGGCATGCTCATCGTCCAGGATCCCAAGGTTGTTCTGCTGGACGAGCCGACGGCGGGCATGACCCAGGCCGAAACCCGCAAGACGGCCCAGATCATCAAAAATCTCAAAGGCCGCCACACCATCCTCGTCGTCGAGCACGACATGGGGTTCGTCCGTGAAATCGCCGAACGCATCACCGTTCTGCATCTGGGAGAGGTGCTCGCCGAAGGAAGCGTCGGGGATATCGAGAGCAATCCGAAGGTCCGCGAGGCCTATCTCGGTTCGAAAGGAATATCCTGATGCTGACATTGAAAAACGTACACAGCTACTACGGCCGCAGCCATATCCTGCACGGCGTCACGCTTGATATCCCGGCGGGAAAGGTAACCAGCATTCTTGGCCGCAACGGTACCGGCAAGACGACCCTGTTGAAAACCCTGATGGCGCTGACCGACCGTATGACGGGCGAGATGCATCTGCAGGGGAAAGACATAGGCTCATCTTCGACGCATATGAGGGCACGGGCCGGGATCGCCTACGTCCCCCAGGGCCGGGAGATCATTCCCGATTTCACCATCCGCGAGAACATCCTGATGGGCGCCTTTGCGCGCACCGATCGCAAACGCGAAATTCCGGCACTGGTGCCGGAGCTTTTTCCATATCTGATGGCCAACCTCGATCGGCCCGGCGGTGTGCTTTCGGGCGGCCAGCAACAGCAGCTCGCCATCGCCCGCGCACTGGCCGCGGATCCGAAGGTACTGCTTCTCGATGAACCCAATGAAGGCATCCAGCCCTCGATCGTCGAGGAGATTGAAAAGATCATCATCCGGCTCAATCGCGAGATCGGCATGACGATCATCCTCGTCGAGCAGAACGTTGCATTTGCGCGGCATGCCTCTCACCACTTCGCCATGCTGGAGAAGGGAGGTGTGGTCGCGGCCGGCGCCATCGACGCGCTCTCCGACGCGCTGGTTCATAGGCATATGGCTGTTTGAAAAGACGCATCCTTTCATAAGACAATGGGAACAATCATGACACCGACACAAAGCTACACCGCCGCCGCTATCCAGTTCGAACCGACCATGTTCGAAAAGGCGCGCAATATCAGCCGGCTGAGCGCCCTTTGCGAGGAAGCGGCGCAGGCCGGCGCCCGCCTGATCGTCACCCCCGAAATGGGGACGACAGGCTATTGCTGGTTCGACAGGGCCGAGGTGAAGCCCTTCGTCGAGGCGATCCCCGGACCGACAACCGATGTTTTCCAGGCGATTGCCCGCAAACACCGCTGCTATATCGTCGTCGGCATGCCGGAAGTCGATCCGGCGAGCGATCTCTATTACAATACGGCAGTTCTGATCGGTCCGGATGGCATCGTTGGTCGGCACCGCAAGTCGCATCCCTATATCGCCGAGCCAAAATGGGCCGCAAATGGCGACATCGTGCACGAGGTCTTCGAAACGGAGATCGGACGTATTTCAATGCTGGTGTGCATGGATCTGCACTTCTTCGAGACGGCGCGGCTGGAGGCTCTGGCCGGTGCCGACATCATATGCCACATCTCCAACTGGCTGCAGGAGCGCGCGCCCGCTCCCTACTGGATCAACCGCGCCTTCGAAAATGCCTGCTATGTCATTGAAAGTAATCGGTGGGGTCTGGAAAGAACCGTGCAGTTTTCCGGGGGAAGTTGCCTGATCGAGCCCGACGGAACGGTTGCCGCATCCATCGACACAGGCGACGGAATTGCCTATGGCAAGGTCGATCTTGCCCGTGCCCGTCGCCGCGAGGTCTTAAGCGAACCGGTCTTCAAGACGCGCCGGCCCGAGCTCTACATGAACATGATGACCAACAGTTTCACCTGGAACCCTGGCGATTACTTCCGCCTCTATGGCTATCAGCCAATCCCGCGCGGACGCAGATCGCGTGCAGCCGTTGCCCAGTTCGCGCCAACCTCCGTCATTGCAGACAATATTGCCCACATAACAAGGCTCGCAAACGAGGCTAAGGCGACAACGGCGCCGGACATTCTGGTGTTCCCGGAATTGTCGCTGACCGGACTTGAGGCCCCGCAAACGCGGGCGGAGCCGCTGTCTGGTCCAACCGTATCCGCCTTCGTTCGTCTGGCCATGAAGCTCGGCTTTTATATCGTCGCCGGATTTGCCGAAGCGGACGAAGACAGGATCTATAACAGCGTGGTCCTTGCAGGGCCCGAGGGGCTGGTGGGCAGCTATCGCAAGACGCATCTGGGCGTCGCCGACAGTTGGGCAACGGCCGGCGACGAATGGAAAATCTACGACCTTGCCATTGGCCGGGTGGGCCTGGCGATTGGCCACGACGCGCTTTATCCGGAAGCCATCCGTTCGCTTTCACTCATGGGATGCGATCTTGTTGCCTGCCCTTCGGCGATCGCCGGCACCTTCACCGGTAGCCATGGCGGTACGAAAATCCCGCACAACTATCCGATCCCAAAGGGCGCCGATCCCTACCACTGGCATGCGCTTCGCGTTCGCGGCGGCGAAAACAACGTCTATTTCGCCTTCGCCAATGTGCTGGTCCAGGAAAAGGGTTATTTGGGCAAGAGTGCGGTATTCGGGCCGGATTCCTTTGCTTTTCCACGTCAGGAATCGGCGATCCTGGATGAGGAGGGTATTGCCGCTGCGGCTGTCGATACCACCAATCTCGACACGCCATATCCGACGAACATCGTCCGGCGAAAAGACCTTGTCGTCATGCGTCAGCCGCATCACTATCAGCCTCTCGTCAAATGGCATCAGTAAAAGTCGGCACAATGTTGACATTCACGTTCACGCCCGTCCCGCAGATAATTGCGGGACGGGCTGCAGCGCAAGGCTTTCAAAGCTCAAGTCCAAGCTCGGAGCGCGTGTCCTGGTGATTTCCGACGGTGGGGTCGTCAAGGCGGGACTTGATCAGCCGCCCCTCGCCAGCCTCGCTCAGACTGGCGCTGGAACATCAATTTTCACTGGCGTCATCGCCGATCCGCCGGAAGCCGGCAAGTGGCTGAAGCGCAGTCCCTCGTTCCGCTCGAAACCCAGAAGTTGCGCCAATGACGTTCCCAGGTTGACCAACAGGGCAAAGATGCGGTTGCAGCAATTAGTATAACTCAAAAAACCTGCGGAGACCGTTGGCCTCCGTAAGCCATTTTGTCAGTTGTCGCCCGTGCACAATGCCGGTCAGGCTCCGTATGGCACCCAAATGTTCTTCACCTGGATCGCCCTGCGCAGATAATCACGACCCTGCGCTTCGGTGCGATTTAGCCAATCGGGCTGACGGCCATTATTGACCCAGGTGGCCTTCAGGTTGCCTGCAGAAGCCCGCTCGACCATCGTGCTTCCCTCCGTCGAGCCGAAATACCAGACAGCCGCAACGTCATCATGCTCGGCGAGTGTCTTTGCAAGCAGATCGCTTTCGCCGGTCACAATGTTGATGACCCCGCCGGGCATATCCGACGTGTCCAGCACCTGGTAGAAATCACCGGCAATCAATGGATGGCGAGACGACGGGACCACCACAACGCGATTGCCCATGGCGATTGCAGGTAGAACCAGCGACACCAACGACAGGAGGGGTGCCTCATCGGGGCAAACGATCCCGACGATGCCCCAGGGCTCGTTCATGGCAAGCGTGACGTGACGTGACTTGGTGGAGTGCACGGCGCCATCGAACTTGTCTGCCTGGGCGGCATAATAGGAAATACGGCGCAGAGATGCGTCGACTTCGTCCTTTGCCTTCTTTTCGCTGACACCGGTGCTATCGATGATGCGGGCGACAAATTCGTCACGCCGTGCATCAAGGTTCTCTGCAAGATAATAGAGCACTTGAGCACGGTTATGGGCGGTTGCGGAACTCCAGCTGCCTGCCTTGGACGCTGCTTCCACAGCATTGCGGATGTCCTTGCGGCTGCCTATTCCGGCCATGCCAATCACGGTGTTGCCCTTGCCGGTCACCGAATAACTGTAGCCACCGTCGGGGCGGGCTTGTTTGCCGCCGATGTAGTTCTTCATGGTTCGATCAAGGCCATCGATCGCCATCTTGCTGTCAGCGTTCGGCAATGCAGATGGCGTGAAGGCTTCAGCGGGCTTTGTGACCGGCAGGCTCTTTTCCCAGTCTGCCACCAGATATTCGTAAAGCCCCTCGCGCGCACCTTCGCGACCGAAGCCACTTTCGCGGTAGCCGCCAAAACCTGCACCGGCATCGAGCATGTTGGTGCAGTTGATCCAGACCACACCTGCCTTGACGCGGGCGGCCAGATCAAGCGCGACATTGATGTTTTCCGACCAGATGGAGGCGGCAAGGCCGTAACGGGTATTGTTGGCCAGCGAAACGGCTTCATCCGGCGTGCGGAAGGTGGTCGCCGCAGCGATCGGGCCAAAGATTTCCACCTGGCAAACCGTCGATGCCTGATCGACTTCGGTGAAGAAGCCGGGAGCGACGAAATTGCCGGTGGCCGGCAACGGGTTGGAACTCTGCCAGAGTTCACCGCCCTCTTCCACGCCCTTGCGTACCAGATCCGTGATGCGTTTCACCTGCGTGGCCGAAACAATCGCGCCGACATCGGTCGACTTGTCGAGCGGATCGCCGACCCGCAGGGTTTCCAACCGCTTTTTCAGCCGTGCATAAAATTTATCGGCAATACCTTCCTGCACCAGCAGGCGGGAACCGGCGCAGCAGACTTCGCCCTGATTGAACCAGATCGCGTCAACAACACCTTCAACCGCCGCATCGAGATCTGCATCCTCGAAAACGATGAATGGTGACTTGCCGCCCAGTTCCAGCGACAGCTTTTTGCCCGAACCGGCAATCTGCTCGCGAATAACGCGACCGACCTTGGTCGAGCCGGTGAAGGCAACCTTGTCGACGCCGTCGTGGCCGCAGATTGCAGCGCCTGTCGAGCCATCGCCCTGCACGATGTTGACGACACCCGCGGGAAGGCCGACCTCGTGGCAGATTTCCGCAAAGGCGACAGCGGTCAGCGGTGTCAGGTCTGCAGGCTTAAGTACCACGGTATTGCCGGCAGCAAGCGCCGGCGCAATCTTCCAGGCCAACATCAGCAGAGGGAAATTCCACGGAATCACCTGACCGCAAACACCGACCGGCGAGAAACCACGGAACTCGTCTTCCACCATTTCGGCCCATCCGGCGTGATGGTAAAAATGGCGGGCGACGAGTGGGATGTCGATATCGCGTGTTTCGCGAACCGGCTTGCCGTTATCCATCGTTTCCAGAACGGACAGGAAGCGCTCGCGCTTCTGTACATGTCGGGCAATGGCATAGAGGTAACGAGCGCGCTCGTGACCCGACAGCTTCGACCATTTTGCGAAGGCCGTGCGGGCGGCCTTGACCGCCTGATCGACGTCTTCCTCATTGCCGCGAATGATTTCCGCCAGCTTATCCCCGTTTGCGGGGTTTGACACGGAAATGGTCTCGCGGCCCTCCGGAGAAACGAACCGGCCGTTGATATAATGTCCAAACGAGCGTCCATGCGCGTCGAGCCACTGTTTCACATCACCATTGGCTTCGGGGGAAGGTCCATATTCCATGGTTTCCAAAATGTCCTTGATGGGTCGCATTTTTTCAGTCCTTATGCGGCAGCGTGATGGTGAGCGCTGGAATAGCGACCGGTTACGAAATGTTCGAGCTGGCGCTCGATATCGCCAAGCATCGAGCTGGCGCCGATGCGGAACAGGTCCGGTTCCAACCAGCGATTGCCCAGCTCCTCCTTCATCAGCGTCAGCCATGACAACGCGTCCTTCGCTGTCTTCAACCCGCCTGCAGGCTTGAAGCCGACCATCTGGCCAGTCAGTTCGCCGTAGTCGCGCAGCGCACGCACCATGGTCAGACTGACCGGCAGAGTGGCGTTGACTTCTTCTTTGCCGGTCGAGGTCTTGATGAAGTCCGAACCCGCCTGCATCGCCACCATCGAGGCGCGATAGACATTGGTAAGCGTATTGAGATCACCCGTCGCCAGGATAGCCTTCATATGGGCGTCGCCACAGGCTTCACGCATCGCGGCGATCTCATCATAAAGTGCTGGCCAGTTCTGCGTCAGAACGAACTCGCGAGTAATGACGATATCGATTTCCTTAGCGCCCTGCTCGACGGCATAGCGGATTTCTGCCAGCCGCTGCGGTAGCGGAGTTAGGCCGGAGGGAAAGCCTGTCGCCACCGATGCGACCGGAATAGTCGTGCCTTCCAGTGCCTTGACGGCATGGGGCACCATGGTCGGATAGACGCAGACGGCACCGGTTGTGATACCGGCGTCAGCAAGGCCGAGTGCCTCAAGAATGTCGTCCCGAACCGGGCGTCGCGCTTTCGCACACAAGCGGCGCACACGACCGGGCGTGTCGTCGCCGGACAGAGTTGTCAGATCGATGCAGGTAATGGCCTTGATCTGCCAGGCAACCTGATATTCCTTCTTGACCGAGCGCCGGGTGGTGATTGTTGCTGCCCGCCGTTCAGAGGCACTGCGATTGACCGATACATCTTCAAACCATTCCGGTTTGAGAGCCGTGCCGTTGTTTCTGGGGAGTGCTTCGCTCATTTTCTGTCCATTCTTCTGGTCAGGCTGCGGCATGGTCATGTTCGCGGCAGAATGCCTCGAACTCTTCGATGCTGGCATAAGCCTTCTGTGTTCCGGGACGGGTGATGGAATGCGCCGCATAGAGAGATGCCTTCTTCAGTGAGGACACGACCTCTCCCGTTTCGGCATAAAAGCGGGCAAAGGAGCCAATAAAGGCGTCGCCAGCGCCGGTGGTGTCTTTCGGCGTTACCTTGACGGGCTCGATATTGACGATCTCATCTGACGTAATCATGCGCGCGCCACGTCCGCCCAGCGTCACGATGACGATACGGATACCGCGTGCGATCAGGGAACGGGCGGCAGTGATGATTGCTTCGTCGGTCTCGGTCGGCAAGCCGGACAGTAATGCCAGCTCGCTCTCGTTCGGAACGAGGAACGTTACCTGGCGAATACGCTCCGGATCGAGATTGGCAGCGGCGGGCGCAGGATTGAGGATCGTCTCGATACCGTTTTGGGCCGCAAGTTCGATGGTGTGATAGACTGTCTCAACCGGCACTTCCATCTGCATGAGGATCAGACCGCACTGTTTCAGATCGGCGGCCGCCTTGTCGACCTCTGCCGGCAGAAGATCGGCATTGGCGCCCTTGACGATGAGGATCGAATTCTCGCCCGACTGCTCGACGAAAATCGGCGCGACGCCACTGGACTTGCCGGCAACCTTCACCACGTGACGCGTATCCACGCCGAAGCTCTCGAGATTGCGAATGGTATTGTCGCCGAAGACATCGTCACCGACCCGGGTGACCATCATGACGTCAGCGCCAAGACGCGCCGCAGCCACCGCCTGATTGGCGCCCTTGCCGCCGCAACCCATTTCGAAGGCGGGAGCCTCAAGCGTCTCGCCCGGTCCGGGCATACGGTTCACATAGGTGATAAGGTCGACCATGTTGGAGCCTACGACCCCGATTTTCTTGCTCATGCCGAAATTCCCTGGATATCCTGTTTCAAAGGGCGCTGATCCTGGCGCCGAACTGATCGGCGGCAGCGCAATCGAGATAGCCGAGCCGTACCGGAAACGCCCTGCGTTCGCCCGGTGCCAGGCTCTGCACGTTGTTCTTGGCCTTCTCCGCTAGATAGCCCTCCGGCTCGCAGGTAGACGGCAGGGCAAATGCGGCAACTTGCGAATCCCCATTCACCAGGATCCAGCGCACCGTCTTCGGGAAGGCCGCAAGCGGATAGGAGATGGCAAAGCCATCGCCCTCACGCCGCTGCATCATCAGATGCGTAAGCCCCTCGCCGTCCGTCGGCAGGCCGTTAATGTAAAACACCTGTTCGGGGTCGTAACGTTGCGGCTCGTTAAGCACTTCCATGGCTGAAGGCCGCTTTGCCAGCGTCTCCAACAGGGAAAGATAATCGGGGTTTGGCGTCACGTGGCCGGGCACGGCCGTGCGCACCTTCACCTGCTCCGGCGTATACGGTACAGGCTGAACGATGCGTGCACCTTCGGCATAGGCGAAGTTTACATGGCACATATACATGAGGTCCATGGGCGCTGATGACAGGTTCTGGATATCCATGACCATGTCAAAAAGCGTGTCTTCAGCGTGCAAAGTCACGCTGGGGCGGGCCAGATAATTGGCGCCGAAGCCCATGACATATTCAACTTCGCCTGTTACCCGAACGTAAGTGCCGCGTGTATCGTAACCGATGACGAAACCGGCCTTGTCCATGGCGGCACAGGGCATTTCGCCATGCAGGGGGTGATTGTCCTGCGGCGACGGGCAGCCGTTGCGCAGCATGCCGCTGTGGAACGCAAAACACCCATAGGTCTCCACGATCGAACCGGCCGGCCGCGGCATTGAAAAGCGGCTTCCCATGGTCAGGTCGACGCCGTTGAACTCGACGCTCCAGATCATCTGCCCCATGAAAGGCAATATGACGATCCGGCCGTGGCGGTTGTCCAATCGCAGTGCCTCAATGCCGGTGGCATAGCGGATGGCGGTGACCTTCAGCCCATCGGTTGCGGCCAGAAGATGCGGGACGTCTGCAAAGTCCTGCCTGCGGAGATGAAATTCCGTCGCCTGCATGGGGTCACCTGCCGGGGTTGCGCCACGCATTGATGGCGATGACGAGAATGAGGAATGCCCCCCAGATGAAGTCGATAAGGTGGTTGGAGAACCGCATCATCTGGAAGCCGGAGGAAAGCAGCATGAGGGCGATCAGTGCGATGGCGATGCCAAGAACCCGCCCCTTCCCGCCTGCGGGATTGGTGCCGCCGAGTACCGCGATCAGCACCGCCTGCAACAGATAGGACGCACCGTAGTCGGATTTCGCTGCGTTGGTTCGGCCGGACAGAATGATCCCCGCCAGTGACGCCAGAACGCCGGTCAGCATGTAGGAATACAGCATCATGCGATCTTTGCGGATGCCGGCAAACACTGCTGCCCGCGGATTGGTCCCGATCAGCATCAGGTTGATGCCAAGCGTCGAGCGCGTCAGCAGGATAGCCACGATAATGCACACGGCGACGAACAGCAGGAACGGAGTCGCGATACCGAAGATTTTACCGTTACCTATCCAGTTCCATGCATCGGGAAAACCGACGATTGCCGGCCCGCCGGTCATCACCAGTGCCAGTCCCATCAAGACCTGGCCTGTGCCAAGCGTGGCAAGGATTGGCGTAATGCGCAGTTTCGCGACCAGCAGCCCGTTGACCAAACCGGCAAGCAAGCCGACTGCCATGGCGAGCAGGATGCCAAGACCGGTGTAGAACACCATGCCCGACGTAGAGGATTGCCCTGCCTGAACCATGGTGGAATGGAAATAGACGCCAGCGATGATACCCGCCAGATTGGCAATGCCCACCACGGAAAGATCGATGCCGCCGGTCAGCATGGCGATCATCATGGCGATGGAGAGGATCCCCAGTTCGGGCATGATATAGCTGATGGACTCGAAGTTGTAATAATTCAGGAACTTGCCGGGGTTCATCCAGGTCATCAGCGCGAAGACGATGACGGTGATCACAAGGAGCTGAAGGATGTTGTTGTCGTTGCCGAGAAGCCGGCGCATTTCGAACGAATTTTTCATGATGCGCTCTCCCGTTACGCTATGCTTTTGCGATCGCGCCATGCGGTGATGGCGGTGGCGATGATGATGATCAGGCCGACCACGACGCGCTGCCAGGTGGTGTCCACCTTCATGATGATCAGTGAGTTTTTGACCATCACCAGCATGAACACGCCCATCAAGGTGCCCAGAACCGTGCCGCGTCCGCCAAAGATCGATGCACCGCCCAGAACCACGGCCGCTATCACGTCGAGTTCGAGACCGACAAAGTCACGCGGGTTGGCAAGCCAGATCATCGATGAGTGCAGCAGCCCTGAGAAACCTGCCAGCGCACCGGCAACGCAGTAGACAAAGAAGATCGTCGCGCCCGTATTGAAGCCAACGCGCTTGGCCGCTTCGGGCGAGCCGCCGTAGGCATAAACACTGCGCCCGATCATGGTGTAGGTGAGGACGAGGTGGATAACCAATGCCAGACCCATATAGACCACAAACATCGCGGTCAGGCCGAAAGTCGATCCCGTGGCCGACGTCAGCGAGATGACGTCGGTTTTGCCGAACCCGATCAGTTCCTTTGGCATCTTGTTGATGTTGACGATGCTAGTGCCGACGAGGCCTAGAACCAGACCGCGCACGATCGATCCGGTTCCAAGCGTCACGATCAGCGGGATCATCCTAAAACGGTGGATAATGAAACCGTTGAACGCACCAAGAGCCAGCCCAATCAGCGTTGCCGCAACGAAGGGAACGAGCACGCCGTCGTAGCCGAGATAGACCATGGCGCGCACAGTCAGATACATCGCTGCAATGGCAAAGGCCGTGAACGAAACATCGATACCGCCGGAAATCATTACCAGCAGGACGCCGAGCGCCATAATGCCGATCACGACATTGGAACGCAGCAGCCCGAAAATGTTGTCCAGCGACCAGAATGCCGGGTTGATAGTACCAATAATGACCATGGCCGCCAGCAAGACGCCCGCGATAATAAATTCTGTGCTTCTGAAGAATTTCATGTTTTGCGGCCCCTCAATTCAGCGTCTTGAGCCGGTCATTAACGGCGTCTTCGGTCATGCCTTCTCCGGACAATTCGTCAACGAAACGGCCGCGGTGCATAACCACCACGCGATTGCAGTTCTGCACCAGTTCCGGGACATCGTCGGAAATCATCAGCACGGACAGGCCTTCCTTTTCGGCCAGTTTGCGGATGATGTTATGAATCTGTGCTTTGGAACCAACATCGACACCAACGGTCGGGCCGTTCAGGATCAGCACTTTGGCGCCCGTCAGCAGCCAGCGGGCCAGAACCACGCGCTGTGCGTTGCCGCCGGACAGATGGTTGACCGGCGTGTGCGGTCCCGGCGCCACGATCTGCATGGCCGAGAACATATCGCGGGTCGTTTCGTCGGCCTTTTTGCGATTGATGAAAAGACCGCGGACAAATTTCTCAATCGACGTGACAATGATATTGCGCTCGATCGATTGTGTCAGGAACAGGCCCTCGGTCAGGCGGTCCTCCGGCACATAGGCGACACCGCAGGCAATACCTTCCTGAACGGTCCTCGGGTGAACCTCGCGGCCTGCAAGGCGCACTGAACCTGTAAAGTCAGGGCGCATGCCAAACAGCGCCAGTGCAAGTTCGGTGCGACCCGAACCGATCAAGCCCGAAATACCGACGATTTCGCCCGGCCTCAGCGTCAGGTCGGCATTTTCCACCGAACCCGGAACCGAGAGATTGCGAACTTCCAGCACCGGCATGTCGGCGCCCTCCCGAGGAGCCCACTGGTAGCTGTGGGCGGTCAGTTCCTGCCCCGTCATCGCGCGTGTGATTGCCGGCTCGTCGAATTCGGCAATCGGTCCTTCGGCAACCTTCTTGCCGTTGCGGAAAACTGTCAGGCGCTCGCTGATTTCGAGCATCTCGCGCATCTTGTGGCTGACAAAGAGAACGGCAATGCCCTGCGCCTGAATATCGCGCACGATCTTGAACAGGGCATCGACCTCGTGGCGCGTTAGCGCGGTCGTCGGCTCATCCATGATGATCAGGCGCGCATCGGCCATGAGAGCGCGGGCGATTGCCACGATCTGCTTGCCAGACGTGGGCAGACTTTCGACATCCGCATCAAGATCGATGCTCACGCCGAGGCGGTCCAAAGCCTTTTGAGCCAGCTGACGAACCTGTCGCCAGTCGACCGTCTTGCGGCCTTCCATCAGGAAGGTATTGATCGCCAGGTTTTCGGCGACCGTCAGGTTACCGAACAGCGAAAAATCCTGATAGATCACCTGAATACCGTGGTGAACGGATTTTACCGGATCGAGTTTGCCAACAGGCTTCCCGTCGATCAGAATCTCGCCGTCCTCGGGCGTGTAAACCCCAGACATGATTTTGATGACGGTGGATTTACCGGAACCGTTTTCACCGGCAAGGCAATGGATTTCTCCCGGGCGAATGCTCAGCGACACGTCGTCGAGCGCCTTCACGCCGCCAAACCGCTTGCCGATATGGCGCAGCTCGATCAGATTTTCAGTCATAATGGCCTCGTGCAAGGCTGGAAAACACGGGGTGTAAGGAGAGAGGGTTGCCCCTCCCCCCGTGGTGCGGATCAGAAGTCGTACTTGTCCATGTTTTCTTTGGTCACGCCGACCCAACCTGCGCCATAGAGCAGATGTGGCTTGGAGGCGTCAGGAACCAGCAGGCTTTCGTAACCGGGCAGGCCCATATTCAGGCCGGCCTTGATCTGCTCGTTCTTCTTCTCGAGAACCGCGACAGCCAACATGTTCATGGCATAACCGGCAACGGCCGGATCCCAGAACTGAATGTACTGGATGTTATCGTTCTTGATGTATTCGCCGGCAACGGAAACCAGGCCCGTGCCCGAGAAGAAGACCTTGCCCGACAGACCGCCTTCGGCGATCAGGCGACCCGCGCCTGCCGATGTCGGCATCGGCGCGCCGAGAATACCGGTGATATCAGGATAGGCGGTCATCGCTTCCTTGAGTTTGGTATAGTCGGTATTGGCGTCGTCATAGGTTTCCAGCCGCTCGGTCGCCTGCGACATTTCCGGGAAGTTGGCCTTCTGGTACTCGACGGCGCCATCGATCCATTCCATCTGCGACTTGGACGTCAGACTGCCAACGGTGGCGACATATTTGCCCTTGCCGCCCATGGATTTGCCGAGCTCCTTCATCAGGTTCGCGCCATAGGCCTTGTTGTCGAAGGCTTCGATGTCGAAATCGACGTTCTGGATATTGGAAGCCTCATGGCTGATGACGACAATGCCGCGATCGCGGGCTTTCTTGAGCACCGGTTCCACCGCTTCCACCGAGAACGGCACGATGGCGATGGCGTCAACGCCCTGCGCGATGAGATTTTCAACAATCTGTACCTGGGCGGCGGCATCAGCCTGACTTGGGCCAACCATCCAGACATCGTTTCCGGTATCGCCCTTGAACTGCTCGACGCCATCGCGCATGCGGTCAAACCACGCAATGCCATCCACCTTCACGACGGTCGCAATGGTGTATTTCTTGCCACTCGCTGCGGTGATCAATTCCTTGTTGACTTTCGATGTATCGACGGCGCTCTGCGCAAAGACAGCCGACGCCGAAAGCGTGGCAGCAAGCGCGATGGTTGCGAAAATCTTGTTCACGGATAACTCCTCCCTTTGAAACTGCACTGTGCCGGACCTATTCCAGTCGCAGCACCCGACAATGGTCGATCCCTAACGCCGGTATCCGCTCCTCACGCGTCCGACGCCTCCTCATTCTCCCGGAAAAGGCTTCCCACGCCCCGGTAGATGGACCACGATGTGACCCAGAAACCTGTTGTCTTCCTCTCCCGATAATGCGAACTATTATGATACAATCCGATCATTATGTTTCGATCGTTTCATGTTTGTTGTTCTTCTGTCAAGCGTAGAGAGGGCGATTGCAAGGAAACTAACACCGAAATATGAAGCGCAGGGACAAACCGAAAGCGGAGATAAGGTGAGCAGAATAAGTGCACACAATGCCAGGTTGGACGCACTGGCCGGGCTGGTTCAGGAAACGGGCGTCCTGAGGCTGCGGGACGCAGCGTCCCGGCTTGGCGTATCCGAAATTACCATTCGCCGCGACATTGCCGCCGACGGTCAGCGGCTTAGCTGTCTTGGCGGCTACATTATTCCGGTTCAGGATGGCGCCATCAGCAGCGACTATGTGCTCGAGCAGGAGAAGGACAGCCATGCAACTGCCAAGGCGCGCGCCTGCACGCAGGCGGCAGCTCTAATCGAACCATATGACACTGTATTCATCGATTGCGGAACGACGATGCCGCATCTGGCGCGGCAAATTCCGGCAAACGCCCATGTCACGGTCATCTGCTATTCCCTCAATGTTGCAGAGGAGCTGGCGAGCAGAAACGATGTCCGCCTGATCATGCTCGGGGGAGTCTATCATCCGGAAGCGGCTTCGTTTTCGGGTGATGAGGGTATCGAGGTGCTGAAGCGCATCAATATCAACAAGGCATTTTTGTCTGCCGGTGGCGTGGACGAACAGCTCGGCGTCACCTGCTCACATTTTCATGAAGTGCCGATCAAGCAGATGGTTATGCAACGTTCGGTTCAAAAGCATCTGGTCGTGGACAGCAGCAAATTCAGAAAGGTGCGAGCCGCGCGCTACGCTGCCATAGGCGACTTCAACTCAGTTATTGCAGATCAGCCTTCACCCTGGGCTTGAGACAAACCGACAACGAGGGCTCCCAAGTAAGCCTCGGGAGAGAGAGCTCAGCGATATCTTTCGCCCCACAAGGGCGAACATCACCGCAGTCTGGCCAGAAAGAAGGCAGAAACGCCCCTGCTGCTACACCATTCCTGCGTATCTTGATGGAAGATTTCAGCAATACGAAGGGAGAGGAAAGATCGGCCGATGTTCATCAGACGTGTCTTTCATGCCTCGTAGCAAGTTGGCCTAGTGAACGAGTGCCATCAATTAGCTGTTTGACTTGAACGCGCTCAAACACCATCTGTGCGACATGCCGAAGCATGAAAAACATCACATCGAACTGATCAGAACATGGACCCTGCCGGCTACCGTGACAATGGGGTCGGCCGTTCGCGCCAAAGGCGTCCTTCAGGAAATACAGGCAAGGCTGCCCGCTCATGCAAAAAAGTTGATCTCGCTCGAAGGAGTCGACCTCACCCTGGCGATGACGGCCAGTGAAAAGACCGCCTTCAATGCAGCAGCGACCATCGTCACAAAAGTGGTGACGGAGGCCGCTGCACTGCCGGTAATCCCGCGCGAAATCGAGGACATCCTGACTATCAAGACGAGCGAGCGGCATCGTTGGCTTGCCGACGGTCGCCTGCCGAGCGCGGGGACGCGAACGGTCAGACTGAATGGCCGCGCCCGTCAGATCACGTTCCATGTCTTTGACCCCAAGGTGGTCGAAGACCTTCTCGACCGTGGCGTTGTCGACGAATGGCGGGTGGAGGATGCAGCGGCGAAAGCCGAAAAGAGGCGGCGCGCGGCATATCAGGCGAAGCTGACGCGGTCGCTCAAGAAGAAGGTTGCGAAGCGGCCAACGACGTCTTCCGATGATCCGGCCTCGAAGCTCGGCGGCTGGGAGGAGTTCGACGTGGACGGACTGCTTCGTTAAGCACTTATGCCAAAACTCTTGGTATCACGCGCGATCACAGCACTTGGCCTGACATTTCATCGACAGGGTCAATGTTGCAGCGGCGATCTTTGCCGTGAAAGAACATTCGTCGGCAGGTTCAACGCCGGAGCATTTTAAGCTCATCGGTTTAGAAACAGGAATGTTGGGTTATACGCCGGCCTACGCTGTAAACTATGCCGCTCTGCGGATCGGCATTGAAAACCACGTATCTTCGCTGCGGGCAGACCAGGTCAAAGGAGGTTTTATGGCACTCGAGGATATCGGTCTTGCGTTGGACGTTGTCTTTGGTCACGACTGTGCGGTTTCGATCAAGGCTTTGGTTGCATCGGAAGCCGTTTCGCGTCGCCATCGCTCTTGCGGCTTCCAGGCTGACACCTACCGCATCCAGCTTGCTCACGTCGCGATCATGCACAAAATCAGGTACCTTGGTTAGTCCGCATCCGCTGATACTCAAGCACGCAGCCACTATCACTGAAAAACGGAACATTTTCTCTCACTTTTTGTGCTTGCCTGATGGCTTGCTCCGATACGCATTGGCACAAGCCTCAAAGCAGCGGCTCGGCCAACATTCTTGGCCGTTCTTCCACAATTACCGCAATCGACACAAGGCGGTGGGAAGCGTTGTCACGGCCTCACCGCAAACTCGAAGCCCGAAAGCTGACAATTATTTCCGGTAGACCGTGAGTACCCCATGAGGCTGATCACTGCAGGTGTTGCGCGCACTCAAAGGAGCGGCCAAGAACGCCTGCCAGATATCCTAACAGACGGCAAGCAGGACTTTCTCCACCACGCTGAACGGGGGACATGGTGGTCGTAGAACTTCATTCATGTTTGAAGTCCTCCCAACTGTGCTCGCAAGGCTGCGTTTTCGGTTTCTAATTGCAGCAGTTTTTCACGAAGAGGAGCGACTGCCTGCTCGACCTGCTGTTGGGTGTAGCGCGGAGTAATATGCTGGGGACAGTTCCAGTCGTACGCTTCAAGCCGAAGCCTGAAAATCCCCTCCGCACGGCCTTTATATGTGGGGTCGGATACCAGATCGTTGAGCGTCGGGTCGGCATCAAGTGTCAGCCGATCTACATGGACATAGATTTTGAGCCTCGCCCTTCGCGCGTAATCCATCAGAAAAAGACAGGCCCGGTCGTTGGCAGCCAGATTGCCGGTGCTGATGTACTGTCGGTTGCCGCGATAATCGGCAAAGGCCAGAGTTCGTTGATCAACGACTTTGAGAAAACCGGCATTGCCTCCACGATGTTGGACGTACGGCCAGCCCGTTTCAGAGACTGATGCCATATAGAAGCTGTCACGTGCGGCGATGAAAGCGATCTCGTCTTCTGTGAGGGTATCGGAGGGACGGCTATCATTACCCAACCAGATCTGGTCCACGCCCATGGCAGACTGAGCGGCTCTGACGCTTGGCGTCACGGCGACTTCAAGGAAATGATATGGCATGTCTCAATCCCCTGTTAACGCAGGCTCGCACCGCTGTCTCCCGGTGTGAGCCTAAGTTGTCTTATAGCAAGCCCGATTTTTTTGCGCTGCTATATCCTTCAGACCTGGCGTAGACGTTAGTCCTGCAAGCCCTAGCCTGCAACTTGCCAACGCATCTCGCCGCGATCAGCGACGATCCGACCAAGGCCCGGGAGAGACGATCAACATAAAGCTCGGCATCGGGGTAGTTGTTTCTTACCACCAGGGACCAGTCCACCCATGTGGTTCTGGATCGTTCATGGCTAAAGCACCCGGTCTCCAGGCCAGGCTGGGAAGCCTTCACGCCATCTCAGGCTGCGCGGATCCCATTCCCGGCGCGATAAGCGGCGCGGAAGACTTTGAATGCGGGTGGGAAGCATTAAGTCGCCGAGCCACAATGTCATGGTTGAGCCACAGAACTGGACCGGAGGGTTCGGAAGATTCACCGAAGATTAGCTGCCCTGTTGCCGTCACAACGAGACTGCTCAATAGATCGCTGATCATCACCTTGCTATCCCGATGCATCTGGGTGATTTCGTTGGACGTGCCGATGGTGAGATCAGCCTGCGCCTGGCTGTTTGCCATGGGCCATGCCGAAAAGTCATAGAACGGACGCATGACATCGCTGGCCTGCATGGCGGCGATCTTGCCGAAGACGTCTTCCATCGTTAGGCCATCTACCAGCAGCTGCTGGCAGGCCTGCCACTGTTCATCTGCCCATTGGCCGCCGTTTTCTTTCTTCAACGCAAGCAGCAGCGGTATTAGGGGCAGCTCGATACCGGTGAACACGTCGGACGAATTGGTCCGGATTTCGGGGCAATTATAAACTGTTGCCTTGATCCCTTTAGCCCAGGCTTCCTCTGCAATGCCTTCGAGCCGCATCTTCGCGTAACCCTGGGTGTAGTTGGTGTAGGTCTGCCAACGATAACTTCCGTCGATGAGGACCGCCGATCCGTGATAACCATAGGCCGTATATCGCACTTGACCGCCTGAAGCTTCAACGCGCTCGCGGATCGCCGCACTGAAATCGATGAGATGGCGAAAGGTGTTTGCGGAGACGTCGTCAAAATTCTGCAGGATGAGTTTTCCCATGTCACTGTCGAGCAGGGTCTGCGAGGACATGTGGCGGGTTCCAGTTCCCTTGTAGATCCGATTGGCGATGACCAGGAACACCTTCGCCTTCGGAATGCCGCCTGCCATTGTGTGGGCGAAGAAAACATTGCGGCCATCGGCGATCATACCATCGAGAACGGTCATGACTTTCGAAAGCGATTCCGTAAAACGCGCATTGGCAATGTCGCGGCATTGCCTGACATAGTCCCAGTCGAGCTTGTCGTGCTCCCAGCTCTCAAGCGTCATTTTTGCCAGGAGATCGGTGGGAGTCGGCCCGTCTGCGGGCGCATCGCGATCGAAACCCGCCATAAGAGGTATGTTGATGATCCTGCCGCCCAGCTGGGCCTCCGCCGAAGACAGTTCATCGGCGTCGAGCGGCCGCAGCGTGTTGTTCTCGTCGCGCCGCCCGACGGTGATCCCCACAATCTCCATTCCAGCCCGTCTCGCTTCGTCGAGCAAGCCGGTGGCGTATCCGCGGCCGAACAGTTCGCCGAAGAGTACGAAAACGTCGCCTTTACGGAAGACCGTGTTTTCAGAAAGGCGATTCAATGCAACCGGATTTTCCATGCTGTCAACTCTTTAAAGTTTGTCATCGAACACTGGCTCGTGCAAGTTTTGCAAAGACATGACCGCATTGGCACGGAATGGGAACTCATTTTCGGTGACCGTTCATTTCAAAACGTGAAGTCGGTCTCTGTTCGCCCTACAATACAGGGGATGCCGAGGCCGGGGGATCGGCGCGCCGATACCAAAAAAGAGCTCGCTGGAAACATCGCGCCTCTCCGGTGGCGCACCACGCCGAATCTTGTCGCGTCGAAGACCTGTTCAGACTGCCTTCTCGCAAGCTTGCAAGAAGACCGGTATCGACAAAATATGCACCAACGACCAGGCTTACGACAAAGATAGGCATCCTCGTTATCAATTGTCGCCAGTCGAACGCTCTCGGATCAGCTCGATGAAGGCACGCAGTTTGGCTGGCATGTGTCGCCGTTGCGAGAAATAAAGGCTAAGTCCCGGATATTCGGGAGACCAGTCTTCCAAAACAGGAATGAGATCGCCTGAGGCAATATGGGGCGCAAGTGCATGTTCACCCAGATAGGCGAGCCCAAATCCGGCAAGAGCGGCCTCCAGAATAAGGTCAGACCCATCAAATGTCAGATGGCCGCTGACATCGATCAAGTGTGTTTCCCCGTGCTTCTCAAACTCCCAGCGATAGAGTCTCCCGCTCGTCATGCGCATCTGGATACAGACGTGCCGGGCGAGATCGGCGGGGACGACAAGCTTTGAACGGCCGTCGAAGTAGCGCGGCGAGCCGACGACGAAAGACCGCATTTTCGGAATTATCGGTACGGCCACCATGTCGGGCGAGATAGCCTCGGCGAGACGAATGCCCGCATCGAAACCTTTGCCGATCACATCCACGAGCGCATTTTCGGTCACGATCTCGATGTCGACATCCGGGTATCGACGGCTGTACTCGAGGATGAGCGGCTGCAGCAGAATGCGCGC
Organism: Agrobacterium sp. MCAB5; assembly: GCF_052114365.1. Taxonomy (NCBI): domain Bacteria; kingdom Pseudomonadati; phylum Pseudomonadota; class Alphaproteobacteria; order Hyphomicrobiales; family Rhizobiaceae; genus Agrobacterium; species Agrobacterium sp. MCAB5. Next base: position 70,497 of record NZ_JBFREP010000010.1, read on the forward strand.
CGCGCCCGGCGCCATATTCAGCCGGAGTCTTCCGGAGGGCCGATCTGAATGTTCACCGACATTTTCGATCGCCTTCTCGAGCGTCTGCAGGGCAGGTGCGATTTCAGATAGGAATTGCTCACCGGCTGCAGACAAGGACACGCTACGCGTGGTGCGGTTGAAAAGCCTGACGGCAAGGCGCTCCTCAAGTGCGGCGATCGCATGGCTCAAAGCCGATGACGACATACCGAGTTCGCGCGCGGCAGCCCGGAATCCACCGTGACGCGCGACGCCGGCAACCGCTTCAAGCTCGATCAGGCTTGCCCTCATTGCGCAATCCAGTTCATCAGGCTGTCCGATTTTGTCCTACTACACGCAACACTTACCGCATGCCATTTTTGCTGTGAAGCCATCACAGGAGAAGAAACATGCACATCATCGATCGGATCTATATCAACGGGGCGTTTGTCACGCCGCACGGCGATCAATGGGCGCCGCTTTTCAATCCGGCAACCGAGGACCAGATCGGCAGCGTGCGGCTCGCAGATGAGCGGGACGCCGACCGCGCAGTTGCTGCCGCCAAACGCGCTTTCCCAGCCTTTTCGAATACGACCAGAAAAGAGCGGATCGACATGCTGAACCGGCTGCATGCCGCGGTGTCCGCCCGAACCGACGATCTGGCGTCCGCCATGCGTGAAGAATACGGTGCGCCATCGGGCTTCATCGGCTTTTCAGCGTCACGCGCAGGTAGCGTCTTTCTCGACATGGCAAGAACGCTGAAGGACTACGAGTTCCAACGCCGCATGGGCAGCGCCGATGTCGAGATGCGACCGTCGGGTGTTGCCGTGGCGATCACGCCCTGGAACAGCAATTACAGTTTTATCTGCGGCAAGCTCTCCGCCGCCATTGCAGCTGGAGCAACGATGGTGATCAAACCTTCGGAGATGAGCGCCCTGCAGACGCAGGTGATCACTGAATGTCTGCACGCGGCCGGTCTTCCCGATGGCATTTTCAATATCGTCACCGGGTATGGAGGCGTCGTTGGTGCGGCACTGACTGCTCACCGCGACGTGTCCAAGATCACCTTCACCGGTTCCACTGCCACAGGTCGCGGCATTGTTCAGGCGGCCGCGGCCACTATGAAGCGCGTCACAATGGAACTTGGCGGCAAAAGCCCCAGCATCATTCTGGACGATGCCGATCTTGAGGTCGCCATCCCGCAGGTGCTGGTGGCAGGGTTCCGCAACAGCGGTCAGGCCTGCATTGCCGGAACCCGCATTCTTGCTCCAGAAAGCAGGTTCGGTGAAATCGAGGAACGGCTAAGCCACACCATCAAAGACTTCAGGTCGGGAGAACCGGCCGACGAACAGGTTCAGGTTGGTCCGATGGTCAGCCAGAAGCAGTGGGATCGCGTGCAAAGCTATATTCGCCTGGGACAGGAGGAAGGCGCCAGACTGCTGGCAGGCGGCGAAGGTCGTCCGGAAGGGCTGCAGCGCGGCTGGTTCGTCAAGCCCACCATCTTTACCGGCGTCCGCAACGACATGCGCATCGCGCGCGAGGAGATATTCGGCCCCGTGCTATCGCTGATCTCCTACCGCGACGAGGAAGACGCCATCACGATCGCGAACGACACCGATTACGGCCTGCAGGCGCACGTCTTTTCTTCCGACGTCGCGCGGGCAAAACGCGTCGCAAACCAGATCGAGGCAGGCCGCGTGTTCATCAACGATGCGCCGCATGACCCAATGGCACCATTCGGCGGATTCAAGCAATCCGGCTTCGGGCGGGAATTCGGCGTTTTTGGGCTCGAGGCCTTTCTCGAACCCCGTGCCGTACTGTCGTGACATTTAAAGGCCACGCAACTTCTTGGCTGTGTGGCCTGATGCCACGATACCGTCGAGCGAGCCCTGTTGGGTGGCCATTGTTGCACCTGGTGTAATGATGAAGTGTGAAGCACGATCGTTCTCATCACCACGTAATAATAGCAATCTGCAGGTGCGGATCGGGAATTGACCCGAACGATACTCGCAGGAGCGCACAATGAAACTCTATCATCATCCTTTGTCGGGCCACTCGCATCGGGCCCGTCTGTTCCTTTCACTGATCAACCTGCCGCATGAGCTGGTTGAGGTGGACCTCATGTCCGGCGCGCACAAGACGCCCGATTTCCTCAAGATGAACCCGTTTGGCCAGGTTCCGGTTCTCGACGACGACGGCGAATACGTATCGGATTCCAACGCGATCCTGGTCTACCTTGCCAAGAAAACCGGACGGACGGACTGGCTGCCCGATGACCTGAAGAGCGCCGCAGCGGTCCAACGCTGGCTGTCGGTAGCTGCCGGCGAGATCGCTTATGGTCCGGCGGCGGCCCGCCTGGTCACCGTCTTTGGTGCCAAGTTCAATCCGGAAGAAGTCATTGGTCGCGCCCATGCGGTCCTTGGAAAACTCGAAACTCAGCTTTCCGACCGCGAATGGCTGGTTGGCGAACGCCCGACGATCGCCGACGTCGCAATCTACAGCTACGTGGCCCGCGCCCCTGAAGGCAACGTGGATCTCTCCACTTATCCTGCGGTCAACAGGCTGCTTCGTCGTATCGAAGCGCTTCCGGGCTTCGTGGACTTTATCGGGACTCCGGTTGGCCTTGCCGCCTGATCCGCATTCGGGTGCGCGCCGAAGCGTGCCCGATCCCTTCTTAGGAGAGCTGACATGACCGATACTTTGACAAAGCTGCCGACATGGCACGAAGGCGAGAAGTTCATCCAGGAAAAAGTCGGTGTCGCCGAGCGTATGGAGGTCGTCGGCCAGCGGGTCGTTCGCGATTTCATGCCGGATCAGCATCGGGACTTCTATGCCCAGCTCCCGTTCATCGTCCTTGGCAGTGTGGATGGCCACGATGACGCCTGGGCCACCTTTGTCGAGGGCCGACCCGGCTTCATGTCCTCTCCCACGCCGACCACGCTCGATATCCGCTCTACCTTGGAGCCAAGCGACCCCGCCAGCGAAGGAATGGCAGACGGCAAACCGATCGGCCTGCTCGGCATCGAGATGCACACGCGTCGCCGCAATCGCATGAATGGCTTTGTCTCCACCACAGCGAACGGTTATCGGATCGATGTGGATCAGAGCTTCGGCAACTGCCCGCGCTACATACAATTGCGGGATTTCCAATTCGAGAGAGCACCCGGCCAACCAAGCCAGAGCCAGCGTGAAGACCTGTCCGAGCTTGACGACCTTGCTCGCTCCACGATCAAGACTGCGGACGCGTTCTTCGTTGCCTCCTATGTCGACCGCGAAGACAGGCGCCAGGTTGACGTTTCGCATCGCGGCGGGAATGCTGGCTTCGTCCGAGTTGGCGATGATGACGTTCTCATAATTCCCGATTTCGACGGAAACCTTTTCTTCTCGACACTGGGGAATATTCTGCTGAACAAGAAAGCAGGTCTGCTCTTCGTAGACTTCGCGACGGGCGATGTGCTGCAGATGACAGGCGAAGCCGACGTCATCCTGGAATCACCCGAGATTGCGGCCTTCCAGGGCGCGGAACGGCTCTGGACGTTCAGGCCAACCCGGATCGTCCGGAGACCGAATGCACTCGCACTCCGCTGGGCATTCCAGAAGGATGGATGGTCGCCGAATTCTCTGATGACCGGGAACTGGGCGCAGGCAGCAGACCGGATGCGTGCCACCGGACTTTCAGACACGTGGCGGTCGATGACGGTCACAAGGATCGTCGAGGAAAGCACGACGATCCGCTCGATCCATTTCCAGCCAAGCGACGGCGCGGGGTTGCTGCCGCATGCTGCCGGGCAGCACCTCCCGATCCGGCTGGTGCTGCCGGGAAGCGAGCGGCCTGTTGTCAGAACCTACACCCTGTCTGTCGCACCGTCCGATGGCATCTACCGCATCAGCGTCAAACGCGATGGGCTCGTGTCGCAGTTTCTGCACGACAGCATCTCCGTTGGCGACGTGATTGAGGCGCGCGCCCCCGCAGGAGGGTTCGGTGTTGACGCCCGTGCCACGCGCCCTGCAGTGCTCCTTGCCGGTGGTGTCGGCATCACGCCGCTGCTCGCCATGCTTCGTCATGTCGTCTACGAGGGAATTCGCAAACAGCGCATCCGGCCGATCACGTTGTTCCACGCTGCCCGCACGAAGGCCGAGCGACCTTTCGACAAGGAGATCGCCGAACTCGTGGCTGCGGCCAAGGGCGTGGTCCGGGTAGTGCGGGTTCTCAGCGACATCGGCGATGCCACAGAGGGCTCCGACTACGATACTGCCGGCCGTATCGACATGGCTATGCTCACCAAGCATCTGCCGTTCAACGACTACGACTTCTATCTGTGTGGTCCGCCGCAGTTTACGCAGGCGCTCTATGACGGTTTACGCGGCTACAACGTTGCAGACGATCGTATCCACGCGGAAGCGTTCGGACCCTCGTCGCTTGTTCGGTCTGTAGACGCCAAAGATGCCAGGGCCACCCCTTTGCGTGAGCTGCCGTCCGACAGACCGGTGCCTGTCATATTCACGAACTCGCTGAAGGAGGCCCGCTGGGCACCCGGCTCCGGAACGCTGCTGGAACTTGCAGAAGCACGCGGTCTTCAGCCCGAGTTCAGTTGCCGCGAAGGCAATTGCGGTACGTGCAAAACAAAACTCGTCAAAGGCGCTGTGACGTACCTGAAGGAGCCGACAGCGAAGGTTGACGATGACGAGATCCTCCTTTGCTGTGCCGTTCCAGCAAGCCAGGAAGGCGGCATCCAGATCGCCGTCTAAACCAACATTACTACGCCTGACGCAACAGTCCCTTCCTGCTTTTCGACGTTCAACAACAACCGGTTACCAATCATCTTGAGGATCAGAGAGCGACGTCTCTCAAAACCATTAAAGGAGAATACCATGTCACGCATTCCTACCCCCGCCACGATTGAGGAGGCGCCCGAAGCCTCACGGCCGATCCTGGAGACCATCCAGAAGCAGATCGGCTCCGTGCCGAATATCTTCCGCCTCGTCTCCAACAGCCCAGCGGCCCTCAACGGCCTCGCCTCGTTGCAGGGTGCGCTCGGCAAGGGCAAGCTTGCACCCGCCACTCGGGAAAGGATCGCCCTGGCTATGGCCGAAGCCAACGGTTGTGACTACTGCCTTTCGGCGCACACCTTCACCGGAGCGAAGTTCGCCAAGCTCGATGAAGCGGAGATGGCTTCGAACCGCCGCGGAACATCGAACGACGCCAAGGCTGCGGCAGCCGTCGAATTCGCCCGCGCCCTGACGACCGCGCGTGGCTCGGTGGCACCTGGGGAAATCGTAAAAGTTCGGGACGCCGGCTACAGCGACGCGGAAATCGTCGAGATCATTGCGCATGTCGCGCTCAATACCTTTACAAACTACGTCAACGAAGCCCTCGATACCGAGATCGATTTCCCGCGTATCGATCGTCTTGCGGCATGACATTCAGGACGGGGTGACACGATAGCCGTCATCCTTCCCTCCCCTTACGAAACCTGGAGCCATCACAATGTCCCGTCCCCCGCTTCCCCCTTTCACTGAAGAGAGCGCCATCGAAAAGGTCCGCCTTGCGGAAGATGGCTGGAACAGCCGCGATCCTGCCAGGGTAGCGCTCGCCTACACGGTGAATACTCGCTGGCGCAACCGTGCCGAATTCGTAACGAGCCGCGCTGAAGCCGAGGCCTTTCTGGGCCGCAAGTGGAACAGGGAACTCGACTACCGCCTGATCAAGGAACTCTGGGCATTCACGGGCAACAGGATCGCGGTGCGCTACGCCTACGAATATCACGATGACAGCGGCCAGTGGTTCCGGGCCTACGGGAACGAGAATTGGGAGTTTGCCGAAGACGGCCTGATGCGGGCGCGTCACGCCAGCATCAACGAACACCCGATCGCTGAAGCCGACCGCAGGTTTCACTGGCCGCTCGGCCGAAGGCCTGACGACCATCCCGGTCTCAGCGACTTTGGCTTTTGAGCCGGGCGTCGGTCCGTTGGCCTCGTCAATGCCGTCGTTCAAACTCAACGAGCGAGTTCGAGTGTCCGTTGAACTCGCTCTTACCGCATCGAGCGGCGACCTGTCGTGCAAGCGCAAGCAGGAAGACGATAGCCGTGCGCTTGGGCTGACGGGTGCGGAAATCGATCTGGCACGCCGTGGCCTGAGCTTCGATCTGAAAATAGCGAGGGCCATAGCGTTTGCGCTCGCGGTCAATGAGCACACACGTGCACGTGCAAACGCCGCTGGCCTTTGTGAGCGAAGCTGCGTCGAAATCGAGCACCTTGCTGCTGCCAACCGACAGGTCGCTGGCAGCTAATCCATGCCGCGGACGGCTTGCGGTCTTGTCGTCCAGGATTCTACTATGGTCACCGTATCGAGGGCATGGGGGACCGGATGGATCGTTGGCAGGCAATGCGGATTTTCGTGAAAGTAGCGGAGACCGAAAGTTTCGCAGATACCGCCCGCCAGATGCACATGAGTGCTCCTGCCGTCACACGGTCTGTTGCAGCCCTGGAAGATATCATCGGAGCACGCCTGTTCGTGCGAACGACTCGTTCGGTAAAAATGACCGAGGCGGGTGCCCGGTATTTCGAGGACTGCCGCAAGATTTTGTCAGACATCGCTGAAGCAGAGGCGGCAGCGGGCGGCTCCTACGCTACACCGACAGGCACCCTGTCCGTAACTGCTTCGGTCATGTTCGGGCAGATGTATGTGCTGCCCGTCGTGACGGGCTTTCTGGACGCATTTCCGACCATGAAGGCGCGAACCCTGTTTATCGACCGGCCTGTCAATATTGTCGATGAAGGCATCGATGTCGCTGTCCGCATAGGTCACCTCCCCGACTCCGGCCTCTCCGCCATAAAGGTCGGGAGCGTCAGGCGTGTCGTGTGTGGTTCACCGGCATACTTTGACCGACATGGCATTCCGACAACGCCATCCGACCTCAGGGATCATCGCATCGCGGCGTCGACCAGCGCCTGGGCCTCCCCTGAATGGCGCTTTTCCGACGATTTCCGCGTGACGATAGACGCTGCTCTTCAGTGCAACACCAACGAAGCGGCCATAACCTCCGCACGCGAGGGCTGGGGACTGACCCGCGTGCTGAACTACCAGATAGGCCCTGACCTTATGGCGGGCGACCTTCAGATCGTGCTCAGCGAGTTTGAAGAGCCGCCCCTGCCTATCCACATCATGCATCCAGAGGGTCGGAATGCACCCGCAAAAGTGCGGGCTTTCGTTGACATGGCAGTTGCCCGCCTGCGTGAGAACCGTCTCCTGAACTGATCCAGGCGCAGCGGGCAGATCAAAAACCAATCAGAATCTTGCCAATGGCCTTGCCGCTTTCCTGCAGTTCATGGGCCTCGGCAATCTGATCAAGCCCGAGCGTTACGGCGATCTTGGGAACGTAGGCTCCCGAAGCCGCGCAGGCCGAGACTTCCTCGGCGGCATCGCGCATCGCTGTTTCCGGCATCGTATAGACGTAGACGAAACGGAAAGAAAAACCACCAACGAGCGCCGGAAAGAACGGGATCGAGAGCCTGGCTTGCGGCGATCCCGTGGAGTAAGCCGACACGCCCCCGTCACGTGCAAGGCAGGCGATTGCCGTGTCGATGTTGGCGGAGATGTCCACGTCGACAATACGGTCGACGCCGTGACCATCGGTCGCCGACCTTATTTTCACAGCAACATCACCGGCATGCCTGTTGACGACGAGATCGGCTCCGGCTGCGCGGGCAACGTCTGCCTGTTCGTCGCGGCTCACCGTTGCCGCCACCCACGCCCCTGCCCACTTTGCAAGAAGAATGGCGGCGTTACCGACCGCACCGGCGCCACCGTGCACGAGAACCCGCTTACCTCGCAGGTTTGTATCGGCAAACAGGCATCGATGCGCCGTCATCGCGGGGACGCCGAACGACGCACCGACCCCGAAGGGCACGTTGTCGGCCAGCCTGACCGCCTGCCTCGACGGCACCACGACGAATTCCGCAGCCGTCCCGAACGCCCTCCCCGTCTGGGCCATGTAGACCCACACCCGCTCGCCTATACGTGCCTGCGACACGCCGGGGCCGACACTGTCGATGACGCCCGACCCGTCCTGATGCGGAACGATTCTTGGAAATGGCATGGCCTTACCGCCGAAGCCGACACGCGTCTTGATGTCCGAAGGATTGATGCCCGAGACCACGATCCTGACCCGGACTTCCGCCGCCCCGGGCTGGGGATCGGGAAGCTCGCCAACGGTCAATACTTCTCTCGCAGTTCCTTGCCGTTCGTAGAACGCAGCTCGCATAACACACCTCTCCTAAATGTGGCTTCCATCTGGGCGTGACACAGGCAAACTTGCAAGTAGGCAACAGTTTTGCCTATAGGAATAAAAAGTACACTAATGGAGAACTGAATGGCTGTTGGCCCAAAATGCCCGGTAGAAGTTACCGTCGATGTCACGGGCGGCAAGTGGAAGCCGATGATCATCTATCGTCTACTCGACGGTCCGTACCGGTTTGGAGAGCTGCGCCGCCTGGTCGGCGATCCGAGCCAGCGCTCGCTCACGATGCAGCTCCGCGAACTCGAGGCCGACGGGATCGTGAGCCGCGAGGTCTTCGCCGAGGTCCCTCCGCGCGTCGAATATTCCCTCACCGAATTCGGAAAAACGCTGGCCCCCGTGCTGATGGCGATGCGCGACTGGGGAGTTTCCTTCCAGGGTCGCTGTCAATCCACGAAGGCATGACCGGTCGTCCGCGTCAGGGACCGGGCTTTGCCGCGAAGCGCTGCACGAAGAAGTCGATTAGCACCCTGACCTTCCGGGACACGTGCGATCCTGGCGGACGCACGATGTAAACGCCGATCTCCGGCAGGCCGTAGTCCGACATAATCGGCACAAGGGTCCCTGCGGCAACATAGCTTTCCGCGATCACAACCGGCAGTGCAGCGATGCCCAGTCCGGCTGCCGTCCCTTCGGCAATGCCAAGGGCACTATCCGCCTTGAACCTTCCCTGCGCATTGATGACAATGGTTCGGCTACCATCGGACACCTTCCAGCTCTCGGTGCCCTGCAGGATCGCCTGATGTTCAAGCAGATCGGAAGGCTTTCGCGGGACGCCATGGTTCCGGAGGTATTCGGGGTTGGCAAACAATCCAGCCGCGAATGCACCGATCTTCCTCGCCGTCAGGTTCGAGTCCTGCAGATAACCCACACGTATCCCGCAATCAAAGCCTTCCGCCACCAGATCGACGTAACGGTCGCTGTAGTGCGCATGGAGCTGCAAGAGCGGATGCTGGCGAGCCAGTTCGGCGAGCGCTGGCGCAAAATGCCGCGAACCGAAGGATGACGGAACTGCGACGCGCAGCCGTCCCCGAAGCTCCCCGGTCGGCGCCATCTCCTCGCGCGCAACCTCCATTTCCAGGCACATGCGCGCGGCATGCTCGCGAAACGACGCTCCAGCCTCCGTCAGCGACGCACCTCGTGTGGTCCGGGCGAGGAGCTGGACGCCCAGCTCGCTCTCGAGACGAACGAGGCGACGGCTGACGATGGATTTCGGCAATCCGAGACGTCGCGCCGCAACCGTGATCCCGCCGCCATCGGCAACCTCAACGAAAGTCTGCATATCTTCGAAGCTGACCATTATTGCGTTCCACTTTCCGTTCCACAGAGTGGCTTATCCTAGAGCTACCGTGCCGTCTATCGCAACGCTAAATTCCACTCATCGAGCGGACCTAAATCCAACCCGACAGCCGCCGACAACGCAAAAAGGAATACGACAATGCATAAGGACGTTTTTACTCCCGAGAATTCCGCCATGCTGCTGATCGACCATCAGATCGGCACGATGGCCTGGACCCACTCCCACGACATCAACCTGGTCAAGCAGAACGCACTCAAGCTTGCCCGGATCGCAAAAGCCGCCAACATCCCGACCATCCTGACGTCCAGCATGGAAGAACAAATCCAGGGGCCGCTGATTCCGGAACTCAAGGAAATCCTACCCGAGGCGTTCGAAGCCCGCATCAAGCGCCCGGGTATCGTCAACGCCATGCACCACGACGGCTTCAACCAGGCCGTCAAGGCGATCGGCCGCAAGAAGCTGTTCGTCGCAGGCGTGACCACGGAAATCTGCGTCACCTTTCCAGTCCTCCAGATGCTTGACGAAGGTTACGAGGTGCAGGTCTCGGCGGACGCATCCGCCTCTTACACCAAATACGGCGACGATATCGCCCTGAGGCGCATGGAAAAGGCAGGCGCAATTATCACCACTGTCGACCAGATCATCTCGGAACTCGCCGTCGACTGGACGAGCCCGCTCGGCCAGAAGCTCGTCGGCATCCTGAACTACCACTGACAACGCAAGTCGCTGTGTTCGGCGCGGGCGATTGTCGCCCGCGCCCGAGATCGAAGGAAACAGTCCAATGACCATCACCAAAATCCCTGCAGGACGTATGCGCGGCAATATCGGCCAGGGCTTCGGCGTCGAGATCATGTATCCGGGGCTGTCACTGACAACCGACGACAGCGGGATCGGTCCCATCGGCAGGATTGACCGCGCCCAGGTTCAGCCGGGTCATCTCATAGGCATGCATCCGCACAAGGACGACGAAATACTGACCTACATGCGCGGCGGCGAGATGCTGCACCGAGACACCGTCGGAAACGAGAAAAAGCTCGACAAGACACGTTTCATGATGATGAACGCCGGCCATCACTTCCAGCATGAAGAGCTTATGCTTGGGGAAACACCCGTCCGGGCCCTACAGATTTTCCTGCGTCCTAACGCTCAAAATCTTGAGCCAATGGTGCAGTTTCATGATTTCGTTGATGAATTCAGTGACGATAGCTGGAGACTGATTGCAGGGCCACGAAAAGCGCCATTGACGGTAAGATCCGATGTCTGGGTCTTTGACGTGCGCCTCAGCGCAGGCACGACGCTGAGATTGCCAACCCCTGATAACTCAGGGTTGGCTTGCCTGCTCTTTGTCTTCAAGGGGAAAATTCGATTTGGAAACGAGACGGTCTGCGACGGAGAGAGCGTGTTCGTGACCTCGTTCGAACAACATCCAACGGCATTGACCGAGACCGATATCGTCTTGTTCTCGTTCGATACTGACGTCCAGGTATATCGTGGCGGCATGTTCAGCGGCAACCAGAAACGGGGCCGCTGAAGTCGTTGCTCGAGCGGCGCAAACGTGAACCAGGGCTTTCTCACGCCAAGTCTCTTCCAACGTTTCGGTGTCTCCCACCGATGGTGTTTTATGCATAGCAAAGGGCACCACTAGATCGGCAGCATCGCCAGCGGCTTCCGTGGCCATCCTCGATGAACGGAAGAGCAGTTCTGGCTAATCGTCGCTACCCTCCCAATCTTCATAGCGATCGCTGATGCGGATCACGAAGACCGTAGCGTCCTCGCCTACCCGGTAGACAGGCATCGATCTCAATCGAACGAAATGACGCAGGGCGAAGGGGCTTCACCTCGTCTGCTGCCCTATAGAAGCATGGCCCACTCCAGCGTACGGTCGTCGGATAGACCTGGCAGTGGGTTGGAGCTCTAAACCGTTTGCGGCTTCCGTTCCAGCCGGCCTGAAAGCCGAACCGCTGGTAAAAGGATTATAAGATAGATTATCGCCGCCAGCGTCAGCGACGAGGTGTTGAACGTCACGGACCGTATGGTGCTGGCCGAATAAAGAAGGTCGTGAACACCAACAATCGAGGCTAGTGAAGTCGCTTTCACAACCTCGATCGTATTGGATGCAAGATCCGGCAGCACGTTGCGCAATGCTTGCGGCAGCACGACATAACGAAGGGAATCTGTGTATCCAAGGCCGGTGGAGCGGGCAGCTTCCATTTGCCCCCGCGACACCGAACCGAGGCCCGCTCGAATGATCTCGCAATAATAAGCCGTGTTGTTGAGCAACAGCGCAATGATCGCGCACAAGATCGCAGGCAGCCTGATGCCTAGAAACGGCAGGGCGGAGAAGGTGACGATGATCAGCACCAGCGGCGGCATGGTGCGAAAGACGTTAACCCATGTCCTGACAATCCAGCGCAGCACCGGCGAGCGCGCTTCAGACATCAGCGCTAACCCAAGGCCGATACCGAAACCAACGGGTGCCAGCACGGCCGTGAGCACGAGGGTGATCATCAGCCCGGAGATGAGATAGGGTAGCGCCTGGCTCATGATGTCGAGATTGAAGAATTGTTCGATCAGATCGGTCATGTCCGCGTCCCCCAGGCCATACGTTTTTCAAGGCCGCCTGCCAAAGCCATCAGCGGCATGAAGATGATCAGATAAAGGATCGCCGCCATGATCAGTGGCGTCGCATTTCCGGAGAAGGACAGCGCGGTCTGCGCTTCGTTCAAAAGCTCTGGCATGCCGATTGCTGTTCCAAGCGCCGTATTCTTGGAAATGGCCAGTGCACGGTTGGTCAGCGGCGGGATGCAAAGCCGCATGGCCTGCGGCAAGACCACATAGCGCAGGGTCTGTGCATTGGTCATGCCGGTCGAGCGAGAGGCTTCCCATTGCCCCGGGCCGACGGCTGAGATCCCGGCCCAGAAAATCTCCTCGGCGAAAGACGCAAGTATGAGAGAAAGCGTCAGCCAGAGTACCCAAGATGCAGAAAGGCTGATACCGACACTTGGCAAGCCGAAATAAAGCAGCAGCACGACCGAGAGCGGCGGAACAGCTCTAAAACAGTCGACGAAAAGGCGCAGGAACCACACGACAGCCTTGTTCGACACAAGACGGATCAGCGCCAACGCAAGTCCGGACAGGAGCCCGGCGATTACGATCGCCAGCGACAGATAGATCGTAATCCAAGCGCCACGCAGCAGATCGGGCAGATATGTTTGCGCGACCGCCCCGTTGAAGAAGAGATCGACGAGACCGGTGATATCCATCGCTCAGTGTCCGTGCGAGAGAAATTGGAAAGCGCGGCTTTCCGCGCCACGCGCCAGAATTTCGGCGGGCGTTCCGATCTCGACGATCTGCCCCGCCTCCATGAAGGCGACCCGGTCCGCAGCCTCGCGGGCAAAGCGCATCTCGTGACTGACCACCAGCATGGTCATGCCTTCTTTTTTCATATCCATCATCGCCTGCAGAATTTCGGCGACGAGTTGCGGATCAAGCGCCGAGGTTGGCTCGTCGAGAAGCATGACCTTCGGCCCAAGCGCAAGCGCCCTCGCGATAGCGACGCGCTGCTGTTGGCCGCCGGAAAGCTGCGATGGGTAATGCGTCAGGCGGGCGCCGAGACCCACACGGGTCAATTCACGGCGCGCGATTTCCCGCGCCTCGTTCGTGGATTTCTTCTGCACCCTCTGCAATGCCAGCATCACATTCTGTTCGGCTGTCATGTGCGGGTAAAGATTGAACTGCTGGAACACCATGCCGATGCGCTGGCGCATGTTGTTGATGTCTGTCGCCACGGCGGTGATATTGATTCCGTCGACAATGATCGCGCCGTCCGTCGGCTCTTCCAGCCTGTTGCAGCACCGCAGAAGAGTGGATTTTCCAGACCCCGAGGGTCCGATCAAGAACACCAGCTCACCCGGCATGACGCGCAGGTTGATGTTGTTGAGAACATTCACGCCGTTGAAGGACTTATACAGAGCATGAATGTCGAGCATGGGCTGCGCGATCGATTGCGACATGGTTCTAGGCCTTAATCAGTCAGTCTGTTTCAGTTGCACGACAATTCGTGCGGCGTCGCATCGTAATTGCCGAGGCCGACCGGGCCGAAACCGGCTTGCGGGGTCACTTCCAGCGATCCGGCCTCAGGCTTCACGCCAAGCCATTTTTCATAAAGCGATGCTGCCGTGCCATCCGACTTGATGCACTCAATGACGGTTTCGATCTGCGCACGCAGTTCTGGCGAGGACTTGGGGATCGTGTAAGCGAAGTAGCGGCCGGTGGTTTCCTTCAGGTCGGCAGCCTTCAGTGCCGGATTGCGCTTGGCGAAGGTCAACGCAGTCGGCACGTTCATGATCGCCGCATCCGCGCGCCCTGCCTGAACGGCCTGCGCGGCATCGCTGAGCGATGCATAGGACTCGATCGTCCAGCCGATTTCGCCGGCCTTCTCGCGCGCCCACTTCTCGTCGGCGTTGCCCTTGTTGGCGGCAATGACCTTGCCCTTCAGCTGGTCGTAGCTCTTCAGCGCCGGCGCATCCTTTTTGGTCACGAAGGCGAGATCGGCAGACCAGATACCTTCCGTCAGCAGAAAGATGTCGGAGCGTTCCTTCGTTACCGTCATCGGAACCGACAGCATGTCGTAGGTGCCCGCCTGCAGGGCCGGAATCAGCGCCGAAAATGCCATGGCGTCGATTGTAATCTTGCGGCCGAGGCGCTTGGAAATCTCGTTTGTCATGTCGACGGTCAGACCTTCGATGGAACCGTCCATCTTCGGTTGGGCGAAGGGTGGTGCATTGCCGTCGAGTGCACTCTTCAACGGTTCTTGGGCAAAGGCGGGCCCAGCCGCAACGGCGAGCAGGGCAATGATGGCGTAGATTTTTTTCATGGTCGTTCCCCTTTATATTTTAATCAGGCTACAGAATTCGAATGAACATTTCAAATGGATGTTTCATTCATTTTTATTATTTTTAGACTTCCAGATCGCGGCGCGGTCCAACCAGCGGCTCGAAGGTTTTATCCGTGACGCGCGGGATCATGCGTCCCACTTCAAGCGCCTTGCGGAACGTGATCGCGGCAGCGGCCAGTTCATCGCCGGTCGGGGCCGTCTCGCCGCAACCTCTCCACAGCACCTGAACGGCAAGGCCCAAATCCTTGGTATCCTGAGACATGCGACTTACCCTTCTGCCCTGGTGGCGATTGAAAGAACATGCTGTGGCTCTGCCCGCATCGGGTTGGGGGTCAGAACCTGTTCGAGCGCCCACGCCGCGCGCATCAGCAGCGCTTCGTTCCTGAACCCGGCCGCCAGCTGTACGGACAGCGGCAGGCCCTCCGGCGAAAACCCAGCAGGCAGCGCCAGCGCCGGATGGCCGGACAGCGAGAACGGGCTACCGGCAGAACCTGCCGTATAGGAAATGACCGCCGGATTGTCGTGAATGGGCGGCGCCACCCGATAGGTCATCGGTAGCAAAAGCACATCGACCTTCGCGAAAATCTCATCAGTGCGGGCAACAAGCGCACGCCTCTGGCGCAGGGCTGCAAGGTAGTCGGCAGCCCTCAGATACATGCCCATTTCGAGCTTTTCGCGCAGCGAACGGCCCATAAGATGCCGATGCTCGAGATAGTCGCGCTCATGAATGGAAAAACTCTCCGCCCGGTTGATCGGCATGGCGATCGAGCGATATTCGGATGGCGCAATCGGCAGGTCGATTTCGACCACCTCAGCGCCCAGTGCGGCAAACATCGCCGCGCTTTTGGCAAGAGCATCGAGAATAGCCGGCTCCGGCGCTACGCCACCCGGATCGAGATTGCGGACGAACCCGATCTTCAGATCTTTTACGCCGTCCTTCAGACCCGGCAGTGTCGGCTCAACCGGCACGGAAAGGCTGACGGGATCGGCTTCGTCAAAACCGGCAATCACATCATAGATGAGTGCCGTGTCCTCGGTGCTGAGCGCCAGTGGACCTGGCGTGTCGAAACTCCAGCAATTCGGCATGACGCCATGACGGCTGATGCGACCGAAGGTGGCCTTCAGCCCGACGAGACCGCAGGCCGCGGCTGGCAGGCGCACCGAACCGCCCGTATCGGTACCGATTGAAAACAGTGCGGTGCCCGCCGCGACAGCCGCAGCCGAGCCTGTCGAGGATCCACCGGTAAAATGCGCGGTATTCCAGGGGTTACGGCTTGGCGGCGCATCAAGATCGAAATGTACGGCACCGGTCCCTGTGCCGTATTCCCAGGTATTCAGCTTTCCCACGAGAATGGCGCCAGCCGCTTTCAGCCGCGTTACCAGCGTGGCTGTCATGTCGGGATCGTGGCTCTGCGGAACACGTGAGCCGCCGGTCGTTTCCATGCCCGCGGTGTAGATGTTGTCCTTAACCGCGAAGGGAATGCCATCAAGCGGGCCGAGCAGCGTCCCGCTTGCGGCCCGCTCGTCCGATGCGACGGCGTTCTCGCGCGCAGCGTCTCGATCCATGCGCAGATAGGAATAGATCACGCCGTCGACCGCATCGATGCGGGCAAATACGGCTTCCAACAAAGCCGATGGCGTGATCTCGCCGCTCCCGATTTGCCGCCCTGCCTCTGCCACCGAAAGGCCGGCAAGTCCGATGCCTGCCTTTGCCGTTGCTTCTGTGTTTTCTGTAGCCTTCATGAGCGTCAGCTCCTTGCACTGTATGCTTTGTGGCGGCTTACGTCAGCGCCATCGGCATGTTGTAATCCGAGGAAAAAAATGCCGGACAAAGCGGTTAATCCGGCAACGACGAAAATGGAGGCCGAGATGGCATCCGCCGGTATTGTCACGCCCATTGCCTGGATTTGCGCCACCAGTACCGCCGCAACGGAGATGCCCAATCCCATCGACAATTGCTGGCCGACACCGCCAAGCGAGGTACTCGCGCTTTGCCTCGTCCTGGGAATATCGGCGAAGAGAAGCGCGTTCGTCGTGTTGAACTGAAGAGAGCGCATGACGCCAAACAGGAAGACGACGCAGACCGTGATCGCGAGTGGTGTGTCCGGTCCGATCCAGCCGATCAGCGCAATGGTCACCGCACCCAGCATGGCGTTACCAAACAGCGTTACCTTGAAACCGAATTTCGCCAGCACCCGCCGCATCATGGGTTTGAGTGCAATCGCGCTTGCGGCAACGATGAAGACAATCCAGCCGGCATCCGCCGCGCTCCAGCCAAAACCGATCTGCAATTGCAGCTGGAAAAGGAAAGGCAAGGCATTGAAGCCAAGGCGCGAAAGTCCCCCGCCGAAGAAGCCCACCCGGAACAGACGCAGCTTCAATAGCGTGAGGTCAAGCGCTGGCGCTTCACGCCTCGCCATATGGCGGGCGTAGAACAAAACGCAGACCGGCAGGATTGCAATCATGACAAGGATCGCGGAGATCGGCAGGAAGACATGAACCAGCTGGTCGAGCAGCAGCTGTACCGCGCCGAGAAACACGGCACAGGCCACGAAACCCCAGAGGTCGAAATTATAGCGTTCCCCGGGCTCGTCGCGTGGCAGCAAACGCGCTGCGAAAATCATGCCGAGAATGCCGAAGGGCATCTTCACAAAAAAGATCCACTGCCAGGAAAGGTAGGTTACCACATAGCCGCCGATCAACGGCCCCAGCACCGGACCGACAAGTGCCGGCGTCGACATCCAGGCAATGGCCGAGGCCAGTTGATCCTTCGGTGCCGCTCGAATGAGAAGCAACCTGCCAATCGGCGTCATTAGCGCCCCGGCCACCGCCTGCAAGGCGCGCATCGCGACAAGCGTCGCAAGGTCCTGCGCCAGCGCAGCGCCCACCGACATCAGCATGAATGCGCCCATCGCCCACAGGAAGATACGTTTCGCACCAAAACGATCAGCCAGCCATGCGCTTGCCGGGATCACGGCCGCCAGCGTCACGAGATAGATCGAGAGCGCCAGATTGACGCGCAGAGGCTCAATGCCGAAGTCGGCCGCAATCGCCGGGATTGCCGATACCATGATCGTGCTGTCGAGCCCTTCGATCAGAAAGGCGGCCGAGATCGAAAGGGAAAGCAGCATGAGGCTGCGCTCCCCTGAAAGGCGAGGCGTTGAAACCATCTGGGTCTATCCGGTGCGTGAGGTAACGCTCAGGCGCTAAAGCCCAATCGTTGCCTCGATTATTTCGGGAACGGTGACGCTCTTGGCACCCTCGATCGCGAAAATCTGGTCGAGTATCCGCTCGAAAGCGGCAATCCTGTAGGGTTGCCCCATGATCCAGGGCGAAAGGTTGATCGTAAGCAGACGGCCGTGCCCAATTTCCTTTGCTTCTTTAGTCAGACGCCTGGCGGCCGCTATGAAGCTGCGTTCCACATCCTGCAGAGGCTGCTTTCGAACAGCGAGCATTTCACGGTCGGAAAGCTCCATCGTCGAGGGCAGCGCAATGATCTCGCCGGCACCGGTGTCGAAACGATAAGGCACCTCGTCATTGACCCAGTCTGCAATCGCCGTCACGCCGGCTTCGACCAAGAGGCGCGGCGTGCGCGTCGATTGCGACCAGGATGGTGAATGCCATGCAACAGGTGTTACGCCGAAACCATCGAAGATGGTGAGCGTTTCGGCAATCATCGCGGCTTCCGTCTTTTCATCCAGCCCTTCGTGGTGGATCGAACCGGCATCAAGGCTCGCCGCTACGATTTCCCACCCCTCACCGAGAATTTCCCGCATCAGGATCGGGTAACGCTGTGCGACACGGGCATTGAGGAAGGCGCTTGCTGTCAGTCCCCTTGCCTTCAGCGCATCCATCATCCGGAAGATACCGACCCGGTGACCGTAATCGCGCTGGGTGTAGGTCTGCGTGTCCGGCCATGCCCGGTTCGGCGCACCGACCGGCAGAAAAGGCTTGCCGGAGATGTTGAGTGGAAACCACTCGACGGCAATCTGGATCCAGACGCCGAGCGTGGTGTCGCCAGACCATTGAAGCCTGCGCTCGCTCCAGGTGTCGCGCCAGGCGTAGAAGTCGTGATCCATCTGACGGTGACGGCGCAGCGGCGTTTCGAGATAGGCGGGTCCGGTTGGTCGGATCATCATTGCTCTCCCTCAAGCTCGGACAGCCAAGCGGACATCTGGTCGTAGTGGTGCCCGTAATACCAGTCGGCGATTTCGCGCGCCGTCGGATACCAGACCTGATCATGCGATTTGACGTAGTCGAGGAATTCGGCAAAGGCATCGATGCGATGCGGATGCCCGAGCACCAGTGGGTGGATCGCAAAGCACATTACGCGGGCGCTGTCGGCGCCTTCGATATAAAGCCGGTCGAACTGCGCCTTCAGTGACGCGAACATTTCGTCCACCGAGTTATTGTTCCAGGCCGCCATCGGAATGTCGTTCATCTCGATGGAATAGGGCACCGAAATAAGCTTGCCGCTTTTCAAGTTGAGCGGCATCGGCTGGTCGTCATGGAAGTAGTCGAGGGTATAGCGAATACCTTCCTGCGCCAGAATTTCCTGGGTCTCGAGGCTTGGCGTAATGGCCGGCGTCAGCCAGCCGTCCAGCCGCTGACCGACCTTCGCCAGTGTCTCGCGGGAATCGATGACGACCTGGCGCTGCTCGTCAGGCGTCATGCCGTAGAAGTAGCGGCTGTTGTAGACCCCATGGCTGAAAAGTTCCCAGCCCAGATCGTTGCAGCGCTTGATGATATCAGGATAATGGTCGCATACGGCCACCGAAAGCGAAACCGATCCGCGAATGTCGCGCTTGGCCATCTCGTCCGCAATACGGCGGAAGCCGATGCGATTACCATAATCGCGCGAGGAATAGTACAGGACGTCCGGCAGGGTACGGAACGGAAAGCGATTGGGATTGACCGGTGGCTGCCATTCGTAGTGCTCGATGTTCGGCGCCAGCCAGAAGGCGAGGCGCGCACCGTCCGGCAGGGCAATCTTGGGCCTGCCCCGCATCGGCGCATACCGATACTGTCCCGTATCGACGTTTGCTTGCATCATGTCGTTCCCGTCACGTTCCCAGCTTCATTCACGATATGTCTTTGTCAAACACATCATTGAAACATTTGTTTTGAACGTTATATTCAAACATCTGCTGGTGCAAGTCTGTTTTTTTCGGTAGAGCATCGTAACTAAAGAAAACAGGCAAGACAGGGATGGAGACCTCCATGGAAGAGGAAGACGCAACAACGCGCCGGAGTGAAACACGCGATGCGATCCTGAGTGCTGCCAAGGAACTCGTTGCGCGCAAAGGCCCCAAGGGCACGACCGTGCGCGATATTACCGAGGCGTCTGGTGCCAATACGGCAGCGGTCAATTATTACTTTCAGTCGAAGGATGCACTTGTCCGTCTCGCAACGCAGGAGATCACCGGCGACGTAAACCAGCAGCGCCTATCGCGCCTCACCGAAATGGAACAGGCGGCAGGCGAAGCGGCGCTGACGCCCCGCCAGATCCTCGAGGCTCTGATCGAGCCCATCCTGACCGCTTCCCGGTCCAGCGACGGCGGAAGCCTTTACGTCCGGAACGTTTTCCAGATGCGCGTCGATGCCCGCGCCGGATACAACAATTTCAACATCAACAGCCATGCGGCGCATCGCTTTATCAAAGCGATGCAGAAAACCTTTCCCGAACTCGATCTGGAAGATGTCATCTGGAATTACGAGTTCGCACGCGGTACGTCGGTCCATCTTTTGGCAAACCTTGATCCTGTCTCGCGTCGGTTTGAACAGCTGATGCTCCCCCCCGGTGAAACCCTGCCGCAAACGCCCAGATTTGAGCTTGGTAAAAGCGCGGTTGAGCGAGTGATTGCAGTTATTATGCGTGGGTTCGGCAAGCCTCTCTGAGATTCCAAAATATAAGCGGGCAGTGTCGGCGACTACATTACAAACAAGCTTCGCGTCCACTCGCTTCCCAACGGCATGCTTATCGATCGGTCCGATCTTCACACCACAACGGCGGCGCCCGAACGTCCTGCGAGTGAACACAACGCGCGTGCCATTAAAAACACGCAACTGAGGAGGGTTTGCTTCAGTGCTTAAGGTTGATCCAGTCTTCGGAAGAAGAACCTTCTTCCCCGGGGACTCAATCGAGATGCTGTTTGTGACCTGACCTCCGCAGATTACTCCCGAAAGAGCCACGCGCACCCGGTGAAGTCAGCTTCAGGCCTCTACAAATTACGGTGCCAACCGTCGCCAAACGCTGCGCGCTGCGGCGCTGCGGCGGGCGCCGTTGGTAGTCCGGGCTCAGACACTCCCGCGCCTACGCCCTTGATTCTCCTGAGGTCGCGCCCTAGATATTTTAGAAAGTCCGGAGGAAACATGCATCAGGTTCTAAGTCAAAAAGCAGAAACTGGCGTCAAGGGACTGGATGATGTTCTTTCCGGTGGCTTTACGCGCAGGCATGTCTTTTTACTTGAGGGCTCTCCAGGGACTGGCAAAACAACGATTGCTTTGCAGTTCCTTATTGAAGGAGAAATACGCGGCGAGCGCTGCCTTTACATCAGCCTGTCGGAAACGGACGAAGAATTGCGCGATTGCGCCAGATCGCATGGCATGGAGATTGGTAGCGGGATCGAGATATTTGAACTCGTCCCCCCGGAAAGCCTTCTCGACGCCGAACAACAGCAAAGCCTACTCTACTCCTCAGATCTCGAGTTGGGTGAAACGACAAAACTGATTTTCCAAGCCTTTGAGCGGATCAAACCTCAACGCGTCGTAATTGATAGCCTCTCTGAAATTCGCCTTCTAGCGCAGAGTTCGTTGCGATACCGCAGACAAATCCTCGCATTGAAACACTTCTTCGCTCGCTCCGATGCAACGGTGCTGCTGCTTGATGACATGACGTCGGAAAATTTTGACAAGACGGTCCATAGCGTAGTTCACGGTGTCATTCATCTCGAACAGCTTGCTCCCGATTACGGCTCCGAGCGGCGTCGGTTGAGAGTGATCAAGTATCGCGGTCAGTCGTTTCGCGGCGGCTATCATGATTTCACTATCAAGACTGGTGGCGTTGCGGTTTTTCCGCGCCTTCGCGCGATTGAGCACAGAACCGAATTCGAACGAACGACCCTCTCGAGCGGTCTTTCCGAATTCGACGGCCTGCTCGGTGGGGGCGTGGAGCGTGGATCAAGCACTCTCCTCATCGGCCCTGCTGGAACCGGAAAGAGCCTGTTTGCTCTGCAGTTCGTCAACGCCGCAGTCGAGCGTGGGGAAAAGGCTGCGGTCTTCATTTTCGATGAAGAACTTGGTCTCCTTTACGCACGCACCAGATCAATGGGTATCGACTTGGAGAAGCTGCAGGCAGATGGGCACGTCCACATCGAGCAACTCGATGCCGCCGAACTATCACCGGGGGAATTTGCACAGCGTGTGCGCGACCGGGTATCAACTTTCGATGCCAAGACAGTGGTGATCGACAGCATCAATGGCTACCAGGCTTCTATGCCGGAAGAGAATGCTCTCATCTTGCACATGCACGAACTGCTACAGTACCTCAACAGGCAGGGAGCCAATACATTCCTGACGGTCGCCCAGCATGGCCTCGTCGGGGACATGAAATCGCCCGTCGATGTCACTTATCTGGCAGATAGCGTCATCCTTCTGAGATATTTCGAGGCGCTCGGAAAAGTGCGTCGCGCCGTATCAGTGATCAAGAAGCGCACAGGTCCTCACGAAGACACGATCCGTGAGTTCAGAATATCCGGCAACGGACTGACCCTCGGAGAACCACTTTCCGACTTCCAGGGCATCCTTCGCGGCGTTCCAAACTTTGTCGGCGATCAACACCCGCTTCTTCCTCTCAACGGGGAGGGTAGCAAGAATTCCTAACGGCGACACACGCGCACTTGTCTATGCTCCGATCGGCCGCGATGCGCAAATTGCAGCGTCACTCCTGAAGGAAGCTGGTGTATCTTCCACCACCGTGGCTGATATTGCGTCGTTTGTCGCCCATCTGGGGGACAACATCGCCTTCGCTGTGGTGACCGAGGAGGCATTTCGTTCAGCGGACCTGAAAGGGATTTTTGCTTGGATCGCAGCGCAGCCCAGTTGGTCTGACCTGCCATTCATTATCCTGACAAACCGCGGCGGAGGACCTGAACGCAACCCGACTGGGGCGAGGCTGTCTGAGGTTCTGGGAAATGTGAGCTTTGTCGAGCGACCTTTTCATGCGACGACTTTCATAAGCGTTGCCCGGTCGGCCATGCGCGGTCGCCGGCGGCAGTTCGATGCCCGGGCCAGAATGGAAGCACTCGATGAAGGCGAGCGTCGCCTCCAGACGGCCCTTGCCGCCGGCCGACTTGGCGCGTGGGAGCTCGATCTTGCAACCAATGAACTGACCACTTCGGCAACATGTCGATTAATTTTTGGCCGCGGTCCCGACGAAGAGTTTTCCTATGCGGACCTCTTAGCATCGGTCCATCCTGATGACTTCGAGCGCATGCAGTTGGCTGTTCGTGCAACGATCGAAACGGGCGCCGACTACGCGATAGAATACCGAACGGTCTGGAATGACGGGTCTACCCACTGGGTGGAGATCCGTGCCCAGCTCTACAGGGACCGCACTGGCAAGGCCATCAAGCTTGTTGGCGTATCGGCCGACATAACCTCACGTCTGAAAGCGGAAGAGCATCAACGGCAGTTGAATGAGGTTCTGGAAGAGCGCGTCGCGGAGCGAACGCGTGAACTGGAAGAAGCATATGCTACTGTCATGGAAGAGGTAAGCCAACGAGAACGAGCTGAGCAAC
Source organism: Agrobacterium sp. MCAB5 (assembly GCF_052114365.1). Lineage (NCBI taxonomy): Bacteria > Pseudomonadati > Pseudomonadota > Alphaproteobacteria > Hyphomicrobiales > Rhizobiaceae > Agrobacterium > Agrobacterium sp. MCAB5. The sequence continues at coordinate 93,786 of NZ_JBFREP010000010.1, forward strand.
AGTTGCGCCAGTCCCAGAAGATGGAAGCGATCGGCCAACTCACCGGCGGCGTGGCGCACGATTTCAACAACCTCCTGATGGCCGTCCTTGGCAATCTTGAGTTACTGCGAAAATACGTTGGCAATGACGCAAGGGCAGTCCGTCTCATCGAGGGTGCCCAACAGGGCGCAAAACGTGGCGCTTCCCTCACCCAGCGGCTTCTCGCTTTCTCGCGCCGGCAGGACCTACGCATTGACCCGGTCGATATGCGAGCGCTGGTCACCGGAATGGAAGACCTTCTGAAAAGGTCCGTCGGCTCAACAGTGGTGATCAAAACTGACGTGCCAGATCACCTTCCTCTGGTCTCGGCCGACGCCAACCAGGTCGAGCTCGCGCTCCTCAATCTCGTTGTCAATGCCCGTGATGCCATGCCTGACGGAGGCGAGATCGTTATCGGGCTGCACGATGTCCATCAGAACGTCCAGGCCGGTGAGCTTGCGGCAGGCAATTACGTCGTCCTCTCGGTCGTCGACCAGGGCCACGGAATGGATCGTGACACGCTGCTAAAGGCTATCGAGCCGTTTTTTTCGACCAAGGAACTTGGAAAAGGCACCGGTCTTGGTCTTTCCATGATCCATGGCCTGGCGTCCCAGTTGAAAGGCGACCTCAAGCTGACAAGCGAACTGGGTAAGGGCACAAGGGCGGAACTGTGGATCCCAATCTCGACATCCGAAATCACAAATGACTCCGCAGCGATTGAGGTCTCGGCTGGCCCGACCGCGAGCGCCTCAGGACCGAAACGAATACTGCTGGTGGATGACGACCCTCTCATAGCGATGAGCTCAGCCGATATGCTGATGGACCTCGGTCACGATGTCGTTGAAGCGCATTCGGGGAAAGAGGCACTGGAACATCTGGGAGACGGAAGCGGCTTTGACCTCCTGATCACCGACTATTCAATGCCCGGCATGACCGGTGGAGATCTGGCAATTGCAGTGCGCCATATTGTCCCAAAGCTTCCGATACTCATCGCCTCGGGCTATGCAGAACTGCCGCCTGGAGTTGATCTTGACGTTGCACGGCTCGGCAAGCCTTATACGCAGGATCAGTTGGAGCGGGAGCTTCGTAAGCTGTTTAACGATCCGACGTAAACGCCGCCTTCTGGTCTCTTACCCCAGACAATTCTAATTCCGAAATGAAATACCCGGTCTCGAATATAATCGAGATATCCGTTTCGCGCGCGCGGAGGCTGGCAAAATATTGCCGCTTGCGTCCTCCCCATTTGATAACTTATGTTGGCAATGTTCTCAGGGCGGGGTGCAATTCCCCACCGGCGGTATCGGGATTTTCCCGGAGCCCGCGAGCGCTTCCGGTCTCCAAAGCCGGAAGGTCAGCAGATCCGGTGAGAGGCCGGAGCCGACGGTATAGTCCGGATGGAAGAGGACAAGGCAAAAGACGCCCGCATGCAGCGGGCTTCACATTGCATTGTTCGCCCAAGGGATATTTGGCGCTTCTTGAAGCGCGAAAATGCCGCAAAACGGCATAACCCTTGAAAGGCTTGAAAGAAAATGACCATTGCTAAAATTGAAGACGCAATCGAAGCCATATCCCGTGGCGAGATGGTAATTGTCGTTGACGACGAAGACCGCGAAAACGAAGGCGATATCATCGCCGCGTCCGACAGCATAACCCCGCAGCAGATCGCATTCATGATGAACCATGCGCGCGGGCTGATCTGCGTCGCCATGCCGGGAGAGCGCCTCGACGCGCTCGACATTCCGCTGATGGTGTCGCGCAATACCGAATCTCTCAAGACAGCCTTCACCGTCTCCGTGGACTATATTCCCGGCACCACGACAGGCATTTCCGCTGCAGACCGGGCAAAGACCGTGCGTGCGCTGGTGTCGGAAGGCTCGCGTCCCGAAGACTTCGCCCGCCCCGGCCATATCTTCCCGCTACGCGCCAACCCTGCAGGCGTGCTCGGCCGCACCGGCCACACGGAAGCCGCCGTCGATCTGTGCCGCCTGGCAGGCAAGTACCCCTGCGGCACCATCTGCGAAGTCGCCAATGACGACGGCACCATGGCCCGCCTGCCCCAGCTCGAAATCTTCGCCGAACGCCACGGTCTGCTCGTCGTGACGATCAAGGACCTCGTTGCCTATCTGAAGGGCGAGGTTGTCGAGGAAGTGGCGCAGAAGCAGGTTGCCTAGTCTTCACGCGCCTGTGCGGTGAATAAAAAACGCCCGGCGAAAGCCGGGCGTAAAATCAAAAGGCAGACCACCTTACCTCTTGCACGTGGTCATCAATTCGGGCGGCGCTGCCGCGCAAACCCTACCAGCAGCAGAACCCGCCATCTACTAAAAGGTCCACGCCCGTCACGAAGCTCGCCGCATCTGACAGCAGGAAGATCGCCGGGCCGACCATTTCATCGACGCCCGCCATGCGCTGCATCGGGGTCTGCTCTTCGAACAGTTTCGTCTGGTGCACCATTTCCGGCCGCGTGTTCATCGGCGTCGCGGTGTAACCCGGCGAGATGGTGTTGACGCGGATGCCGCGCCCCACCCATTCCATCGCCATGGATTTGGACATGTGGATGACGCCAGCCTTAGATGCATTGTAGTGGCACTGCATCAGGCCGCGATTGACGATGACGCCGGACATGGAGGCAATGTTGACGATTGCGCCGCGACCGTTCTTCAGCATGGCATTGGCTTGCGCCTGGCAGGAGAGGAACACACCCTTCAGGTTGATGTCCATCATCGTCTGGAACTGGCTTTCCTCCATTTCCTCGGCAGGATTGGCGTTCGCGATGCCGGCGGCATTGACGGCAAGCGAGAGAGCACCGAGTTCGGCCTGCGTGCGTGCTACCGCTTCGCTCAGCGCCTGCTTGCTGGTAACATCGGCGGCGATTTGGATCGACTTGCGACCAGCCCTGGCAATGAAATCGGCCGTCTGCGCCAGGCCGTCATCGGTGCGGCGGTCAAGCAGCGCGACATCGGCACCGGACTGGGCAAGCCCCATGGCGATCCGCTGGCCGATGCCGGAACCGGCACCGGTGACGAACGCCACCTGGCCGGAAAGATCGAAAAGTTTCGGCGCGTTGAGCGTGATGGTGGACATCTCTATTTCCTTCTTCAGATGGTTGCCAGTTCCATGACCGAGACGTCGTTGGCCTCGTCGCGATTGAGGATTCCGGCCTGTTTTCCCTGTGCAAGAACGAGGATACGGTTTGAAACGCCCAGCACCTCTTCGAGATCGGAACTGACGACGATGACGGCAACGCCGCTTTTGGCCAGACCGACGATAATATCGTAAATGCCAGCCCGCGCGCCGACATCGATGCCGCGCGTCGGCTCGTCCAGCACAACCACGCGCGGGTTACGTGCAAGCCATTTGGCGATGACGACCTTCTGCTGGTTGCCGCCGGAGAGATCCGAGGCAGGCTGTTCGCTGCGGCCCTTCACGCCGAATTTGGCAATTGCCTCCTTCGTAAAAGCACGCTTGATGCTAGGCGTTATCCAGCCGGTGCCGACACGGTCGAGATTGGCGTAGATCAGGTTCTCACCGATCTCATGCTCGACAACCAGCCCTTGAAGCTTGCGGTCTTCCGGCACCATGACGATGCCCTTCGCAATCGCATCCGCCGGGCTTTTCAGCGTCAGCACCTGTCCATCGAGCAAAACCTCGCCCGCACTGGTCGGATCGGCACCGGAAATGGCACGCACCAGTTCGGTACGCCCCGCGCCGATCAGCCCGGCAATTCCAAGAATTTCGCCTGCACGCACGCCGAAACTGATGTCGCGGAAAGAATTGCCCGTGCCAGTCAGCCCCTTGACCTCTAGCACCGTTTTTTCCTGCGGTTCGGGCAGCGCCGGGAACAGGCGTTCCAGCGACCGGCCGACCATGCTTTCGACGATGGTGCGCACAGGTGTCGCGCTGTCTTCAAATTCGTGCACCCGCTCACCGTCGCGCAGCACGACGATGCGGTCGGTGATCTGCCTGATCTCTTCCATGCGGTGGGAAATATAGATGATGCCGACGCCCTCTGAGCGCAGCTTGCGAACCTGCTCGAACAGGGCCTGGGTTTCTGCACCGCCAAGGGCCGCCGTCGGCTCGTCGAGGATCAGGAGCTTGGCATCGAGCGCCAGCGCCTTGGCGATTTCGATCAGCTGCTGGTTCGCGGTCGAAAGGCCCGCCACCTTGCGGGTTGCGGGAATATGCAGATTGAGCCGCGCCAGCTGCTGCTGCGCCCTTCGCACCATTTCGGCGCGGTCGACGATGCCGTTCTTCATCGGCCAGCGGCCGATGAAGACGTTTTCGGCGATGGAAAGCTCCGGCAGAAGCTTCAGCTCCTGATGAATGAGTACAATGCCCTTGTCTATCGCCTCACGCGGCGAAGCGGGCGTATAGGGCTGGCCAAGCCAGGTCATCTTTCCTTCTGACGGCTCGCGGGAACCGGCGATGATGCCTGACAGGGTGGACTTGCCCGCCCCGTTTTCACCCAGCAACGCCACGACTTCACCCGGATAGACGTCGAGATCGACGCTTTTCAGAACCTCGAGCGGGCCGTAACGTTTGCTGATGCCACGGAGCGAAAGAACCGGCTCGCGCATGACGGGACCTCCTGGGAAACACGCGTGGCAGCGATGCGCCACGGCTTTGCGTCCGAATTGCCTGAAAACGAACAGATGACGCCCCCGCGCATCCGGCTAGAGTGCGCGGGGGCGGATGCATCAGGGGTGGTTGGCAATGAAGCCGTCGACGTTTTCCTTCGTCGTCAGCGTCGCCTCGGAGAGTTGCACGGCCGGAACCTTCTCGCCGCCGACGATCTTGACGGCCATTTCCACAGCCGTGCGGCCCATCTTCTGGGTCTGCTGCGTCGCTGTCACGTCAAAAACGCCGTTCTTCAGCGCCTCAAGCGCTGCCGTGTCGCCATCGAAGCCGCCAACGACGATCTTCTGCGAGGGGTTGGCGACCTTGATCGCCTGTGCCGCGCCGAGCGCCAAACCGTCTGCCTGGGCAAAGACGATGGAAACGTCCGGATTGGCCTGCAGCATGTTCTGCATGATCTGGAAGCCTTCATCCTGGCTCCACATGTTGGACCACTGTTCGGCAACGATCTTCACGCCGGAATTGGCCTTGACCGATTCCATACAGCCCTTGGTGCGGTCGACTTCCGGTGTCGTGCCCTTCTGGCCATGAATGATGACCATCTTGCCCGAGCCGCCTGCCTGCTTGATGATGTAGTCGCAGACCGACTTGGCGGAAGCGACGGAATCGGTGGCGAGGAAGGTATCGCCCGGTGCGCCGTCGGCATTGCGGTCGATGTTGATGACGGGCACACCGGCCGCCTTGGCAAGCTTGACCGGAACGGTCGCCGCAGCGGCACCAGCCGGAATATAGATCAGCGCGTCGATGTTCTGCGTCAGGAGATCCTGGATCTGGTTGACCTGCGTCGGACCGTCGCCCTTGGCATCGACGGTTACGACGGTGATGCCGCGCGTCTTGGCTTCGGCTTCGACGGCCTGCTTGATCTGGTTGAAGAAGTTCGCCTGAAGATTGGCAACGGCAAGGCCGATCTTCTTGACTTCGGCGGCGTTGGCCGAACCGAGCGACAGGGCCAGAAGTGCGGCGGATGTCAGCAGAATGCGTGAAAATTTCATGATTATTCCTCCATTTGTTGATTTTTGACCTTCGGGCAGATCAAACCTCCTCCCCTTCGGCCGCTTTTCACGCCTCCCATACCGGGAGGGTCGTCTATTGCGCGGACGGCTCATCGCCCTCCGCAGGCAAATTCAGCTTCTGCGCCGACGCAATGTTTCAGCGCCCACGGCCAGCACGATAACCACACCAATGATGACCTGTTGCAGAAAGGGAGAAACATTGAGCAGGTTGAGGCCGTTGCGCAGCACACCGATGATGAGCACGCCGATCAGCGTTCCGCCGATGCCGCCGGCACCGCCCGAAAGCGAGGTCCCGCCGATGACGACAGCCGCAATCGTATCCAGCTCGTAGCCAAAACCGCTGGAGGGCTGCACCGAGTCGAGACGGGCTGCAAGAACGATACCCGCAAGACCGGCAAGAACCGCACAGGCAACATAGACGCAGATCGTCACCAGGGCGACGTTGATGCCGGCAAGTCGCGCCACTTCCGGGTTGCCGCCAACCGCATAGACGGTGCGGCCTTCGGAGCGGAAGCGCAGGAAAAGAAACGATACCAGAACAACGACCAGCATCAGCAGCACGGTCGCCGTCAGCACGCCGAAATGGCGGTCGATGGCCAGCATCATGAACCAGTCAGGGAAACCGACGATCTGCTGACCGTCCGTGATCATATTGGCAAGGCCGCGCGCCACCGACATCATGGCAAGCGTCGCGATGAAGGCCGGAACTCGGAAGGCGGTGACGAGAACGCCGACGACAAGGCCGCAGGCTGCGGATGCGATGAGCGCCAGCATGATGGCCATGCCCATGGGCATGCCCGCGACATTGGCTGTCCAGCCCATGATCATCATAGACAGCGCCAGCACCGAACCGACGGACAGATCGATGCCGCCGAGCAGAATGACGAAGGTCATGCCAACGGCCATGATGCCGAGCACGGTGATCTGGTCGAGGATGTTGAGACCGTTTCGAAGCGACAGAAAATTTTCGCTGGTGAAGGTCAGGAAAACACACAGCAGCAGCAGGCCCAAAAGAGGTCCGGTCGCACCGCTTAGCCAGGCAAGCGGGCTTCTGGTGTGCGTAACCCCCTCATTGCGTTCAAGCACGGACATGGCTCCTCCAAGTGGCTATCTTGCATTTTTTAAACCGATTAGAATAATTATTCATGCTCGGTGAAACATGCATAAGCCAGTTGAGAGAAACTTGTCAATAGGCTTGGAGAGCGGGACGGGCCTTGCGGGTGATGGGATGGCTTCACACCTGCGCCTCTCATCCCGTTCCGGTGCGCATCGCGGGAATCCAGCGCAAGCGCTCCTGCGTGGCAAGGAGAGCCCTTTCAGCCAAAGGACTTAGGCTGAGCAGGCTCCTTTGAAGGACCGAGGAATGAGGCGGGGAGGTGCGCTTCATCATTGGTGAAAATGAAGCGGCAGAAATAATCGGCACGGATTGAAACAGGACAATTCACAATTCCGGCTTGACAGAAACGCCACGTCTGCAATTATATAAACAGCTGTATAAATATTCACACGCATGTTTTGAAGAGGATCCCATGCAGCCCACAGAGCTAGAGCGCATTGCGCGCCAGATTCGCCTTCGCGACGTCCAGGCTGTTTTCGAAGCGGGTGCCGGCCATATCGGCGGAGAAATGTCGGCGATCGACATCATGACCGCCCTTTATTTCCGCGTATTACGCATCTGGCCGGAAGAACCGAAGAACCCTGCCCGCGACCGTTTCGTGCTGTCGAAAGGCCACACCGCCTGCGCGCTTTATGTGACGCTCGCCAAACGTGGCTTTATCCCGGAAGAGGAAATCTCGACCTTCCTGCAACCCAATTCCCGCCTCAATGGCCACCCCAACTGTAACAAGGTACCGGGGGTCGAGACCAATACCGGCCCGCTTGGCCACGGGCTTCCAGTTGCCGTCGGAATGGCCAAGGCGGCCAAGCTTTCGGGAGCGGATTACCATACCTATGTCATGACCGGTGATGGCGAGATGCAGGAGGGCTCCAACTGGGAAGCCATCATGTCCGCCGCGCAGTTCGAGCTTAACAATCTGACGCTTATCATCGACCATAACCGTTTCCAGCAGGGTGCTGCGATCTCGGAAACCAACGACGTCGCGCCGCTTCGCCCGAAGCTTGAAGCATTCGGCTGGGAGGTGAGCGAAATCAACGGCAACGCGATGGAAGAGATCGTCCCGGCGCTCGAACATCGCGGCGAGCACCCGCATTGCGTCGTTGCGCACACCAATAAGGGTCACGGCATTTCATTCATGCAGGACCGCGTCGACTGGCACCACAAGGTTCCAAGCAAGGAACAATACGAAATTGCCGTCAAAGAACTTTCGGAGGCATTGTAATGAACGCGCCCGTAACCGCCGCCAAACTCTATGATTGCCGCGACGCCTTCGCCGAAACGCTGGAAGCGCTGGCCGCTGCAAACGACAGGGTCGTGGCCGTCTGCAACGATTCGGTCGGCTCCTCGAAGCTCGGAGGCTTCAAGTCGAAATTCCCTGAGCGCCTCGTTAATGTCGGCATTGCCGAACAGAATATGGTGGGCGTCGGCGCCGGCCTTGCCAATGGCGGCCAGCTTCCCTTCGTCTGCGGCGCATCCTGTTTTCTGACCGGTCGCGCGCTGGAACAGATCAAGGCAGACCTCGCCTATTCCAACGCCAATGTGAAGCTCATCGGCATCTCCTCGGGCATGGCCTATGGCGAACTGGGTCCGACGCATCACTCGATCGAGGATTTCGCCTGGACCCGCGTTCTGCCGAACCTGCCGGTGATTGCCCCCTGCGACCGCATCGAAACGGCCGCCGCCGTCAAATGGGCTGCGGACTATGCCGGGCCCTGCTTCCTTCGCCTGTCGCGCGTCGGCGTGCCGGACCTTCTGCCTGATGGCCACGTCTTTGAACTCGGCCGCGCCAACCTGCTGCGCGAAGGTTCCGACATAACGCTGATCGCCAATGGCACGCTCACACACCGCATCGTCAAGGCCGCCGATATTCTGGCCGGTCGTGGCATCAAGGCGCGTGTGCTTAACATGGCAACCGTGCGCCCGATCGACGAGGCGGCCATCATTGCCGCAGCGAAGGAAACCGGCGCAATCCTGACGGCTGAAGAACATTCGATCTTCGGCGGTCTCGGCTCTGCCATCGCCGAAGTTGTTGTCGATCACGCCCCCGTGCCGATGAAGCGCCTCGGCGTTCCGGGCGTCTTTGCCCATACCGGCTCGGCAGAATGGCTGCTCGATGAGTTTGGCATGGCACCCGCGGCCATCGCGGAGGCTGCAGCAGCGCTGCTCAAGAGAAAGTAAGTCTCCTCCCAGGGTCGTCGCGTGTCTTCGGATGCGCGGCGACACCCTTTGCAATATCGTCGTTTAATCACCGCAAGGCTGAAACGAAAAAACTGCCGACGAAAGAACTCAAGTGATGCGCGCCATTCTGTCCATCGATCAGGGCACCACCAATTCCAAGGCCATTCTCGTTTCTGAAACAGGAGAATTGCTGGCGCGCGGTTCATCGCCGGTCGGCATAACTTATCCGCAGCCCGGCTGGGTGGAGCAGGATCCGAACCGTATCTGGGCCTCGGTGCGCGAAGCGATTGCCGCCTGCCTGTCTTCGGCACCCTCTGCCGTCAACATTGAAGCCATCGCCATTTCAAACCAGCGCGAATCGGTGACGATCTGGGACGGCGAAACAGGCGAGCCGCTTGGCCCGGTCTTGAGCTGGCAATGCCGTCGCACCGCGCAGGAATGCACCGATCTCATCGGCAAGGGCCATTCCGAACGTGTCATGGCGCTGACCGGCCTGCCTATTGACCCGATGTTTCCCGGCGCCAAGATGCGCTGGCTGTTGGAGCGTGCGCCGAAGGGCCGCAGCCTTCGCCTCGGTACCATCGATAGCTGGCTGATCCACTGCCTGACCGGCGGCAAGGTGCATGCCTGCGACGCCTCCAATGCGGCCCGAAGCCAGGTGCTCGATCTCAACCGGCAGGTGTGGAGCGAAGAGCTTTGTGACCTTTTTGGCATCGACATCAACGCCCTGCCCGACCCGCGCGACAGCAGCGGCGACTTCGGCGTGACATCAGGTGTTCCCGGCATCAAGGACGGCACGCCTATTCTGGCTGCCGTCGGCGACAGCCACGCCGCCCTCTTCGGCCACGGCGCCTTCAATCCCGGTGACGGCAAGGTGACGTTCGGCACCGGCTCATCGGTGATGACGACCCTGCCGCATTTCATCGCGCCAGAGCGCGGCATCACCACGACAGTTGCCTGGAGGATTAACGGCAAGCCGACTTTCGCCTTCGAGGGCAATATTCTTGTGTCTGCCGCCTCCCTGCCGTGGATGACGGACATTCTCGGCCTGCCAGATGTCGCATCTCTTGTGGAGCTTGCCGCGACCGCTGAACCAGATGGCCCCGGTTTCGTCCCGGCCTTTGTCGGCCTCGGCGCGCCCTATTGGGATTCAAATTGCCGCGCGCTATTTTCGCAGATCAATTTCAGCACGAGTCGCGCGCAGATGGCCCGCGCCGTTACCGATTCCATCGCCTTTCAGGTTTATGACGTCTTCTCGACCATGCGCGCGCAGTCGCCCTCCGGCTTCGGACAGCTGTTCGTGGATGGCGGGCCGAGCCAGAACCGTTTCCTCATGCAATGCGTCGCCGACATGCTGGACCACCCCGTCATCCAGCGTGACGCGCCGGAAGCCTCCGCGCTTGGCGCGGCCTATCTTGCCGGCCTCGCCCTCGGTCTATGGAGCGATCTCGACGCCATCGCCGCGCTCAACAGTCACGGCAACGCCATCGCGCCTTCGTCCGGTGACGGCAGGCAACGGCTTGCCGTCTGGCGCGACGCGATTGCGCGCTCGACGTTACCTGTGACGTCGGGTAAGGGTGAATAAAAATTCACCCTGGAGGGCTTATGGGCAGGATCAACGAACTTCGGATGATATCCCGCGTGGCGCAGATGTATTTCAGCGAGCACAGGCGGCAGGCGGAGATTGCCGAACATCTCAATCTTTCGCAGGCCACCGTCTCGCGCATGCTGAAGCGTGCCGAAACGGAAGGTATCGTGCGCACCAGCATCATTCCGCCGCCCGGTACCTATAGCGATCTTGAAGCACAGCTTCGCGAACGCTTCGACCTGCCGGAAGCCATTGTCGTCGATTGCAGCGAGGATCGCGACGGCGCGATCATGGCCCGCATCGGCGAGGCTGCCGCGCATTTTCTCGAGGTGACGCTGTCGCAAAACGAGATCATCGGCGTTTCCAGCTGGAGCCAGACGATCTTCAAGATGGTGGAAAACATCCATCCGCTGAAGGGCGCCAAAGCGCGTTACATCGTCCAGACGCTGGGCGGCATGGGCGATCCTTCCGTGCAGACGCACGCGACCCAGATCACCACCCGGCTGGCGCGGTTAACGGAGGCCGAACCGAAATTGCTGCCGGTCCCCGGCGTCGCCACCTCTCGCGAGGCCAAGCTTTTGATGCTGGCCGATCCCTTCGTGCGCGAAACCATCGATCTTTTCGGTTCGATCACGCTCGCCATCGTCGGTGTCGGTGCCGTCGAGCCATCGGAGCTTCTTGCCCGTTCCGGCAATATCTTTTCCGCCAAGGAGCTTGCCGATCTGGCACAGGCGGGCGCCGTGGGCGATATTTCGCTCAGGTTCTTCGACAAGGACGGCAAGCCCGTCAAGACACCGCTCGATGACCGGGTCATAGGCCTTCCGCTGGAGAACCTCTCCAATGTCGACCGCGTCATTGCACTCGCCGGCGGCTCGAAAAAAACCGAGGCGATCGCCGGCGCGCTCCGAACCGGCGTGATCGATGTTCTCGTCACCGACAAGTTCACCGCCGAACGACTGGTCGGCACATAAACATAGCCATTATCCCATAAGGAGGAGAGATGAGGCGCTTTGAAGGTCAATCCGTATTCGTGACTGGAGGCAACAAGGGCATCGGTTACGGCATCGCCCGCCGTTTTGCCGAGGAAGGTGCGAAAGTCGCCATCGCCTCTGTCGACAAGGACACCAATGACGCCGCCAAAAAGCTGGCGGACGAAACCGGCTCAGTCACCCATGGCGTGATCCTCGATGTGCGGGATGCGGCGGCGGTGCGCGAGGCCTATGGCGCAGCCGAAGAGGCAATCGGTCCCCTTTCCATCTCCGTCCAGAACGCCGGCGTCATCACCATCTCCAAGATCGAGGAGCTGACGCAGGAACAGTGGGATTTCAACCTCGATGTCAACACCAAGGGCGCGTTCCTGTGCTGCCAGGAAGCGATCCGCCGCTTCCGCGCAAGTGGCACCAAGGGCCGCCTGGTTAACACCGCCTCCGGCCAGGCCCGTCAGGGATTTATCTATACCCCCCACTACGCCGCTTCAAAATTCGGCGTCGTCGGCCTCACGCAAAGTCTGGCAAAGGAACTGGCGCCCGAAGGCATCACCGTCAACGCCATTTGCCCCGGCATCATCCACACCGAAATGTGGGATTATAACGACCGAGTCTGGGGCCAGATGCTCGGTGACTACAAGCCCGGCGAACTCATGGCCGAATGGGTGCGCAACATTCCAATGCGCCGCGCAGGAACACCAGCCGAAGTGGCAGCCTTGGTGGCGTTTCTCGCCTCCGAGGATGCGGCCTACATCACCGGCCAGACAATTAATGTCGATGGCGGGCTGATCATGTCGTAGCACTCAACCAATCGATGACGGCATCTGCGTTCTTCTCTGGCGGATGGACCGGGTAAAAGACATGCTTGATAACGCCCGTTTCGATAATCATCGTGAGCCTCTTGAGCAGTGTCAGGCCTCCAGCCTGGAAAGTTGGAAGGCGAAGGGCTGACACCAGAAGGAGTGAATGATCGGAAAGCAGAGGAAACGGCAGGTGAAGCCGCTCTGCTGCCTCTCGCTGATACTCCGTGGTCTGCGTAGAAAGGCCAAACAGACGCGTTGCTCCCAATGCCTTCAGTTCAGCGAAATGATCACGGAAGGCACAGGACTGTGGTGTACATCCCCTCGCGCCGGGTATTGCGTCCCATCCGTCAATCGCCTTTCCTCCGGGCGGGCTTGTCCAGGGGTAAGCATAGACCACGGTTAACCCCGGCTCACGCAGATCGACGGTCGTGCCATCCGTCGCAGCCAAACAAATGCCAGGCAACTCCATCCCGGGTAAATGCCTGGCTGCTCCGTCGTCACGTGGGGTAACTAATTGCTCATCCCCGCCGGGTTCAATCATTGCCACCTCGTTGCTCTTCCTGTCTGTCGACGTTGCGAAGTTAGCCGATTTTCATACTACCGCAATGCCTTGTGCGCAGGTGCAAAGCTGCCGTAGCGATTCGCGCGTTCAGCCTTGATGGAATACGAACGCCACACCTTCATTCGATTTGACAAAGTCACTGATTGCCAAGTCTCTGGCCGATAGTATCGTTTTGGAATTTCCGCTGAAGCGATGTTCTGAGGCAACGGCTTCTTTATCTTGGGATCGCTGCTACCGTATGGCCACCACTGTCCCCATTTCCAAAAGGCAATTGCTGCTCTCGGCAAATACGTCCTGCTGACTGAGACCCACTTTTTTCGGCGATCTTAGCGGCCGTCGTGCTCCCGAGATTTTCGGCGTCTGGGAAGTTGTTTTGTTTGGCAAAAGTCACGAAGACGTCGGTGGCGTTGGAATAAATGTCTTCCAACCGAGACGTTTGGCGCAAACACTCAGCAGAAACAGGGCCGATTTTTAGAGAACAGGCGGTCTTGGCAGCTTTGCGCCAAGAGGCGGACATCCGTCGAAGCTGTCAGGATGATCCGCGCCGTGAACTTATAGCCATTCGTAAGTCTCCCAGCGTGTGTCGCGATGGGCGCGGTGGCGGCGAACGGCAGCCATCCGCAGGTTCAGACTATCAAAAAACTAAACAGTGAGCTCTCTTCGGACGATCTCAGCTCCTGCGCTCAAGGAATTCAGCTTGTCTCTTGCCACACGACGAGACAGGGGGGCCATGCCGCAATTGGTGCAGGGGCAAAGTTTATCTGCGTCGACAAACTTAAGCGCCTTGCGCAGCGTTGCAGCGACTTCCTCCGGGGTTTCGATGGTATTGCTTGCCACATCGATGGCCCCGACCATCACTTTCTTACCTCGAACAAGTTCCAGAAGATCCATTGGGACATGAGAATTGTGGCATTCGAGGGAGATCATACCGATGCCGGATTTCTGCAGCCTGGGGAGAGTTTCCTCATACTGCCGCCATTCTGACCCGAGTGTCTTTTTCCAATCCGTATTGGCCTTTATGCCGTAACCGTAGCAGATATGGACGGCGGTCTCGCACTTCAGCCCTTCAATCGCCCTGTCCAAAGTGGCGACACCCCAGTCATTCACATCGTCAAAGAAAACGTTGAACGCAGGTTCGTCGAACTGGATGATATCGACGCCGGCAGCCTCCAATTCCTTTGCTTCCTCGTTGAGTATCCCGGCAAATTCCCAGGCAAGCTTTTCACGGCTCTTATAATGGCCATCAAAGAGAGTATCGATCATCGTCATCGGACCCGGCAAAGCCCATTTGATGGGTTGTTTGGTCTGCTGGCGCAAAAACTTGGCGTCTTCGACGAACACGGACTTCTGGCGAGACACGGCGCCGACGACTGTCGGGACACTCGCATCGTAGCGATCGCGAATTCTGACTGTCTCGCGTTTTGCAAAATCGACCCCGTCGAGGTGCTCGATGAAAGTCGTGACGAAATGTTGGCGTGTTTGCTCGCCATCACTGACGATGTCGATGCCGGCCTGTTGCTGATCGTCCAGTGAAAGGCGCAGGGCATCTCTCTTGCCTTCCAGTAATTCCTCGCCCTCCAGCTTCCAGGGCGACCACAGTTTTTCGGGCTGCGCAAGCCAGGATGGTTTCGGCAGGCTGCCAGCGGTCGATGTGGGGAGAAGTTTCTTCACGGTGGGACCTCTTCTAAGTGATGCTCAGGCGGGGCGGTGAGCAAACAATTGCTCAAGGACGGCGCGGTATGGGTTGATGAAGTGTTTTTCGGTGAACTTACCCTGATCCACCGCCAAGCGATTTCGTTCGTCGCGATCGTAAATGACCCGGGTCAGCGAATAGTCCTGGTGCTTCAGGTTGGGCTGGTAAAATGTCCCGGCTGCTGCGTTCGCATTGTAGATTTCGGGGCGATAAATTCTCTGAAACGTTTCCATCGTGCTGATGACGCCGATTAGCTCAATATTGGAGTAATCGCCCAGCAAGTCCCCAACAAAATAGAACGCCAACGGCGCAACGCTACCTGCAGGCATGAAGTAGCGAACCTGCAATCCCATTTTCCCGAAATACTGGTCGGTGGACGAGAACCCATTCTGCCGGTATTCGACGCCCATGACGGGGTGATGATTTTCGGTCCGGTAATAGGTCTTGCTGGTCGAGGCGCTGATGCAAATGACCGGCGGCTTGCGAAAGTACGAGCGGTAGGCATCCGACCGCAGAAAAGACTTGAACAGGTTTCCATGCAGGTCGCCGAAGTCGGCCGGAATGCTGAAGGCGGGAACGCTCTTGTTATGCTCCGGCAGCACAATGCTGAAGTCGTAGTCTCGCACATAGGAGGAGAAGTTATTCCCCACAATGCCGTCGATACGTTCACTGGTTTTGTGATCGATGATTGTCGTCTTCAGTATCTCGATGAGGGGAAATTTTTCACCTGCGACATCGAAGCTCATATCGACCGAAATGATCTCCAACTCGACCGAGTATCGGTCCGATTTGGGATTATCCCAGTGCGCGAGGGCGTTGAAGCGGCTGTCGATCATGCGCATGACATTGCGCAGGTTTTCCTGCCGCTTTTTGCCCCTGGCCAGATTGGCGAAATTGGTGGTGATGCGCGTATTTTCTGAAGGACGATAGTCCTCATCGAAGGGTACGCTCGTGATTGTAAAAATGCAGGTCTGAGACATGTTGTGCCCCTATAAAGTTGGGGGGCATGGGTCTGCGGACGCATAGCAAGACAGGCCGCGACAATGCAGCCTTTGCTACGGCACACTGGGACACCCCGCCCGTGGACGTTATTTCACCAAAGGCAGGTCTCCTGGCTCACGGATCATCACTTCCGTCCGTCTTCCCGGGGTAAACCAGTGACATGTTGGACTTCAGCTCGCCGCTTACAGTTGCGGGGGCAGCGTCGGCTTTTCCGCATGACACGGAGCACCGACTTCCCTCTTAGCCCCGGCACGTTGCGTGCAACGACTGGGGAACCTTAGGCGTGACGACCATATTGTAAGCCACGTCATCGGTCAACATCGTATAACGATATCTTTATGTCCTTAAGTCTGCGTTTCCATCGCCGGTTCCGACCGAATAGATTGCATTCGGCGCGGCAGTCAACGTTGCGGTTTTACGCTTTTCGCCGCTTTCAGCAGCGTCATGCGTCCCAGTTTTCAATCTCCGGCGCAACGGCCTGGAGCAATATCCTCCTGCTGCCGCCGAGACGAACGATTATCCCTCACAAAGACGAATACAACCGCTTTTTCTAAGAAAAGGGTTCCAGCCTTTCGCTGCAAGGATTGCCCAGGCAGTGGCCCCGACATGCGGCAACCTGAAATATTTGAAGTCGGCAAAGGTCGAGGTCGGCCCGATCATCAGCCCGGTCGTCAGTTCGTCCCCGACTGTCGCGTAGATCAGGTTATCGGGAGATATTTGTGCGGCGATGGTGGCAAGTAGCGCCTCGGCCCGCTCGGCATCGCCGACCTGCTGAAATGCCAGCGCGGCCTGGGCCGTACCTTCCAGCCACACACCATCCCGATCGTCGTTAAAATCAAAACCTCCCGCAACCGCATAATGCCGATCAACCCAATGCAGAACACGCCCACCGCGGCCCCGAAACTCAGGCACGGCGAGAATGGGCCAGAGCTCGGAATCTATTCCGGACTGGCTCGAGTTGGGTGTGTCGCTTCCGGGCAGGCTGCCGACGTAAAACCGTCCCTGCTGCTCATTCCACATCGCATCAAGAAATTTGCGTGTATTATCCCGCATCGCCTGCCAGGCGCGCGCTCCCTCAATTTCGGCGAGCCAACCCGCAACGGCATATACATCGAGATTATGTTCTGTCGATTTCCACTCGAGTTTGGCCGGTGCAGGCTCATGACCGAATGTGCCGCCTGTGTAGCCGATATCGCGGACGCCCGCCGTATGCGCATCGATCCAGCGCATGAGTTTGGTCGCTGCCTGCACATAGGACGGATTGCTTGATCGTTCACTGGCAGTGAGAAGCGCAAGTGCCGCCCAGGCCAGGTTGCCCGTTGCGCTGCCGACCTGATAGTCATCCTCGACCCACGTCTTGCTGGCCTCACTCCAGAAACCGGGCAAAAGCATAGCATCGTTTTCGTTCGCAACGGGGCCGGAACGGTAGGCGTTGCGCAGGCGGCCATCGCTGTAATAGCGATCGTTGTTGACGGCGAGCAGCAGCGCATCGGCAACCCTTTTCGCTTCGGCGTCGTTGCCACAGGAAAAAAGGGCAATCGTCGCCAGGGCATTGTCATATGTGAAACCCGCATTTGAAAGAGCGGGATCAAGCGCTTTGCCGCCCGGTGCAGGCTCAAAGCTCCGAAATACGAAGGGGGTGGTGGATTTGTCCATCTTCCCAACGAGACCCGAACACAAGCTCACAGCAAGGCGGTCGCGAACTGATCCGGAACCGGTGCGCCCATCGCCAGCAGCGACCACTCCTGTTGTGAAGCAGGTCATGAGAACTGTCGCGATGATCGATTTGACAGACATGAGTTTCCCATTTGGTGGGCGCTTTTCCAAATAACCCCGCCTCTAGCTTGCGGTTTACGTCGAGCACGGTCCCGGGTTTGGCGCGAATTGTCTTAGCTGAAGGCCCTTGCGAGTAACATCTGCATGGACTTCAGGAGGTCGCCCTGTTCCGCGACATTTTCGGGCGCATTGCGGAAAAGCAGCCTCAAGATTGCACGATGCTGGTCGGTAGTAGGGGTGAGAGTGAATTTGCCGGGCGTTTGCGAGACTTTCGTTGCATCGATCTGCAGCCAGCCCACCTCGGGCACGTACAGGGACTCTGCCTCGGCGTAAGACCGGTTGAAATCCGCCAGGGTCGCGGTTTCGGTCGAAAGCGCCACGATCCGTACCGCCTTCACCTCGCTTGCGCATTGCAAACGGCCTTCGAGATCCACGCCGATCGGCTCTTCCTTGTCTACACGTGGTAATTCAATGCAGCAGATGAGGCTGGTGAAGGCAATCACCATGGCGACCGCCGACCAGATGAGGTTGAGACAATCTCGCGCCGAAAATTCTACAGGGGCGTCCCATGCGTAAACGGCGAGCAGAACTGAAACCGCGGAGGTGACGGTGACGATTGCGAAAAATAGCGCTGTAGGCCCATGAATGCGCACCTGTGACCGGTCACCACCTTTCTCCGTGACTTTAAAGGGACGTCCGAAGGGTTTGCGCATAGCCTGAAACAAGGTGATGGTGATGGGAACAGCGGTCAGCGCATGCGTCACTTCGGTGAACAGCGGTAGGGTGCGTTTTCCCGATATCCAGGTGGAGTAGGCCCAAAACAAAGCCAGTGACGACAGTCCAAATTTCATGAACATCAGCTCGTCGGCCTGGAGGGCGGAAACGCCTGTCAGCCAGTAGATCGATGGTGCCAGCAACAGGCAGAGGATGAAAGGCTTCGACAGCCAGCAAAACAGCCCGTGCAGATAATGCAGCCTTTGTGTCAGCGTGAACTTGCCGCGCCACAATGGTCCCGTCCGCAGAAGGCCGATCTGAATGGTGCCCAGGCACCACCGCGTGCGTTGCGTGATATATTCTGGCAGGCCCTCAGCCGATAGACCGACACTGAGTTTTTCGTTGAGCCAGCGTGTGACGTAACCTCGCTCCATCAGGCGGTAGGTCAGCAGCATATCTTCGGAAAGTGCATCATGCGGAAACCCGCCGAGCTCGTTGACCGCCGCCCGCCGCACGACAAAACTCGTCCCGACGCAGAAAGCGCAACCGACCGCGTCCTTGGCCGGCTGGAATACATCAAAGAATACACGTTGATCATCGACGAAGGAATTGCGGATGCCGAGGTTGTGCTGGATGGGGTCGCAATTAAAGTAAAATTGCGGTGTCTGCACAACTGCCACCTTGGGATCGGCGAAAAGACCGGTTACGCGACGAAGGAAGTTGGCCTGTGGCGCGAAGTCCGCATCCAGTACCATGATGAAATCGGAAACCTGTGGCAGCGCATTGGTGTGTTCAAGTGCATTGTTCAGATTTCCCGCCTTGGCATGTCTATTGTCCGGGCGCGTCACATAATTGACGCCGACCGTCTCGCAATAGTCCCTCACTTCCGGCCTGCGCGTGTCGTCGCAGACAAAAACACGCAGCTGCGGATATTGCATGGCCTGGGCCGCGATAACCGACTTCTCAAGGACATTCAAAGGTTCGTTGTAGGTGCAGATAAAGACGTCAACGAGTGGCGCATCGGGATTAGTTGCAATCGCGGCTTCCCCTCTATCAGCCAGAAAAGACCAGTCCGTCCGCCTCGTCAGGATCAGGATCGAGCCGATGGCGTAAAGAAGGGAGATCAGCTCGAAGGTGAAATAAATGTAGTTCCAGGCAGTCTCCAGAGAAAGCTCGAAGGGTGGCAGCGTATCGGTGGCGCGCCAAAATATGTAAAGGCCAAGAGACAGCAGCATAATCGCACTGAAGGCCAACCGGTCCAGGACCCTGCGCGGGTCGGCCAGTATGGTAAACAGGATCGCGCAAAGGGCGATGACAAGATTGACGTAGAGTACCGACTGAACATCGCCATCAGGGCTGAAATACATCGACTTATCCTCATGGTTGGTCAGGCGCGCGGCACGCCGCGCGTGAATGAGGTTGCTTCGAGTGTCTTAAACAGGTGGTGGGTCGCCCTGCGGGTTTGCATCGCACTCCCGCAGGGGCCCGTCCAATCCATGCGGGTGTCAGGATTGGGTGCGCGGTGCCTTTCCGGTGGCATCCGTATTGCCGAAAGGGTGCTGGGTGATGATATCGGGCTGATGTGCCCGGCCAGGCACGTCCGGCCGCTGTTGTGGCCACTCGATACCAGTGTGTGCGGATAGCGTATCACGCGACGTTTCGATCAGTGCCCATGCGGCCTGCCTGACATCCGGCAATTCGCTGACGGAGGTCTTTGCAAACTGGAACAGGCTGGCTGATGCTTCATGCACATAATTCCGGGTTTTGCCGAGCCACTCGCGCGGCAGGCTCACACTCACCCACGTGCCGACCGAACAGGCGCCGTTCTCGGTCAATTTTTCCTGTGCCCTGCTGTCCATGCGAATATAGGCGTAGAGCTCTCGCCGCTCTGTTGGTGGAAAGGGCACGGCATAATCGAGGTCGACACGTTCGGTAGTACGTGGCACCAAGCGCTCCACCACCCCATCGGATTCTTCCGCCCAGGCATCGGAACTCACCTTCACCCGAGAACCGACGGAAAGCGCCTGTGCCTGACGCTCTGAAAAAATCGCCACGACGAAAGCGTTACGGCAGTCAAGCGCCTCCGCCAGCGTGTCGCCTGCAACCACTTCACGGCCGGTCGCAGCCACGGGCTTGTAGAGCGTTGTGCCCGGTGGAATGGAAAGATCGGCGCGGGTCAGCCTTTCAATACGTGCGCTCTCCGCCGATGCCAGCGTTTCGAGCTCGCTTTTGCGCGTCTGCATGGTGGTCATCTGCATCCGGATCTGCAGCAGATCTGCGGACCGTGTGCGAATTTCCTGCTGAAGATTTTGCAGCGATTGCAAATCGGAGCCGATATAGATGCCTTGGCGCGCGAAGTTCATTTCCTTGGTGAGTTTGTCAACGGCGACTTTGGCAGCTTGCAGCTTTGTATCTTCAAGTTGTATTGTGTCCGCTATATCCTCTCCGATTCCAGAATACATCCCCTTCGCCATCAGCTTCTGTTTTCGCGTGGCTTCCGCTTTTGCAATTCGGGTCGAATAGGTCACCATCTGCAAGGCTGCATTGGCTGCCTGTAGGTCAGATTCGGTTCTTTGCAGTAACGCCGCCTGCTGACTGGCAAGATCCCTGTTCAAATCGTCGATGCGGCTGGCATAGTCGCCAATAATTCCGTTCTTCTGGCGAAGTTCATTATCGAGTGCTGCCAATTGCACCTTCAGGCCGATGAGCGTGGTATTGTCGACCTTGTCGTTTTCAATAGCAGCCTTACCGTTCTTGTCGGATATCTTTACCACACCGCTGATCGGTGTCGTCAGCGGAATGACTGGTGCATTGATGAGGGCGCGGTTCGTCTGGGATGTGAAGACCGGCGGAAACACAGAAGATGAAAACACCGTGGCGACAACGCCAAGGACAGTATAGGAGGCCAGCTTCACCGACGCACTTTGGCGCACTTCTTTGTCTCTATTGCGGAACAGCATGATATCAACTCCTGTTTTGTTGAACAGCCTTTCCTCCCGCAGTATTAAAATAGTTCACTAAGTTTTTTTGCGACGCAACATCGTTAAGATTGCATTAATAAATTTTTCGATATCGCCTAAATCATAGGCATCTGCCAGCGTTGAAATCGCAAAAACTCGTCCACGAAAAACTACAGAGCTAAATTTCAATCGTTTCGTATCAGCTGTGCCTTTTAAATGGCATCTGGTTATTATGCGGGCTCTCACCCCGCCGCCCAGGTTGCAACCTATAGAAGCATCCGCTTGTCCAAGGCAGCGGCACGAGTCTGGTTTTTCATATCCAACTTTCGATAGGCCGGCGTCCACAGGTCAGCATTCGCGGTCGCCAAAAAGGCGTCGGAACAAGATCTGGTCCTGGCAACACGCCAAGCTGTGACATTCGGCATGGCGTCGGTTCCGCCTTCGCCGGGTACGGAGAAGGCTCTGCGAAGAGCAGATTGCTGCTGGGCATCACAAGCATCAATGGCGAGCCGATCAAATCGGCTGCAATACGCAAGCGCTTGGCGGCGTAAAAACTTGATTGCAAATTTCATCTTATCTTGATTTGATCCCGAGCCAATGGTAGCAGCGTTTTCATGGAAAGCGCAAAACACCCTGAAATCCTCGAGACCTTTATGGGCGTACGCTCTCGTCTGATGCGCGTCATCTACCGTCGGGTCCATTGCCCGGCGACAACTGCCGATCTCCTTCAGGATACTTTTCTTCGCTTTTGGGAACGGCCGGGCCTGTTACGTGATGTTGTCGACCTGGCAGCCTATTTCATGATTACCGGCCGCAATCTTGCGCTTGATCACGAACGCCGCCGCAAGATTGCCCCCTTTTCGGACGGAATCGAAGGCCTTGAATCCATTGGTGATCCCGCACCATCTGCGGAAGCAGCTACCATCAGCCGTCAGGAACTGCTTCGCGTTCAGGCCGCACTGGAACACATGCCTGCCCGCGCCCAGCAGGTTTTTATCCTCGCTCGTATTGACGGCCTGACATATGTCGAGATTGGCGAACGACTGGGAATATCGCCCAAAACGGTCTTTGGTCACATGGTCGTGGCGCTTGAGCGGTTGCGTGCAGAGGTCAACTACGAGCGCTAAAAGTCGCATGGCGGCTAAGAATGAGGCGGCGGATGCAGGATTTTTCCCTTCAGGAGCACTGTCCTGACAATGATCCAGAGATATCACGCCGTGCAGCCGAATGGTTCGCGCTGCTTCTCGATGACAGCGCGACACCACTCGACCGTGCCAATTTCAGGGTTTGGCTCGAACAAAGCCCGGCCCATGCAGGAGCCTATGCCGAACTGGAACGTTTGTGGCTTGGAGCCTCGGCCCTGCCAGAGGTATCAAGCCCTGCATCTGTCAGACGGCGAAAAATCCTGAAATCCGGCGGTGCACTTGCTATCCTGACCGCCGCCGGGCTTGGGACGCACGCATATTTAAGGCAGCAAACAGATTACCGGACAGGCGTCGGAGAGACCGCGCGCTTTTCCTTGCCCGACGGATCGGTTGCCGAACTGTCGACGGCGAGCGCCATATCGTTAAATTTCACGGCGGGCCAGCGACACGTCATTTTACAACAAGGCGAAGCGTTTTTCACCGTCGCGCGGGACGCTGCTCGACCGTTCTCTGTTGATTATAAGGACCTCAGAGCTTTAGCGCTTGGCACTCAGTTTTCCGTTGGGATGCATGAGGAAGGTATCGTCGTCGCGGTTGCAGAACACACGGTAAAGGTCTCATCGTTGAGCCAAGAGCGGATCGTCCAGGAGGGGCAGTCCGTGCTTTTCGCCAATGACAAACTGTCGGTGCCATCACAGACGGATATTGAGACGAGACTCTCGTGGCGAAGCGGAAGGCTCGTTTTCATCTCGGCTCCGTTCGAGGATGTCGTTGCTGCCCTGTCAAAATGGCGCTACGGCAAGATGATTGTCATGGACAGAGCCCTGGCCCGCCGGCCGATCAGCATCATCGTGGACGTGCGCAGGGCCGGTCGGATACTGGAAAGTCTGGAGCACGGCCTGCCTATCCGTATTGCGAGCTACTCGCCTTTGCTGACGTTGATCTATCCGCAATAAAAATCAGAAAATCGACCGAGGTTTTTTCCAAGCTGAAACGTCCCCTGTTCAGAAGCCCGAAAATGCTCGGGTATTGGTCCGTTTGCAGGGGGCAAAACGAGTGACACATAAAAACCAAGCCGGCGGCTTTCGCATGAGACTGTACCGTATAATGTTGTTGGCGGCCTGCGCCAGTTTCACCACCGTCGTCTTGTCAACAGGAGCAGTTGCTCAGACCGCCAAGAGCTACGAATTTGCGATCTCCGGTCAGCCCCTGTCGGCTGCGCTGGTGCGCTTCTCATCGGTGACCGGTATCGATGTCGCTTTTGACGGTCCTCTGCCGGCAAACCTGCGCAGCGTCGGTACAGCCGGAAATCTCTCGGCTGAGGGCGCGCTCAGACGTCTTCTCGCGGGCACAGGCCTGACCTTCCGATTTACGACCGCAAATACGGTCCTTTTGATCAACCCGCAAAACTCCTCGTCAAGCGCCAGTGCGGTTGGCGCGACAATCCTTGAGCCCATCGTTGTGCAGGGAGAGAACGCTCGTGGGCCTGTAGAGGGGTTTGTCGCCACACAGAGCGCCACAGCGACGAAGACGGGCACCTCACTCAAAGACACTCCACAGGCCGTCAATGTTGTAACGAAAGACCAGATTGCTGCTCAAGGTTCGACCACGCTGACCCAGGCTCTTCGCTATACGCCAGGCGTCATCAGCCAATATGGCGACGATTCCCGCTATGACTGGTTTACGATACGTGGATTTCGACCAAGTCGATATCTGGATGGCCTGCGCCTACCGTTTGGATCGCGCGGCTATGCCCAGCCACGTGTCGAACCGTTCAGCCTCGAGCGCGCCGAAGTCCTGAAGGGTCCGGCATCGGTCCTCTATGGCCAGGGCGATCCCGGCGGTCTGATCAACATGGTATCAAAACGGCCGAGCGCAACTGCTCTCAATGAAGTGGAGATGCAGTTCGGCACCGATAAGCGTATACAGACAGCATTCGATCTCGGCGGTGGCGCTGGTGACGATGACAGTTTCCTCTACCGCATCGTCGGCGTCGGCCGGTTGACCGATACCCAGTATGACTATGTGCGCGAGAAGAAGGGATATATTGCGCCTTCATTCACTTTCAAGGCGGATGAGGGAACATCACTGACGGTTTACGGTAGCTATCAGCACATCGACTCTCCCGGCGGCGGCGGAGCGCCGGCGCTTCCCGCGAACGGCACACTCTATACCCGCATGTATCCGGAATTGCCCCGCAGTGCATTCCCAGGCGAACCGGGTTACGACCACTACAAGAGCGACCAGGCATCTGTCGGTTACGAGTTCGAACACGAAGTCGATGACACCTGGACCATCAGACAGAACCTTCGCTACTCCTATATCGGAACAGACACTCAGCGCGTTCAGCCCTATTGCCCGGCAGCCTGCAATCCCACGGCCTTCTACCGATATGCCTGGGCGTTTCCCGAAAGTGCCCGCGCCGTCACCGTGGACAATCAAGCGATCGGAAATTTCCAAACGGGGGACGTCGCTCATACCGCATTGTTCGGCCTCGACTATTCCTACGAAAGCAGCCGCTACGAAGAGTCCGCGCTTTCCCCAATTTTCACTCCCTTCAATGGACTTGACCCCGTCTACGGCGCAACGGCGATCACGCGCCCGCCGATCGCAACACGGATCGATCAGGACCGCAGCCAGATCGGGCTCTACGCTCAGGATCAGATGGAGTGGAACAATTTCGTGTTCTCGCTCGGTGGCCGCTACGACTGGGCAAATACAGATACGAGGACCCGGACGAGCGTCGCTGACAATCAGGTCGATCAGAGAGACGGCAAGTTTACCTGGAGGGCCGGCCTCGTCTATAATTTTGACAACGGTTTGTCGCCATACGCCGGCTACTCAACCTCCTTCAATCCGGCCAGCGGCACCGACCGTTTGGGTAACGCCTTCGAGCCTACTACCGGTGAACAGTTCGAGGTTGGGGTCAAGTACCAGCCCAACGGTAGCAACAGCTTCGTCACCCTTTCTGCCTATCACCTTATACAGGACAATGTCCTGTCGCCAGATACGAGCCCCGGATTCACGAACTACAGTGTGCAGACGGGCCAAGTCAGGATGCGCGGTGTCGAACTTGAGGGCAAGGCGGAAATCACAGACGCGTTCTCTGTCTTGGCATCTTATGCATACACCGACAGCGAGATCACCAAAGCCAATCCAAATGCTGCCGGTATCAGCAACGAGGGCAATCGCTTTGCCTTTGTCCCACGCCAGCAGGCATCGCTTTGGCTGGACTACACACTGCAGACATCGACCATCTGGGATGGTCTGAGCTTTGGCGGTGGCGCCCGTTACACTGGTCAGACTTTTGGCGACAATGCCAACAAATTCGACATCCCCTCATACACCGTATTTGATGCTGCCGTTCGCTACGATTTCGGCAAGGCAGACCCGAAGCTGGAAGGTTTGAAGGCGTCGCTGAATGTCAGCAACATATTCGACCGCAAGTATGTCTCGACCTGCATTGCTGCGACGGGATGCTATTGGGGCGAGGGTCGCACCGTCTACGCTACTCTCAAGTATAGCTGGTAGGATTGTGTCTGACGCTCGTTACCCAAATCGTGATTACAGGCTGACGCGGCGGCAATTCACCGCCGGGTTGGCTTCCGTTTTCCTGCCAGCAGTTGCAACAGCAAGCACGGAAACGCGTCGGCTCGCCGTGTTGGACTGGGGATGGGCAGAAAGCCTTCTCGCTCTGGACTACAAGCCATTTGCTGTTGCCGAAGCCCCTCTTTACGGTGACCGCGTTGTAACACCTGCACTTTCGACAGACACGATCGACCTTGGCCTGAGATCATGGCCGAACGTTGAACTGCTAAGAGCCCTGAAACCCGAGCTGATCGTGTCTCAAGCCGGATATGGTATCTCTGCTGAACGTCTCGGCGCGATTGCTCCCACCCTTGCGCTGCCACTTTACGGCCCCGCCCGGCAACCATTGCTTGCCGCAGAACACGCCCTCAAGGAGATTGCACGTCGCATTGGCAGGGAAGAGCGTGCGACAGATTATTTGGAACTATCCTACGCGAGACTGAACGCGATAGCTCACAACGCAAAAGACTACGACGGGCGCGCCCTTTTGATCATCAAGTTTACGGATGACAGGCTTATCGATATCTACGGCGCAGGTGGCTTGTTCGATGATGTCCTGAAACGGATCGGCATTGCCAACGCATGGGATGGCAAGACCAATAACTGGGGCTTTGCAACGGCGGGATTGGAGGCGATCGCGCGCTATCCTGAAGCAAGACTGGTCATCATCGAGCCGGGTCCACCGGGCCTTTTTTTGCAAAGCGCACTATGGAACGCCTTGCCGGCCGTACGGAATGGTCGTGTAGCGATGATTCCACCCACATGGGTATTTGGCGCGTTTCCATCAGCGATGCGGTTTGCCGAAGTCCTGCGGCAGAGTCTCGGCATCGCATGAGAAACCGTTTCATCACCCCACCGCGCCTCGCCTTTACCATCACACTGGCAGCGATCGCGCTCCACGCCTTTGCCGTTGTTCACTATGTGGCCATCTCCGACATTCCAGGGGCCTTATGGCAGCCGGATCCAGCTTCGTTCGGCCAGATCTATGTCTATTTCTCGATTGTCCCACGGTTCCTCGTCGCTCTGCTGGCTGGTGGTGCGCTTGCTTTCACGGGTGTAATATTCCAGCAGCTCCTGAAAAACCCTCTGGCAGAACCCTCGACGCTCGGGATACTTTCTGGCGCTCAGTTGGCGATCACCCTTCTTTCCCTTTCTACAGTTGCAGTTACGGCAGGCGAGCGCGAGATAGCCGGGCTTGTGGGCGGCCTCGTCGCCGTAACACTCGTTGCGGGACTGGGAAAAGCTTCAAACTTCGCACCGATGACACTCCTTCTCTGTGGGATGGTGATCAGCTTTTCCGCCGGCTCGGCCTCCGTCATACTAGCCTTGTTTCACCACGAATATCTGCGCGGGGTGTTCATCTGGGGAAGTGGTTCACTCATCCAGAATGACTATTCCAACGCGACCGCATTGGCCTTGCGCATGATCGTGCTGATACCGCTGCTGTTGCTGTTCTTTCGACCGCTTTCAGTTATCGGTCTTGATGAAAGCCGTGCCCGCAGCCTCGGACTGTCCCCGGGCGGGTTGCGCGCGGCGGTACTGTTTATCGCAACCGTACTGTCGGCTGTTGTTGTAGCCCGCGTCGGCGTCATCGCGTTCGTCGGCCTTGCAGCCACCAACCTCGCCCGAATAGTTGGCGCTCGAACGCTCCGCCAACGACTGCTGTGGGGAGGACTGCTTGGTGCCGGCCTCCTGCTGTTCGCTGACAGTCTCGTGCTTGCTGGAGCGCCCGTCGTCGGTGAGGTGCCGACGGGTACCGCCACCGCAATCGTCGGCGCCATAGTGATGTTGGTACTCATCAAACATGTACCCCATTCCATTGACCAGCTTAACAGCAATGCCCTGAACCAAAGAGAGATCCCTCTGGCAGGCTGCTTTTTGCTGCCTGGTTCTCTTGCCATTGCTGCCGTTATCGCGTTGTTCTCGCTGACCGAGAGCTTCATAGCTGGCGGGGTGGAAACATCCGTGTTGTTTGCCGGTCGATGGCCAAGGGTCCTGACCTCGGCAAGTGCTGGCGCAATGCTGGCCATTGCGGGTTCCCTCACACAAACGATCACGCGTAATCCCATAGCGAGCCCGGAAGGGCTCGGCATCAGCGCCGGAGCCGGACTGGGGATTATCGCAGCTTTCTTCGCCGGAGGAATGGCGTCGCCTATTTTGCCGCTTGCCGGCGGCATAACCGGTGCAGTCGCCGCGTTTGCGATCATTCTGCTTGTGGCAAAAGGGAAAAGCTATGCGCCTGGACCTGTTCTTCTGTCTGGCATAGCCATCAGTGCGCTCGCGACTGCGATAATTTCGCTCATTGTTGCCAGTGGCGATCCGCGCGCAAGTTACATTCTGGCGTGGACCATGGGTCCTACCTTTCGTGCGACCAGCTTCGTCGCGAGCATCGCTGCAGCGTTGGTTTTGATCGGGCTGGCCATCTCGCCACTCTTGCGCCGCCCGCTAGAGGTCTTGGCGCTTGGGGACAGCACTGCACGCTCTCTTGGACTCAATCCGGCGCGATCCCGCCTCGTGCTTTTGCTGTTCATTGCTGTCCTGACGGGAGCTGCGACCGTAATTGTTGGCCCGTTAAGCTTCGTCGGCATGATGGCACCGCACATCGCCCGAGCGGCCGGGGCACGCGGCCAAATCCTGACGCTTCTCACGGCGAGCGCGGTCGGCGCAACGCTGATGATCTCAGCCGACTGGTTGGGACGGGCTGCCGACTTTCCCTATGAGATTCCCGCAGGCGTCATCGCCGCCTTTATCGGGGGGCCATACTTTCTGTGGGTGATCCGCTCGCGGGGCAGACAAAGCCCCAGGCTCTAAAATGAGGTAACAGCCTTGGTTCAGATATCCGAAGACAGCAGAACGAGAACCATCTCGAGGATACCCCTTTTTGAGTTGGAGCGGGCCAGTTTCTCCGTCGGAACTCGGGTTTTGCTCGAACCACTGACAATAAGTTTGCCAGCACGGCGAATTATCGGCCTGATCGGGCACAATGGCTCTGGCAAGTCGACATTGATCAAGCTCCTGGCCCGCCAAAATCCACTGAGTGCTGGCAAGATTTCCTTTGATGGAAAAGACTTGCATGAATGGGGCAGCAGGCCATTCGCTCGTAAGGTGGCCTATTTGCCCCAGCAGGCGCCCGATACTGCAGGTATGCTTGTCAGCGAGCTAGTCGCGCTCGGACGATATCCATGGCACGGCGCTCTTGGCCGGTTTGGCCTTGAGGACAAGATGAGGGTGGAGGAAGCGATGAGGCTGACAGACGTGGCGCGTTATCGCGCCCGCTTCATCGACACGCTTTCAGGTGGGGAGCGGCAGCGGGTCTGGCTCGCGATGCTCGTTGCGCAAAACCCCGATTGTCTCCTCCTTGATGAGCCGACCTCGGCCCTTGATATCGCCCACCAGATCGACATTCTCACGCTTGTTCGCCGGCTCGTTGACGAGCGTGGACTTGGGGCCATTGTCGTGCTCCACGACGTGAACATGGCGGCTCGCTTTTGTGACGAAATCCTGGCACTTCATTGTGGAAAACTCATTGCACGTGGAGGACCAGAGGACATCGTGGCCCCGGATCAACTGCAAGCAATCTACGAGACCCGAATGGGCGTTATGCGCCATCCTGATAGCGGTCTACCGCTAGCATATCCACGCAGTTGAAAGGGTCAGAACCGGCGACGCCGTTATTAAGGCAGATGCGTGGAGACAACAGCGCCCGCATTTACTACCCTTGCGCTCCGTCCTATGTCATTAGCTCCAGCTCGTGGCCTGGATGAACACCAAACTGCCCATCTATACTGTCGGAAAAATAATGCGAGCCTGCCTTCCGGTTTCCTGAAGAAGGCAGAGAAGTCCGCCGCCATATACCAACTCGAAAGGCTTGTCGGATGGGAAATGAGCAGATTTCCGTTTTCCAACGACAGGTCGACCCTTCGACATGATGGACATGCGGCGAGACAGCCACCATAGTGCCGAAAAAGAGCGGCGCGCCAGACAGACGCTTAACAGCGGAGCGAGCCAACGGACGGGGCTGAAATACCGGTGAAGGCCGAAGCTTTGCAGCAGTGAAGGAAGAGTTCTAAAAGTGGCCGTGCCGTGGTCGATAAAGGTTCGGCCTGCCTGCTGGCTCAGTTGAATGCCCTGCTACATTAACGAGTTGTACGTCGCTGGAGGATTTGGCTGATGAAAATGAAATTTCTCGGTGAGGCATTTTTCGCCTTGATGCTTTCCACCGCAGTCGCCTCCGCGCAGCAGGCGTCCGACACGGTGGCGCCCGAAAAAGCGACCGATATTGGGGCTGCCAAACGCATCGAGGCAAAGAGCTTCATGGTAGCGGCGGCCAATCCGCTGGCGACTGAGGCAGGGCGTGATGTGATTGCCAAGGGCGGTAACGCCATCGATGCAATGGTGGCGGTGCAGGCCATGCTCGGCCTCGTTGAACCGCAGAGTTCCGGTCTCGGTGGGGGTGCCTTCCTCGTCTATTACGACGCAAAAAGCGGCAAGTTGACCACGTTTGACGGCCGCGAGACGGCGCCGATGGAAGCCACACCGAAGCTATTCCTGGATGACAAAGGTCAACCGCTAAAATTCATGGACGGAGTGGTCGGCGGCCGCTCTGTTGGCACGCCGGGAACGGTGCGACTTCTGGAGGAAGCCCACAAACGCTATGGAAAGGCCGAATGGGCAAGCCTGCTGAAGCCGGCGGAAACGCTGGCTACAGAGGGCTTTAAGGTGTCACCGCGTCTTGCCTCCCTCATCGCGTCCGAGGGAGACCGGTTGAAGAAATATACAGAACCCCGGTCCTATTTCTTTGACACCTCCGGGGCCGCCCTGCAGGCCGGCGCTCCTTTGAAGAACCCGGCCTATGCCGAGACGCTTGCGGCGCTGGCCAAAGGCGGCGCCGATGCCTTTTACAAAGGGCGAATTGCCGAGGCGATCGTCAAGACTGTGCGCGAGGCGGCCGACAATCCCGGCGTGCTGTCGCTGGCCGATCTTTCCAACTATCGGGTCGTCGAGCGCGAGCCGGTCTGCTTTGTCTATCGTGCTCTTGACGTTTGCGGCATGGGGCCGCCGTCGTCGGGCGGAATCGCCATCGGCCAGATTCTTGGTCTGGTGGAGAATTTTGATCTCAAGGCGCTTGGGCCAAAAAATGTCGACAGTTGGCGCATTATCGGCGACGCCCAGCGTCTCGCCTTCGCCGACCGCGAGCGTTACGTCGCTGACACCGGTTTCGTGCCACTGCCGATCAAGGGCCTGTTGGACAAGACCTATTTGGGCGGGAGGGCAAAGCTGCTCGACGGCGATAAGGCGTTGACCAACGACGCCGTCAAGGCCGGCGAGCCGGAATGGGACCACGCGCTTCTTTTCGGCCGGGATGCGGCGATCGAGTTGCCCTCCACAAGCCATTTTGTCATCGTCGACAAGGACGGCAACGTGGTCTCGATGACGACAACGATCGAAAGTGGCTTCGGCTCGCGTCTGATGACGAACGGCTTCCTGCTCAATAATGAGTTGACGGACTTTTCCTTCAAGACCCATGATGGCGGTCTGCCGATCGCCAACCGCGTTGAGCCAGGCAAACGACCGCGCTCCTCCATGGCCCCGACGATCGTGATGAAGAATGGCAAACCGCTGCTCGCCATCGGTTCGCCGGGCGGCAGCCAGATCATCGGCTATGTAGCGCAGGCGCTGATCGCCTATATCGATTGGGGCATGCCTGTAGAGGCGATCGTCTCCCAGCCGCATCTCATCAACCGCTTCGGCACCTACGACATCGAGGCCGGTACAAGCGCGGAAGGTCTGGCAGGGCCACTGAAGGCGCTGGGTTACGAGGTGAAACCGGGCGAGATGAATTCCGGTTTGCATGCCATCGAGATAACCGCCGAAGGTTTGATCGGCAGCGCGGATCCACGACGCGAGGGAGTGGCGGCAGGGGAGTGAAATGATCCGCCAGCGGAAAGGGCATGAGAATAGATCAACACGAAGGGTGTGTATCTCGCCAAGGGGCGCTAACACCTTGACAAGAACCTGCGGCCTCCGAATGCAATTGTCGATAACGGTGCACGATCTCTTCCAGATTGCGCGGGTGAGGCTGACGGTTTATCTGCAGCAATTACGTTCTTCCGGCTAACCACTACACGTGGGTTGCGACCACCGCTGTGTTTAACATACAGCCTGCAAACAGAAACTGACAGGCTGCGCTGTTCGAGCGCACGACACAAGAGGATATATGACCATGGCAACACCCCGACGACCGTCCAATCCGAAAGACGCAGCCGAGGCGCTGTTCAAACCGGCAAAGAAGGTCGCAGCGCCAGCCGTTGAACGGCCTGCAATTCCTAACACCAAAGAGCTTGTATCATTGAAAATCGACAGCGATGTGCTCGCGCATTTTCAAGCCGACGGTCCGGGCTGGCAAGAGCGCATCAACGATACCTTGCGAGCCGCAATGAATGGGTCCAATTAAGCTCTTGAAGGGTCCCGACCACGTACTTCGTCAATAGCTGCCGCTTCTCGGCCTCGCGGCTCGGTGGGCAAGCGTGGCGCAATCATGCGCCATTCACAATCAGCCCGGACCTCTGTCGAAACGAGAAGGCCTTCTCCGCGTTGAAGGCGCTCGTACCAGAGGTGGCCCAGTGAAAGATCCCGCGACTGTGGGATAGCATCGAAAGGCCAGTTGATCTGGTCGAGCCACAAAAGCCTGGTCATATCGCAGGGCCTTTTCGACCACTCCGCGATTGCGGAGGAGTTATTTTGGCCAGTACTTGTTCACATACATCTGTGTCTCACGAAGCATGAAACGGGCACTGTCTTCGGCTCGGTCCTCCCACGCGAAAACGCAATTTGAAAGGACACCGTCGAATTTCATGTCGGCAAGAGTTGAGAAGAGTACTTCCCAGTTGATCTCACCTTGGCCGAAGTCGGTGTGTTGATGGACGCGCACCTTCGCTCCAGGCGGATTTACAATGTAGCGCAGTTGCGAAGACTTGTTATGGTCATAGGTGTCTGCGAGGCGCACATGTGCAAGAAGCCCCTCGGTCGCTCGCAGGTTAGCAA
Organism: Agrobacterium sp. MCAB5; assembly: GCF_052114365.1. Classification (NCBI taxonomy): domain Bacteria; kingdom Pseudomonadati; phylum Pseudomonadota; class Alphaproteobacteria; order Hyphomicrobiales; family Rhizobiaceae; genus Agrobacterium; species Agrobacterium sp. MCAB5. The sequence continues at coordinate 126,605 of NZ_JBFREP010000010.1, forward strand.
CCATGTCGGGACCGTAGAAGAAGGTATGGGGCGCGATGAACGATGCCTTTACGGCCTTTGAATTGATCGTCTTGATGATATCGATGGCAGGGGCGATTTCCTCAATCCAGTCCTCTGGATGCGCTTCGAGCGAAAGGATCAGCCCTTCGCGCTCCAGAATTGGCACGAGGATATCCATCGCACGGAAAAACTGCCCCTCACACGTCTCTGGACGATGCAACCCACTGCGGTCATTCAGGCTTCGATCCGGGGATCCCCCTCGCCCGAACTCCGAGACCAACATCGGGCACTCCATCTCAGCCGCAATTTCGATGGCACGCTTCCAGTTCTCCATCGCCGTTTCCCATTCGTCTTGGTATGGGCTGGCCCAGCGGTACATTGGCTGCAGCGTTGCCAGGCCCACCCCATGGTCCTTGAGGGCCTTCTTGAAGCTCTTTACCCTCTCGGGATAAACCTTCGGACGCGTCCACCAGGAGAGAAAATCCGGACGGGGTGAGAGCTCAACATAGTCGTATCCCAGCTCGGCGGTCTTTCGGCAAATTTCCTCCAGAGATAAATGACGGATCATGTGCGGATCGAGTGTGTGTTTCATCAAAACCTCCTGATAATATAAATTCGCCCCTTCACGGGAGCGTCGATGCGGACAAGCATCGCTTGCTGGACCACGTCGCGTGGGTGGCAATCATTTATGGAGCTGCGCCAATGGTGCTGCTCCCTCCATCGCGCTACCGATAATCGACCCAGACCCCGCCGAGATCGGCGGAACGAACGCAGTTCTCAACCCAGCGAACGCCCTCAACCCCTGCCGCAATCCCCGGAAACCGGAGGCTCGCAAGGCGTTCGCCATCGTTTTCGTTGCGCGCCTCCATAGCGATAGCAAAGCGGTCGTAGAGGTTAGCCCAGGCCTCGAAGAGGCCCTCGGGATGGCCTGCACCGATACGATCGTCGGCAAGTGCCTTTGCGTGCAGGTAGCCCATGCCACGCTCAAGAATGCGTACCGGCTCGCCCTGAACCTCAAATCGTAGCTGGTTTGGCTGCTCGTCCCACCATTCGATCGAAGCCTTTGATCCGACGACGCGCACCTTTTGTCCATGCATGGAACCCGCATTGATGGCGCTCGACCAGACGGTGCCAAACGCGCCATTGTCATATTCCATCAGGGTCATGGCGTTGTCTTCGAGCGGTGCACGCGTCTTGACGAAGCTCTGCCGGGTGCACAGAAGCCGTTTGATACGGAGGTCGGGCAGGATGACCTCGGAAATATAAAGCGGATGTGTACCGATATCGCCGAGCACATAACTTGGACCTGCGAATTTCGGATCGACGCGCCAGCGGGTCGCCGGGTTTTGAAGCTCGACAGCCTCGTTGTGAAACCCGTGGGCGAATTGCAGGTTGACCAGACGAATTTCCCCGAGCTCGCCGGCAGCAACGAGCTCTCGGGCATGCTCGATGACTTGGTGGCCGCTATAGCCGTAGGTCACTCCAACAATACGGCCGCGCTCTGCGGCGATACGCTGAAGATCCTCGGCCTCGGCCACCGTGAAGCACAGTGGCTTTTCACACACAACGTGCAGCCCGCTTTCCAGTGCAGCCTTGGTGATCTCGTAGTGGGTATTGTTGGGCGTTGCGATCGATACTGCCTCGATCCCATCCGGACGCTTTGCCTCCTCTGCGAAAAGCGCACGCCAGTCGGCGTAGCATCGCGAGGGCTCGAGCCCCAGTTCAACACCGAAGGCGCGGCCGCGATCGGCATCGAGGTCGAAGGCGCCAGCGACCAGATCGAAGTAGCGGTCACGCAGGGCGGCGCTGCGGTGAATATAGCCGATCTGACTGCCGCGACCACCACCCACCATAGCCCAGCGAAGAGGTCGTTTTGTCTGACGCGTTCCGTAAATCATGAGGTTTCTGTCCCGGATTGTTAGAAGCCAGCCGACTTGAGATAGTCACGGCTGAGTTTTACGTCGGCGAGGCTACCGCCCGCGTTGCGCGGATCACGCTCCTGCTCAACGGTGATAAAGCCTTCATAACCAAGCTCATCAAGAAGGGCGCGAATGGCGGGATAGTCGATACAGCCCCTGCCGATGGGACACATGACGCCCTGCGCGCAGGCTTCAAAGAAGCGAATGTGCTCACCCATCACGCGGCCGAAGACGGCCCTGTCAATGTCCTTGAAGTGGATGTAGTCGAGACGATCGGCGTATTTGCGCAGGGTTTGGACAGGGTCCATGCCGGCATACCAGGTATGGCCAGTGTCGAGGCAGAAACCGGCAACCTCCTGGGGTATGTCAACGGCGAGACGGGCAATCTCGTCCTCGAATTCGATGTAACCGCCGGCATGCGGATGAATGGTGGCGCGAACGCCATATTTCTCGCGGGCAAGAGCGGATATCGCCCTGATATTATCCATCATGCCGTTCCATGCCGCGTCATCGAGCCGGGGTGCCCTGTCGGAATGACCCGCCGCATAATCGCGTTCGTCGTGTCCCCAATCCATCACCGTCAGATAAGGTGCAGGAAATCGCTGGCCCGGCGTCTTCGGCGGCGTCGGCAGACGGGTGATCAGAGCGCAAATCTCGTCCGTCTGGCGCAGCAGGCTATCGCGGTTTTCCTCAGCGACAAGATCATTGAAGATCGTTCCGGCGACGATATAGAGCCCTCGACTTGTCAGAGCCTGAGAGACCATATCGATGTTCAGCGGAACATAACCATAGGGCCCAAGCTCCACTCCCCCATATCCGGCCGCCTCGACTTCATCGAATACCATTTCCCACGGCGGTAGGTTTGGATTGCGCACGTCATCGACGCCCCAGCAGCACGGTGCTGTGGTGACTGTTATACCCATAATATTCTGGTCCTTCCCTGGTGTCGCTCACTTGGTGGGCGACCCTCCCTGACGCAGAGATTTAGCTGGAGATCTCCGATTTACAAAGTTGGAATTTGATGGGATTCAATCAGAAAACCGGGCGGAGAGGTAAATGACTGCACGCAAGATAAGCATTTCGGATGTTGCAAAGGCAGCCGGGGTCTCGACCGCGACGGTGGATCGGGTTCTCAACAACCGTGGCGGCGTGCGTACCGACAAAGAAGACCGCGTTTTGGCCACTGCACGGGCGCTCGGTATTGACCGGGCCCTAGATCGTACCCCTTCACGCGCGCTACGCGTCGCGGTCCTTATCCAACCGCCAGTCAACCCGTTTCACGCGTCTTTGCGCGAGGGTATCGATCTTGCATCGCGAATGTACGCAACACTGAACGTGCAATTCTTCGTCCATCACATCGATCCACGAAAGCCGGCGGCGATCGGCGCAGCCGTCCGCGATTGTCGCTCCTATGATGGCCTCGTCATCACCAGCCCTGACGATATCAGGGTTCGAGAAGCCGTAGCATTCCTATCGCGCAATGTCCCGGTGGTTACTCTGGCGACCGACCTCACAGATTGCGGGCGTGCCGCCTATGTGGGGCCGAACGACAGGCAGGCCGGTCGGGTGGCTGGCGACCTGATGGGCCTTTTCCTCGGACGGCAAGGCGGCCGCGTCGTCGTGGTTGCCGGCTCACGCGATATCACTGGCCATCGCGAACGGGAAGCCGGGTTTCGCGACATCATGACCGAGCGTTATCCTGAATGCAGTCTGGCCGTGGTTCTGGAGACCGGAGAAAATCAAGAGGAAGCTGGCCGTGTCGTAGAGATTGCATTTCGGGATGACCCGGGATTACGAGGCATATATCATCTGTCCGCGGGTGCTTTGCCGATTGTCAGTGCCCTGCAACGCCTTGGCCGAACCGACAATACGGTGGTCATCACCCACGAACTCACGCCCAATCGACGGATGCTGCTAAAATCCAGAAAGATCAACGCGGTTATCGACCAGAGACCCCTTTTGGAAGCACGCCTGGCAGTTGAGACCATCGCAAAGCTCCTCGGTAGAATGCCTGGAGAAGCGGTCTCTATCTCAACGGACATCCAGATCTTTCTCGCAGAGAATGCCTAGCGTGGTGTATCAGATTTTCCTTGTTAAAGCTGGGTATAAGCAGAGCCGCACCGCCTTTGCCGACGACCCCTTGATAGGATCAGAAGAGGCGATCCGTTGTTGCAATTCAGGATTTGATTGAGCTTGAGCCATCAAACCGTTCGCCAATGACCGTTTGAAACTATGTTGATGACTAATTGAAAGTGAAAACGTGACCATTTGAAATCAACGTGGCGACTTCCATAAAGCGCTGTAAGCACAAGGACAACGACCAGATACGAAACGCCATCAACAAAGGCTCCTGTTCGCCAGACTGGCGCTCTTGCAGCGATTGGCCGGTCGATTCGACCGCAAAACCCTTGGGCAGCGAGTTTGCAAGCTTCGGCGACCGGGGCCTTGACTGGTCAAGTGGTGATCAGGCGGCAACCAGCACGATCTTGCCCTGGATGCTACTTTCTGAAGCACGACGATGCGCTGTCGATGCCTCGGCCAGCGGATAGGTGCTGTCGATCACCACCCGTAAGGAGCGATCATCGAGCAGACGACCGGCCTCTGCCAATTGCGCACCGTTCGAACGCACCTGTGTCGTTGAGACGGTGATCTTTCGCCGGGCGGCTTCGTCATGGCCTAGAAAACCCAGCGGGTTGACGAGAAACAGGGCGCCGTCCGGCTTAATGCTGGAGAGAAAGCGTTCCATATTCGCGCCGCCGACGGCGTCAAGCACCAGATCAGCATCCTTCACCACTGCTTCGGCAGCCGCCTTCGTATAGTCGATGAAAATATCGGCACCGAGATCATAGAGAAGCGCCTCGTTTTTGCCGGAAGCAACGGCAATCACCTTCGCGCCTCGCCACTTCGCGATCTGGACTGCAAGATGGCCAACGCCGCCGCCGGCGCCGTTCACCAGCACGATCTTGCCGTCGAGCGGAACCGGTGCATGCTGGAAGGTCTGGAATGGGTTCGGCAAATCATGTCCCAAATCGACCAGAAATTGCCAAGCGGTCAAAAGCGACATGGGCGCACCGGCAACCTGGATGTGGTCTATCCCGGCGGGCTTCAACGCCAACTCCGATACCGGAACGCGAACATATTCGGCATAGGCGCTGCTTCCCGTCATGAGGTCATGCGGGAAGCGGACCATCGCATAGACCTCGTCGTTGACCTTGAACTGCGACACGTTTTCACCAACGGCCGCAACCGTGCCGGAAACGTCCGTGCCAAGGATCAGCGGAAAGCTTGGACTGGGCTGCCATTCCGGCGGGAGAGCCCGATAACCATCGCGCAGATAGAGATCCGGCGGGTTGAGGCTGGCGGCATGGACGCGAACAAGCACGTCGTCCGCCGACATTTCCGGCCGGGGCGCATCTTCATAACGAAGAACATCTGGCCCACCGAATTCGTGCAATCGCACAGCTTTCATCATATCAGTCATCACGGCCTCGCTTGAATATTCGTTTTGATGACTGAAGATACGATCATCTCCTTCGCTTGATAATCATCAGATAATTCGCTTTAATAGTGCCATGAAGGAACAAATCGGAATTGATAGACTGACTGGGTTGATCGCATTCGCTCGGGCCGGCTCGCTCGGAAGCTACACCGCCGCCGCCCGCTCCTTGTCCATCTCACCCTCGGCGGTCAGCAAAAGCATTCAGCGGCTGGAAAAGCAGCTCGGCGTTTCGCTTTTTGCGCGTACGACACGTTCCCTGGCCCTGACGACCGAGGGGCGCGATCTTCATGAGCGTGCGCTCAGGCTGCTGCACGACGCAGAAGATATAGAGCAGGCGGCAAAAGCAGCGCGCACCGAGCCCGCTGGCACTTTACGGATTGCAGCATCGTTGCCTATCGGCCTGCACGTAATAGCGCCGATGCTTCCTCAGTTTCGCAGGCTCCATTCGAGGGTCAATATAGATCTACGTTTGAGCGATCACATGGTTGATCTTATCGAAGGCGGCTACGATGTAGCGGTCCGCATTGGTGATGTGGCAGATTCGCGCCTGCTTTCGCGCCGCCTTCTGCCACATCGGCTATGCTGTTATGCCTCGCCCGAATATCTGGCCGGGCGCAGCCCGCCGACCAGTCCAGACCAATTGGAAGAGCACGAGACTGTCAACCTGCGCTACCAGAGTAGCGGCCAGCTGTTCCGCTGGCCTTTCCACGTAGGGGACAGGGAGGTGGAGATTGTGCCCACCTCGAGCATTATCGTTGACGCGAGCGAAGCCGTGCTTGCGACGATCGCAGCAGGTGCCGGAATCGGAATGGCAACCAATTTCATGGCCAGCACTTGGGTGAGGCGTGGAGCGCTTATTCCTGTTCTGGCCGATTATGCGGTGGAACGGCACAACATCACGGCGCTGTGGCCCGAGAGCCGGCGGTCAAACCCGGCCGTCCGCGCTTTCCTCGACACCTTAGTGAAGTTGTCCTGACAATGGCAGCGAATGTCTGCTTCTGGGGCGACGCTGACTAGGCAGCATTTGCCAAAAGCGGGCGTGAGGACAGATGACAACCCATCGACAAATTCCCCAGATTTCTACAAGCGGCATTAAGCAGCCACCTTATCCAGCTCCAACAGTGCCTCCGAGGGGAGCTCTATCCTGGCCGCGGCGAGGTTTTCTCGCAGATGTCCCCGTGACGATGTGCCCGGGATCAGGAGAATGTTCGGCGATCGCTGGAGAAGCCAGGCAAGCGCAACCTGAATCGGCGTGGCGTTGAGCCGGGCGGCCACGTCAGACAGCGTAGAGGATTGCAGCGGCGAGAAGCCGCCAAGAGGAAAGAACGGCACATAGGCAACCCCTCGGGAGGCGAGTGTGTCGATTAAGGTTTCGTCCTGCCGATGCGCAAGATTGTACTGGTTCTGCACGCAAGCGATGTCGGTGATCTTTCCGGCGTCCTCGATTTGCTTCGCCGTGACGTTAGACAGTCCGATATGCCGGATCAGTCCCTGTTGCTTTAAACCCGCCAGAACTTCAAGAGGCTCGTCCAATGAGCCTTCCGCGGGGCCGTGCACGTCGAACATAGCGCGCAGGTTGACCACATCGAGCACATCCACTCCGAGATTGCGGAGGTTGTCATGAACGGCCCGTGTCAGCTCCGCGCGCGAGAACGCCGGATACCACGAAGCGTCCGCGCCCCTGCCTGCGCCGACCTTGGTAACGATCACAAGGTCGTTGTCATAGGGATGCAAAGCTTCGCGGATTATCTCGTTTGTAACATGCGGGCCATAGAAATCGCTGGTGTCGATGTGGTTGACGCCGCTTTCCACCGCCTCGCGCAGGACAGCTATGGCCTCCGGACGATCGCTCGGAGGCCCGAAAACGCCCTTGCCTGCAAGCTGCATCGCGCCATAGCCCAGCCGGCGCACCGTATGATCGCCAAGCGTGAAGGTTCCTGAAGTTGCAATAGTGCTCATGGTCCATCTCCTTGTGTTCCTCCAAAATAGACAGGTGGCATATACGCTACAAGAAGCTATAATCCGGACAGGTTGTCCGTGAAGACGGACAATTGTTTTTAACGTTTGGAGAGCTGGGTGTCGGATTTAACTGATCTGAATGCGTTTTTACTGGTGGCTAGATCCAAAGGTTTTCGGCAGGCCGCGCGCGAAGGTGGAGTCAGCTCCTCGGCGTTGAGCGATGCGGTGAAGCGTCTCGAAGAAGACCTTGGGGTACGACTATTCAATCGCACCACCCGCAGCGTGCTCCTGACGGATGCAGGAAGTCTCTTGCTAGAGCGCACCGGACCCGCATTCGCAGAGGTGGCATCGGCACTCGACGAGGTGAAAAGCAGCCGCGGCCGCACCTCGGGGGATCTCAGACTCAATGTTCCGATGAGTGCGGCAAGGCTGGTCCTGCCTCCGATCGTGCCGCCGTTCCTAAAGGCCTATCCGGAAATAAGGCTGGAAATCGTGACCGATGAGAATTTCGTCGACATCATAAAGAGCGGCTGCGACGCAGGTATCCGTTATGACGAACGGCTCGAACAGGATATGGTGGCTTTGCCGATCGGACCACGCCAGCAGCGCTACGCCCTTGCCGCGTCGCCGGGTTACCTTGCAAGAAGGGGTAAACCGCAACATCCACAAGACCTGCTTTCGCATGATTGTATTTTAGGCCGGTTTTCGAGGCGCGCGCTTCCCTCCTGGGAATTCGAACGCGATGGGGAAGAAATCGCCATAAATCCTAAAGGTAGCCTCGTTGTTCAGTTCGGCGGCGGCACCGATCTTGGTATCGACGCAGCCATTGCCGGTTCTGGCATCATTTATATTTTTGAAGACTGGCTAAGGCCACACTTCGATAGAGGAGATCTGGTACCGGTGATGGAAGAATGGTGGCTGCGGTTTTCCGGCCCGTTCCTCTATTATTCCGGACGGCGGCTTGTGCCCGCGCCTTTACGCGCATTTATCGATTTCGTGAGACAATCGCACAAAGATGCAGCGAAATCCTTGCAGCCCGGCCCGTGAATTCAAAGCCCTTAGTTCTGTGTCTTGCCGCCGGCATTGGTCGATTCATCGTGCATATCGCGATAACACGCATCATGCATCGGACTAGAGCGACTATTCAGACATGGGCACGTCTTGCAGTAATCCAGTCCGTTAATCAGATATCGGATGCAACAGATGCGGCGGAGACGCTTTGGCTTGCCCTCGTATTGACGGTAGAGGATGGGCCTGAAAAGCGGGTTACGTGAGCCATCTGTCGTGTGAGGCGATTCAAGCAGTTCCAGCGCGTCGGCCACGCCCGCATCGGGGAACTGGTTTTCCATGGCGTAACTGCGCGCGATGGCTTCGAACATGTTTCCCGCGTTTGACCAAAGGACATTGCGTGACAGTCCGCTCACATCCGAAACAGTTCGGATAACTCCCTCGATATTGCCACTGAACAAAAAGTCGAAACGGTCTTGTGCTGATTTCGCTTGAACCGGGCGACCAAAACCAGACAGGCCAAGCGAGACGATCTCCCCTTCTTCGCTGATGTCAATGCTCAAGTCTGCCGGTGTAAGAGGCATGCGCCAATCCAGCAGCATCGCAGCTGTAGCAATCGGTCTCATTACCTTGGCGAAGTACCGCTTCGACCACTCGCCAGCAACGGCGGCAAGGGGCGCGCTCGGCCCATGTCGGCGACCGTAATTGCCGAGTATCACTAAGAGATTATCGTGCTCCAGCAATTCAATGAAGGTCAGGTCGGTACGCCGCCTGCGCCGGAAGAAATCTCTCCACTGCGAGTGCGCCGGTTGCCGCAGCAATTCGCCAAGAACCTCTGACCTTCGCATACGCTCCCGCCCGCCTAGACGAACCGGGAGACGATCTGGCGAGCCAGATGCTGCAACGAGGCCGTGGAACCGAACGGCCAGGAGGGTGTGCCAGTCAAACGGACATTTCCTTGCGCAACGACAGGCAGCATAGGCCAGAGCGAAGCGTGGAGAAGATCAGCCGGAACGGACTCGCCAAGGATGAACAAGGTGCTGTCGCTATCGAGAGACGCAAGTCCTTCTAGATCGATTGTCGTAAAGCCGAAGGATTGCGCCGGCATTTCAATGCCATCGGCAAAACCGATTTTCCTGAGAAGGCTCGAAATTGCGGCGTTGGGTGCAAAGACCCGTAACCGCGGAACGCCAGGTAATGGTTGCGCGACAACCAGCTTGCGGCCTGCCTGCCAGGCATCGCGCAATTTCAGGTTTTCGATATCATCATCGAAACGTGCGAGGAGCCTTTCGACATCATCCGATCGGGAAAGTGCTGCGCCCGCCTGACGGGCGCTCTGATAGACGCTTACCAACATGTCACCGTCGTTTTCCTGATCGTCGATCAGGTGAACCGGAGCGACCTTACCGAGCGCACGGGCGATGGACGCGTGCCGGTAGCGAGACGTCAAGATGAGGTCAGGTTGCAATTTGCGGATCGCTTCCAGGCTTGGCTGCTGTCGTCGTCCAACGTCAACGGCGTCCGAAAGGCCTTCATTTGCGACATTGACCCATGTTCTGTAGCCGGAGATTTCCGTGCACCCAACGGGCGATATTCCAAGGCAAAGGGCAATCTCGGTGGCAGTCCAATCGAGCGTGACCAGGCGTGAAGATCCTGAGGCGGCGAGTGCCACTGGCGCAGCCATTAAAGCCACCGCGCCGCTCAAGAACGATCGTCTGCGAATACCAGCTACCACTTCACGCTCACTGTTCCGACAACGGTCAAACCCTGCCCGTAGTAGCACTGCGTGGGGGTGTTGCAACCGGCGACGTAGGTCTTGTCGCCGAGATTGTACCCGTTAAGCTGGAGCGAGTAGCGACCATGTTCGTAACGGGCAAATGCGTCCACCAGCGTATAACCAGGAACGAAGAATGAGTTCGCCGTATCCCCGGCAGTCTTGCCGATGCGACGGACACCTGCACCAAGCGTCAATTTGCCGTTCCAGCTATCTGGCATCGGCAGATCATAGCTCACGAACAGCGATTGCTGCTGCTTTGGAACGGTATACGGCATCTTCCCGATCTGGGCTGGCGTCTGGCTCTCGGTTACCACAGGATCCTGCCAACTCGCCGCCGCAGTAAGGTTGAGGCTGTCCCAAAGCGTGGCGTTGGCCTCCAGTTCAATCCCACGAACGCGCACTTTGTCAGTCTGGTAATAAACGCTTGCAACACGATTGACGACATTCTGTTGCGTTGCCTCGAACCCGGACAGGGTCAGGCTGAAATCGTCCCCCTGTGGCGCGAATTTCACACCGACTTCCTTCAACTCGCCTTTGGTTGGCTTCAGCGGCGTTGGCGTCAATGTCAGCACCGGGGAGAAGGACGTTGAATATAGCGCGTAGGGTACAAGGCCGTTATCGAAGACATAAGCGGCACCAACCCTGCCCGTGAAAGCTGAATCGTCCTGCCGGTATCGGGTGGTAAGACCGCTGGCAAGAGCGGTGCTGTCGGAGTCGTTACTGACATAGTCTTGGCGACCGCCAACGGTCAGACGAAGGCCGCCGAGTTCCATTTGATCCTGCAGATAAAAACCAACCTGACGCTGCGTCTGATCAAGGTGTGTCGTCAGTGCTGCCGGCTGTACGCCAATGCCGTAACCCGGATTGAACAGGTCGAGAGTGGGGCCACTGCGTGATCCTGTCCTGTTGACGAGGTTTTGCCACTGCACATCGATACCGCCGAGAAGCGTATGGCTGATTGGCCCACTGTCGAACCTGTACTCAAGATTGGTGTCCAACGCCACGGCGTTGAGCGTTGGCTGCGCATTGTAGACGAGGCGTGAAAGCGTGCGCTGGTTAGCGGAAAGACCATTGCCGAAAAGGTTTTGATAATTGACGTCCAGGTATGAGTACCGGAAATTCTGGCGCAGGACGAGATCGTCGTTAAATGCGTGTTCCAGCCGATATCCGATATAGGCCGTTTCCTTGTCGTAGATCGCCAGCGAGGGATCTCCGTCCGAAAAGCTGCGCGGTATCGTTAAACCGAGACGATTGGGATAGATGCTCCCGACGGCAGGAATAAGCGAGGGCACCTGGCCGGCGTCATCCTTCATGTAAGCGCCATATACCGTGAGACTGGTATCTTCATCCGGCGACCACCTGACCGTCGGGCTTATGGCGAAACGGTCGTTTTTTCCGAAATCGTTCATTGTTTCGCTGTCGCGGATAATGCCTTCCAAGCGATAGGTAAGATCGGAATCCGCACCGAGAGGGCCGGTTACATCAAACCCTGCTTCTTTCTGTTTGTAACTTCCGAAACGGGTGTAGACTTCTCCGCCAGCTGTCTCTGATGGATCCTTGCTGATCATGTTGACAACGCCGCCGACATTCGTTTGGCCGAAAAGCGCGGAACTTGGTCCGCGCAGCACTTCCACCCGATTAAGGAAGTAAGGCTCCACGCGAAAGCCAGCATAGCCGCCTGTCTGGTTTGCAATCTGTGGCACGCGCAAGCCGTCGAGATAAAGATCGGCGCCAAAGCCGCGAATGCTGAAGTAATCGGAACGGGGATCGTTGCCGTAGCGTTGGCCGTTGACATTCGCGCTATAGAGCAAGCTGTCCGCCACCGTCTGTACGGCTCGATCGGTCATGGCGCCGCGGGTCACGACGGAGACAGATTGCGATGTCTCGGCTATCGCCGTCGTGATCTTGGTGGCTGAAGCCGACTGCGTTGCTACGTAGCCACGTTGTTCGACACGGGCCCCTTTTGTCGCCGCTGTCCCCTGGACAACGATCGGCTGAAGCACGGTGGAAGCATTTGTCTCTTGTGCCTCTGCCGTTCCCTTCTGGGGGACGAGCGCGCTCAACGCAACGCCCGACACGAAAAATAGGAGCCGCTTTCTGGTGTCGTGGCAGGTTGATGTGCGAAGGCGAAGGACGGTGTTCTGCATTCGAGGACCTGTGATAGGAATACTGCGCGAAGGGTACCCCGGACTGTCCGCAGTGTTTGCCAAATCCCGCACGCTTGGCCGCTTAACTAGACTTTTTTTATCAGCATTGTCAGGTCAAAATCGAGCTTTTCCGGGCCATTTAGTGGCCTTATCTGGCTGAATCGTAGTTTTCTGTTTTGTCGGGCCAATCTTTCCTTTTGAAATATAGACGCTGCGCGACTATGGCACTGCGTTGGATGCGGTCGTGAGACTGCTATGAGAAATCCCATCGCCTGGAACCATGATGAAACAGCCGCAAAGGGCAGCCGATCTTCAAAATGTGCCGCGGCCCGTCGCTGCCATGGCACGGACCTACGAGCAAAGCGTCGATTTTGGCTGGCACAGCCATCGCCGAGGCCAATTGTTACAGATCATCGACGGATTCATGACCGCCCGTACCCCCGACACCTCATTTATCATCCCCTGTGGCTACGGCTTGCTGATTACCCCGGAGATACCACACGCCGTTCATTCACACGGGCGGGTCTCCATGCAGTCGGTCTACATCGAACCGGATCCAGGCGTCGCCATGCCATGGGAGCCGACGCGTGTCATCTCAACCTCCACACTCCTTTCGGCAACGGTTGGGGCGTTTTTGAACGAACCGACCCTTTATGACGAAAATGGCCGCGGCGGACATCTCGCGGCACTGATACTCGAGGAGATCGCAAATGCGCAGGAAGGCCCGTTTGCGCTTCCAATGCCAAGTGACAAGCGATTGCAACGGCTGTGTCGGGATCTTTCTGAAACACCGTCGCTCGATCTCGATATAGATCGCTGGGCAGACAATCTCGGCATGAGCAGGCGCACCATGACCCGGAAATTCCGAATTCAGACCGGCATGAGTTTCGCCGAATGGCGGCGTCGCTTGCGCATGGCGCATGTCATGCGCCGCCAAGCCGAGGGAGCGCGCCTGGAGGAGGCAGCGGCGGACGTCGGTTATCGCAGCTTGTCATCTCTTCGCAAGGCCATGCGTGAGGTGGCAGGATGAACAGCCCGCCGAGCAAACAGAGGACGCAGGCCATCGCGGCTCAGGCGTTTGGTCTCAGCGTCGTCTATGATCAGGCTCAAGCGCTCCGAAAGGTCGATGCCGTTGCGCTTGAGGGCCGGATTACCGTCATATGCGGCGCGAACGGCTCCGGGAAAAGCACGCTTCTCAAATGCCTCGCCGGACTCGAAAACCCGACGGAAGGCGAAATCCGCTTGTCCGGACAGCCGCTCAACGCGTTGTCACGACGCACCGTCGCCCGCCAGGTTGCCGTCCTGAGCCAGACACCAGAGGTTCCCACCGGCCTGAGCGTCGAAGAACTCGTTGAACAAGGCCGTTATCCTCACCGTCCCTGGCTTGGTCGACTGTCGACACGGGACCGCAGGATTATCGAAAGCGCCATTTTTCGCGTCGGCCTTCAAAATTTGCGTGCGAGGCAACTCACGACCCTGTCCGGCGGTGAAAGGCAGCGAGCTTGGTTGGCGATGGCTTTGGCGCAGGAGCCGCGCATCCTTTTTCTTGATGAGCCCACGAGCTTTCTCGACATCAGACACCAGGCCGAATTGCTGACCCTCCTGCGCAAACTCAACACAGAGGAAGGTCTTACGATCATCGCGGTGCTTCATGACCTCAATCAAGTCATGGATATCTCCAATGACGTCGTCCTGATGCAAAAGGGTCAGGTTCTTGCGGCTGGGCCGACGCATCAGGTGCTGCGGACTGACCTGTTGCAGCAAGCCTTTGAGTGCCACGTCGATCTCGTGCCACATCCAGATGGAAGCGGGCGAACCTACTGTATGGTCGACTGGATCGGCGCCGGCAACCGGCAAAACCGTCAGGCCTTGGCTCAAACATGAATTTGTCTTGCCTCCCCCTTCGTCGATTTGCTCCAGCCCTTGTCTGGTCCGTCGGCGTGGTCCTTCTGCTGGTCCTGGCAGCGCTGGAATTGAGAGTGGGAAGCAGGCTGGTCGGCTGGAGGGATGTGTTTCTTTTTCCGACAGGCCCTGAGACGCTCGCGCAGGCAATTTTGGAAACAACTCGGGCGCCCCGTCTGGTCGCAGCGATATCAACTGGCGCCGCGCTTGCGCTAGCAGGTTCGGTTCTTCAGACCGTCTTGAGGAACCCTTTGGCGGCTCCGGATATACTGTCTGTAACCAGTGGCGCGCAGCTTTTCCTCGTCGTATCGACCTTGCTGCTTCCCTTGTCTCTGCCGCCCATCGTAGTGACGAGCGCCGGCGGCCTTGCTGGCGCGGCCGCGTGCCTTGCACTGGCCGGCGGCTTTCAAGCCCCGCCGGGCCGGCTGGCTCTTTCCGGTGTCGCCGTGTCGCTTTGTTTTTCCGCGGTGTCATCGGCAATCGTGCTTATTGCTGACGAACGGGCGTCCGGTCTGTTACTCTGGTCTTCCGGCATTCTGGACCAGACCGGATGGTCCAGAACCGCAACAGCAACCCCGTTGGTGCTCCTGTCCTTCGTGGCGCTCATCGTGATGGCGCGCGCCCTCGACTTGCTGGGACTGGGCGACAAGGCTTCGGCTAGTCTGGGGGTAACACGGGCCGTCACGCTTTTCGGTCTGCTCATCGGCGTTCTTCTTTGCGGCTGCGCCGTAACCCTTGCAGGGCCCATCGGCTTCGTCGGCCTTGCAGTCCCGAACGTATTGCGCGCATTGGGTATAAGCCGGCATCACCGCCACCTGCCGCTTTCAGCGGTTTGGGGAGCAAACAGCCTCCTCCTTGCAGATGTCGTCACGCAATCTCTGGCGCGCAATGGCACGACCATACCTACAGGCGTTGCGATTGCCTGCCTCGGTGCACCGGTCATGCTATTCCTGCTGCGCAGGGCAAAGATCGGGGGGGAGCGCCGCATAGGTTTGCCCATAGGCATCGCGCCCCCACCTTTCCTCCTCGCCGTTGGAGCCCTTGTCGCTTTGGGCCTGTTGACGATGGCGGCAAGTCTCGCGACAGGCGACGGAATATCATTGACACTTGCCGAGGTGACAGGAAACCTCGACCTGCGCGCGCCTCGCCTTCTTGTCGCACTCGGCTGTGGCGCGTTGCTCGCTGCTGCTGGCACGGTCCTTCAGGCGGTGACGCGCAACCCGCTATGCGGGCCAGAGACGCTGGGCCTTACACAGGGAGCAGCGTTGTTTAGCCTCGTCGCACTTCTGCTGGGACTTTCACCAGCAACGCCAACTTTCCAGGTCGTCGCTCTGTTGGGGGCCATCACCGTGCTTTTGCTGCTCCGGTTGCTGGCGCCGAAGAATTCTCCGGAAAAATTGGTTCTGGCTGGAGTCGCAATCGCCGCAAGCCTAGGCGCGGCCGCAACAATCATTGTCTTGGAGGCGCGCTTGCAAACGGCTCAGGCACTTTCTTGGCTCGTCGGCTCGACGCACGCCCGCGGCTACGCCGACGCCTTCATGCTGATGCCGTGGGTTTTTGCATTGTCGGCTATAGGCCTGTTGTTCAGTCGCCATCTCGACGCCTTTTTGCTTGGGGACGAAAAGGCCCGCGCACTGGGCCTGGCGACGGGAACCGCGAGCAAATACGCGATGGTCTATGCCGCCAGTGCGGTGGCGATCGCCGTTTCTTCCATCGGGGCCGTCAGTTTCGTTGCCTTGCTCGCACCGCACGCGGCTCGACTTCTTACCGGAGCACGCCACGCAAAAAATCTCCCTATCGCAATGATGCTGGGCGCTGTGATGCTGGCTTTTGCCGACACCGTCGGTCGCAGCATTATCGCGCCGCTCGAACTTCCGGCAGGCATCATCACCGCTATTATCGGCGCACCCGCCTTCATGATCCTGCTGCGTTCCGGATTGAGGTCACGGTTGTCTTGATCGCACCGAAGTAGCGCAGAACTCCGATACGATTGTTTGCAGGTGTTCGCTCTTATGAGACCAACGGATCACGCAGCGTCGGGCCAACCGACCCAGCGACAATGCTTGATCATTTCTTGGGGAGAGGAGGTGCCGCCCGGTCCCCTTTTTGCTCAATCGAAACGGTCGCCGTCCTTCCCGCGACCAGCCGAACCGTCGTCGGAGCCTCATCGATCTCGATCCGCACCGGGATTCTCTGGGCAAGTCGAACCCATGAGAATGTCGGCGTCACGCTTGCCAGCGAACCCGCACTATCGCTTCGTTCCCGATCCTCGATCCCCGCAGCAATTCCCGCGACATGCCCGGTGACCGATTGGGCTTCACCCATGATATTGATCGTAACTGGATCACCGATATGGATTCTCGGTAGCTTTGTCTCTTCAAAATACCCTGCAAGATAGATGGATTCTTTTTCCACCAGGACGCCCACCGCAGTTCCAGCCAGGACATAGTTACCCCGGCGCAGCGAAAAGTTCGTAATTGCCCCGGACGCCGGCGCTCTCACGATTGTCCGCTCAAGGTTCAGCTTTGCCAGATCCCGCGCGACCAGTGCAGATCGATAGGCGGCCTCTGCCTGATACATCCGGCTTTCCGCTTGCTGTCGCTCCTTGAGGCTGGCTGCTTCCTTTGAGGCAAGCAATTGATACCGCTCGAAATCGGTTTTCGCCATCTCCGCAGCCGCCCTGCTACCCGTTACCTTCGCTTCTGCCTCGCGCAGCGCGAGGCAGAAGCGGTCCGTTTCAATGCGAAATAGGGGCATTCCTTTTTCCACCTGCGCATTGTCTGATACCAGAACCTCGGCGACAGGCCCGGAAACATCTGGTGCCAATCGGATGATATCAGCGCGGACATGGGCGTCACGGGTCCATGGCGCCTCCATGTAGAAAGACCACAAGTGCCAGCCCAGAATCGCAGCACATGCCGTCATCGACAGGGTTAGAAGCACTTGACCCGTGGTGAGCGTCAGATTTTTCATGATCATTGAAACCAGTTGATAGCGGCAGAAAATCCGCCGACAAGGGTAATGTAGAGCGCAAGGTTGAACAGAGAGCGGTGCCAAACCATTCGGTAGAACCCGATCTTGCCGAGAAGCGATGTGAGAAGACGCAGGCCTGCATACGCAAACAATGCGTGCGCCGCGAGCGAGGGCAGAAAGATGCCATAGAGTTCGACCTGCTCCGTCACGCGGGTTTCCTCCCCGCCCCGGCTATTGGGTAAACGGGAGCGTAAGCGTCCGGAGCAATGCAGAGGCGAAGTGCAACGGCGCGCATCAGAAGCTCGGTATCCATCGCGGTGGCGGCCGCGGGGGAAAGGATCATACCATCCAGCGCCTGCACCGCCTTTTCCACGCAGCCCTCACCTTTAGCGGCACGGGCACCATACAGGGCTGCGACCGCCTGAAAGGCCGGTTTGGCAGCGAGCCGGATACCGCTCGAAGCCTTAGGCACAAGCTCGTACATTGCAAGCAGATGCAGCCCTGCCCGGACATCCCTCAAGACGTCGCAGTCGCCGATTTCCAAGACCGCTGGTCGTTTTGCCATTCGTAAGGCCAACAGACCGGCAACGTCGATCATGCGATGGTGGGTGATCAGGAAGTCGGACTGCTTGCCAACCGCGATGCTTACGACATGTTTCCGGATAACAGAAAAAAGCCTTCTGGCATTTGTCTCGCTTCGCACGGATCGAAGCAGGCTGCAAACCGTGATCGTCCAGACCATTGCGAGTATGGTCGCCGCTGCGGCATTGACGAAGCTGATGAAGTCTGTCGCTGGATAGGCCTGAAGGGTAAGAAGCAGCGGAAAATTTATGCAAAGACCCATGCCGACGAGGGCGAGCGAAGGCACCGCGAGACATAGGCCCGCCGGTATCAGAAACAGTCCCAAAACAGCGGCGAGCGACGCAAAACCGTCGATTGCCGGAAGGATCGCAAAGCCGTAGATGAATGCCGCAATCGCTGCACCGATCGTCACATTGACAAACTTGCGCATGGCAGGGACCGGATCATCCATGGTGGCGAGGAGGCAACAAAGGACGCCCGATATCTGGGCGAAGGTAACCCCGTCGGACCATCCGGTTGCGATCCAGAAGAAGAGGGAGGTAACAAGGCATACTGCAACCGTCAGCGATGACAGCAAAGCCATTCCGATATCCCGATGCGGTGCAGGCATTCTGTCAGACGCGCCAGCCGCTCTAGGTCCGCCCTCATCTTCAATGGATTTTCTAAGAGTGAGGCACTCGTCAGAGAGCCGAACAACAGCCCGCAGATCTCGGGCAAATTTGACGAGAAGAAGTTCTTCCCATGTCGGAGGCGAGGTGGAGAAGGCGAGCGCATCGATCGTGGAGGAGTAGCCTCTCGGTCTCGAATCCGTCTCGACGATTATCGCCAATGCCTTTTCCCGGCCAGCCGGGTCAAACCTGCCCAGTGATCGTCGCAAATCCTCCAGTTCGCTCAGTAGCGGCAGAAAGGAAAGCATCCGGTGCTGCAGCGACCTTACCAGTGCCACTCTGCTTTGGTATCTGGATCCGTCATATTGAAGATGAACCGCGAACGACCGCAGATCGGCAGCCTCTGCCGCCAAGGCGTGGCGTTCCATCCGGCTTTGGTTTCCGTCCTTTTTTCCGGTTGCTGTGGCTTCGAAAAGCTCCTGCGCCCTGGCCATCCATCCATCGATCCGGTTGAGAAGGGTCGTCCCCACGTGAACCGGAAAAACAACGTGACTGACAATCGACGCGCAGATGATTGCGAGGCCGATCTCCTCGGTGCGGGAAACGACAATATCGAAGGTGTTTACCGGAGCGTTGACGAGCGGCAGTCCTGCAAGAAGCACGGTATAGCCCGCCAACAGGCAAATATAACTACGCGGTGTGCGATCAAGGAGACTGACGAAGGTACACCCGGAGACCCACAGGACGATCGCGCCGGAAAGAAGTATAGGTTCGTTCACAAGATTCGGGACCATGAGGATCGTTGCACCACCGCCGATGATTGTGCCCAGCAGCCGATATGCCGATTTTGACGAGATCGCGCCGGACAGGGGATGAGCGACGATGTAGACGGTTGCAACCGCCCAGGACGGCCGGTTGAGATCGAAGCAGATGGCTGCAAGATATGCCGCCATCGCCGCAAGAAATGTTTTCAGCGAAAAGATGACGTTCCCGCTGGTGACAACTGGCCGGGAACTCACACCTCATCTCCTGGCAATGTGGCCTTGCGCTCGATGCCTTTTTCATCGTTGGTAACATTGTCTGCGAGGCCGTAGGTCGCTGGCGACACATAGAAAAAGAATGGTGCAGCGAGGCAGGCGTGCAGGTAGGCTTCGGCAGGGTCAGCGCGCATAACAGTCGACATGGCCGGAGGCTGGCGGGCAAGCAACGCTCGGGCTTTCGAAAAAAGAATGCCTTTAATCCTTTTCAGAACAGCGGCACGATCCGGCCTTGTCCCCATCAGGGATGGGGGCAGGATGCAGAGCCTGCGAGGTCCTTTCGAGGACAGACGAATTTCGGTCCGGACGATATCCGACCACCAGCGGTCGTTGTGTTTTTGAAGTGTCATGATCACCCTCCAGCTTCTTGCAGGATGACCCTATCGACAAACCGATCTGACGAATTTAGATATTCTCTCTAATGATCACTAAATACCACCATTCACCACTGTCTCTGTCCGGTGCCCTCGCCGACCATGATGTCGAAAGCTCTTCATCGCGCGTTCGCGCTGTGAGGATCGACGTGTCTCAGAACGAACGCGAGGCTCCCGAACACCACCACCGTAAGGGCCAGCTTGTCATGCCGCTGCTGGGAGGCGTGACTTGTCGCGTCCCAAGAGGCATGTGGATGGTTCCGCCTCATTGTGGCGTCTGGGTTCCAGGGGGCATGCTTCACAGCAATGTGGCCACCGCCAACGCACGTTTGTTCTTCCTGTTCATCGAGCCGGGGGCTGCCGATCTGCCGAACCGGTGCTGCACGCTTTCCCTGTCTCCGCTCGTCAGGGAACTGATCATCGAGATGGCCGACCAATCGGCTGCCGCGACTGCTGACTTAGAGCTCATGGAAACGCTGCTTCTGTCGGCATTGTCGCGGATGCCGGTCGAGCATCTTCACCTCCCGCTAACGGACGAGCCCCGGCTTGCAGGCATTGCATCCGAGCTGGCAGACGATCCATCCAATCGCAGTACGATGGCGCAATGGGCAAAACGAGTGGCGATGAGTGAGAATTCGCTCGCCCGTCTCGTTCAAAGCGAAACGGGCCTTACCTTCGGCCGCTGGCGACAACAATTGCAGGTGATTGTCGCAATCCGAAGCCTTGCAGCGGGGGCAACGGTGCAGCAGGTTTCGGGGGATCTTGGATATCAATCCGTCTCTGCATTCATAACCATGTTCAAGAAAGCGCTTGGCACATCGCCTGCCCGATATCTGGGAAACTTCGACCGCTGAACGTTAGAAGCTACAGCGACACCTGAAAGGAAATCGGCCGGCTGGCGGAGCTTCCTCCCAATGGACACTCTCCTACCGCAATGGTTTTTACGACCCGCCTCCCACGTGCCGCCATGCGCGCATTTCTCGATTACATGAGAAGCTATAACGGTCAAACGAAGGGCGCTAGAACGCCTCGACATTGTCGATCAGCTGATCGACCAGCGACTGGACCGCTGCGCTTCTTGCCCACGCCACGTACGGCGTCAGGATGAAGTTCGGCAAATCAAGCAGACGCATGAGTGGACGATAGTATGCGGCAGCTCGGTGATGACAACGTCGAAGCCAGGCCCGCTGATCTGGCCGGTTTTTAAGGCGAACTCAGCGCGGGCCCGTCAACGAGCCGGTGGGAACAGCGCGGTTGAAATCATGCTGCGGGCCGAGGGCATCTAAGGGAAGTGCAAGGTGATGATGTCGCTAACCCCTGGTATGATGCCGAGGCGCTGGTGATAAAGCTTCGTCAGTTTGGGATAGCTGATGGACTCCGTCATCGCTTTTATCGCCAGACAGACCGACGGCTCATCAGCCAGTTCCGGTTGCCGTCAGACTTCCGTCGGTAGGGATGAAAATCGCTGACGACCCCCCGTGCAACCGCGCGATCCCGCTTTTATGGCTTCAAACACAATCACCGCATTATCGGCGCTGGTTTTTCGAATGACGACCTCTCCAGACGATCACCGCAAAAGTTGCTGGGCCAACACCTGCATTCGGGACGTTTTGCATTTTTTCAATATCCGCCCGCTCAATAACCTCCGGTGAGAAAAATCGTTTCGCCCGTCATGAAACTACATGCCTCCGACGCCAGAAAGACAGCTGCCCCCACCATCTCTTCCGGTCGCCCGGCACGCCCCATCCAGTTCAATGAGCTTACATATTCATTCCAGCCCTCCGGGTCCTCGATGCGGCGATGAGCGTTGCGGTCCGTATCGATGAGGCCGGGAGCGAGAGTATTGAGCAACACGTTGTCGCGGGCATAATCTCTAGCCTGACTTTGAATTAAATTGTGCTGTGCGGCCTTCGTCGCCGCATAGGCGGTAACGATGCTTTTGGGCCTTAGCTGATTGACTGATCCTATGGAGACGATCCTGCCCCATTTCCGAGCCGACATTCGCGGCAGTGCCGTCTGTAGCATGTCGACCGTCGAGCCCAGATTGACCGCCAGTTGAAACGCCAGATCACCTGGCGTCACCGCCGATAGAGGGGCATTGATCTGGGCACTGGCGTTGATAACAAGGATGTCGAGTGGTGCGATCGCCTCTGCTCGCTCGATAAGATCCCGACCAGCCCCGACTTCGGAGAGATCGCCTGCCAGATGATCCGCCGCTCCCCCTTGCGTAACAATCCGCTCATGTACAGCCGCTGTGGCGCCCGGCTTGACGCCATGCAGGATGACATGGGCACCTGCCCCAGCCAGCCCTTCGGCAATCGCCGCTCCTATCCCACGGCTTGAACCGGTAACGAGCGCCACGCGGCCCTTCAGGCCAAAGATGTTTTCAAGGTTCATCCTTTATCCTTCGAACAATGAGACATGCGCACCGGAAACTCCCGGGCGGCAGGAAAACAGTCCACCTGACAGAGGCGCGTCGGCGAGTGTCGAGGCCGGCAGGCGAGTGCGGGCGCTGGTGATGAACAGCGTCGACAGATCCGGGCCACCAAAGGCGATGCTGGTGGGACGGGGCACCGGCATCTCAATTACCTGGTCGAGCTTCCCGTTTGGAAGATAACGGCGCACGGACCAGCCATCCCAGATCGCACACCAGACCCCTCCTTCCGCGTCCACCGCAAGACCGTCCGGCCTGCCGTCAGCGACGGGAATGCGTGCGAATTCGCGGCATCCCGACAGCGTTCCGGTCGCGGGATCGCAATCATAGGCGTGGATGAGGCCAGGTACCGTGTCAACAAAGTAGAAGGTTTTCCCATCCGCGCTCCAGCCGAGGCCGTTGGAGACGATGATGCCGCCTTCCTTGCGTTCGAATGCGCCATCGGTGCTGATACGATAAAGCGCACCCGTGGGCTTGGAGGCGTCAATCCTCATCGATCCCACCCATATCGCACCGTCAGGCCCGCATTTGGCATCATTCAAGCGGTTGTCGACGATGCCTGCCTCCGGGCTGACGAAGGGTGTGAGGCGACCTGATGCAAAATCCAGCCATTCGATCCCATCCTGAGACGCCACCAGCAGACGCTCACCGCGAACCGGAATGACCGCGCTGACCAACTTCCCGGTCTCGCAGGTTTCGTTCCGGCCACTCGCTGGATCAAACCGGTGGACAGCGGGATGAAGAATATCGACCCAGTAGAGCGTATTTTCGCCATCGTGCCACACTGGACTCTCGCCAAGCTGTGCGCCCCATGGCAAGACGCAACTCAGCTCGGCACTCGGACGGCCGGTGACAGACCGGGGTCTGGGCCTGGAACTAATGGCGACAGCCCCAGCCGCACCCGTGATACGGCGGGCGGCAGCAATCAATTCGCGCCCGGCTGGATGGATATTGGAGGAACTGAGTCGCGATGATGGGCCAAGCGCAACAAGCACGCCGATCGGCGTATTGTCGCGACCCATGACAGGGGCGGCTGCCGAATTTACACCTGGCAAGTGCTCCTCGTAAGAAATCGAATAACCACGTGCCCGGGTCAACGTCAGGTCGGCCTGGAGCGCATCGAGCGTGGTGATGGTTTTCGGGGTCTGCACATCCAGCGTCAGACGGTCCAAGAGGGCACGGCCGACGGCGGGGTCCTGAAAGGCGAGCAGTGCCTTCCCGGGTGCCGTGCAATGCAGGGGGACGCGGCGCCCCACCTCGACGCGCACAGAAAGGCCATTCGGCGAACGTTCGGCCAGATATTGCGTCATCGTGCCGTCAAGCCGGCACAGCGCAACCGTTTCCCCCAGTTCGGCCGCCAGCCGCTCGAGTTCCGGGGTCGCCGCCGAGACGAGATCGAAACTCTCCCAGACCCTATGGGACATTTCCAGAAAACGCTGGCCCAGAACATAAGTGCCACGGGCCGCATCCTGACGGACGAGACCATAGGCGATAAGGGTGCGCAGGATGCGTGCAAAGGTCGGCTTCGGCAGGCCGGAGGCGCGCAACAACTCGGCAAAACGTAGCGGTTCCGGCGCGTCGGCAACCATATCGAGCAGGGTCAGCCCTTTGGCCAGCGCCGCCGTGCCGCCCGGGGTATCGGGCTTCATCGCCTCTGCTCCTTCGCGCGTCGCTCCAGCCTTGCGGCCGCCGCTTCGTCCAGCATCCGGTCCATCGTCCATTCTGCTTCAAACCCCAAAGTGTTTCTGATCCGCTCGTTGGACGTATGGTAATAAACGCCGTCGCCGGGAAAATCGACTGTCACGATGGGAAGGCCGGTCAGCGCCGCAATCTTCGGCAGAAGCTCGGCGAAATCGGCCGGTTCGTCGGAACCGAGATTGAAGGTGCAACCCGCCGCCTCGGGGTGATCGAGAGCGAGCAGAATTCCTGCCACCATGTCGCGCGTATCGGTGATGTGCATACGGAATGGACGGCCGTTTTTGTTGCGCGACAGAATGTGCGACGGCTCACCGATATCTCGGGACTGGAGCAATTCGGCGATAGCAACGTTTCCGAAATTCTGCTGCTGGCGAATGCGTGGCCGCAGGAAAAACCGGGGACCGGAAAAGAAACTCCTTTCGTCCAGCAGTTCCGCCGCATCCTGCGTATGCGAAAACCGCAGGATCACCGTTTCCATGGTGCCGCTTCGCTGGTGAAAGCGCACCAGCTCTTCGCCCAAAAGCTTGGTCAGGCCATAGGGCGAATTGGGGCAAAGCGGATGATCCTCGGTGACCGGCAGGAATTCCGGTCGGTTTTCCGGATAGACCTCGCCTGAGGAAGCGAACACGAAACGCCGCACGCCAGCCGCTGAAGCCGCATCCAGAAGCCGGCGCGTACCCTCGACATTGACAGCGAACATACGATCGCGATCCGCCGGAGCCCAGGACATGAAGGCTCCCAGATGCAGGACGGCGCTCACGCCCTTCATAGCTTCGGACAGTGCCTGCGCATCCTCCAGCGACCCGACGACTTCCTCGCCGCCGGTTCCCGATGGCCTGAGATCAAAACCGCGAACGGTGCGGCCCTGTGCGCGCAAGGCGGCGACAGCGGCACGGCCGACACGGCCCGCCGATCCGGTGACGAGGATCATAGCCGTTCTCCGGTCTTTGCATCGAAGAGATAAAGCTTGGCCGGATCGAACCCGAGCCGGAGTGCCTCGTTGCCAGGAAGATTGCCGGTATGCGAGACGCGCGCGATCAGACCCTTGGACTTGCCCTCCTCGCCATCGGCCACCCTTGCGCCTTCCGCGTCGAAATAGACGTATTTTTCCGATCCGAGGCTTTCCACCAGCGTCGGGTGAACATCGAAGGTGACCGGCGCATCGCCGAGAACGAGATGTTCCGGCCGCAGACCGACGATCACGCTGCCTTGGCGATCAGCCGCGCCCGGCACGGAAACATGTTGTCCAAACAGGGTAACAGTGCCGTCACGCAGTTGCGCATTGAGGAAGTTCATGCCCGGCGAGCCGATGAAACCGGCAACGAAAAGATTGGCCGGGTTGTTGAACAGTTCGTCTGGTGCGGCAATCTGCTGGATGATGCCGCCCTGCATGATCACGACCCGGTCCGCCATGGTCATGGCTTCCACCTGGTCATGCGTCACGTAAACGGTAGTGACCCCGATGCGTTTGTGCAAAGCGCCGATTTCGGCACGCATATGGACACGCAGCTTGGCATCGAGGTTGGACAGCGGCTCGTCCATGAGGAAGGCTTGCGGCTGGCGCACGATGGCGCGACCAAGCGCGACGCGCTGCCGCTGACCGCCTGACAGATCCTTGGGCTTACGATCCAGATAGGGCGTCACTTCCAGAATGCGCGCCGCATCGTCGACCCGGCGGTCAATCTCATGCCGGTCCGTGCCGCGCATCTTCAGCCCGAAGCCGATGTTCTGGCGAACCGTCAGATGCGGATAGAGCGCATAATTCTGAAACACCATGGCTATATCGCGGTCCCCGGGCGCCAGATCCGTGACTTCATTGTCGCCGATGAAGATCTGCCCTTCGCTTGCCGGTTCGAGACCAGCAAGGATTTTCAACATCGTCGACTTGCCGCAACCGGAAGGTCCGACCAGCACCACGAACTCGCCGTTCTCGATCTCAAGCGAAAAGGGCCTGAGCACGTTGAGCGCGCCATAGGACTTGCTGACGTTGCGAATGGAAATATTGGCCATGCTTATTTCTCCGCGCCAGCGGTCAAACCGCCGACCAAATAACGTTCAAGGAACAGATAGATTGCGATGATCGGCAGCGCGATGAACACCGATGCGGCGGAGATGTCGTTCCAATAGGTGACATATTCGCCCTGCATCGTGGTGATGCCGAGATTGGCGGTCCAGTTGTCCGGCGAGTTGACCAGAAAGGTACGCGCATAGGCGTAATCGGCCCAGCTGAGCACAAAGGCGTAAAGCGCGGTGGCGGCAAGCCCCGGTGTTGCGATGGGAAGCACGACACGCACCATGGCGCCGATCGGCGAGCAGCCGTCGACCATGGCAGCCTGTTCCAGTTCCTTCGGGATCGTGTCGAAATAACCCTTCAGCATCCAGGTTGCGAAGGGAATGATCATGGTCGAATGTGCAAGCACAAGCGTCCATAGGCTGCCGATCAGACCGAAGCTCGAAAAGATCGAAAACAGCGGGATAACGAGTAGCGTGGCGGGCAACATCTTGGCTGTGAGAACGAACATTCCCATGGTAGCGCCGCCCCGCATCGAATAGCGGGACAGGGCATAACCGGCGCTGACCGAAACCAGCATCGACAGCGCAACCGAGCCGACAGCGGCAAGCATCGAATTCCACAGCCACAGAAGGATCGGCTTTGCCGCCCAGACACGGGCAAAAATGTCCCATTGCGGATCGTCCGGCCAGAAAGTCGGTGGCAGGCGGTAGAGTTCGTCGGTGGTGGAAAGGGCGGTAACCAGCAGCCAGTAGACCGGGAACAGGATCATCACCAGCGTAAAGATCACCGTCGCGTAGAGGGCAAGGCTCTGTGCAAAGCTACGTTTCATCAAAGCCTCCTCAGTAGATTGATTTCGAGCGCCGGCCGAGCATCAGCAGGCTGGCAATGATGCAGATCACCAGCGTCAGCACGCCGACGGCGGCGGCGCGACCGAAGTTGTGATACTGGAAGGCCTGGTCGTAGGTCATGATCGACAGCGTCTGGGTTGAACGCAGCGGGCCGCCGCCGGTCAGAACCTTGATGATGGAAAAGTCGCGGAACACCCAAAGCAGGGTCAGCACCAGCGTGACCCCGAGAACCGGCATCAGCAACGGCATGGTGATCCAGCGGAAACGCTGCCAGACACTGGCGCCATCCACCTTGGCAGCGGCGTAATAATCGGTGGGAATGGACTGCAGACCCGCCAGACACATGATCGACACGAAAGGAAAGCCCTTCCACACCATGGTGATGGCAACGGCCCAGAAGGCGGCCGTGGAACTGCTGACCCAGGGGATCATCTGGTCGGTGAAACCAAGCTTTATCGCCAGCCAACCGAACAGGCCGAAGGACGTGTCGAACATCCATGCAAAGATGACGACCGCGATGATTTCTGGCACCGCCCAGGGCAGCGCCATTCCCAGCCGCGCGACGGTGCGGCCCTTGAAGCGATTATTGGCGAGAAGCGCCGTGCTGAGGCCGACTGCGACGCTGCCGGCGGTTACGACGATGACCAGCTTTAGCGTCACCCAGCAGGCCAGCCAGAATTCCGGCGAGGAGAACAACCATGTGTAATTGCTCAGCGAAAACGGCCGGCTGGCACCGCCAAGCCGTGGTATCTTGACCTGCTGGAACGACAGGTCGATGGCCAAAACGAGCGGCCAGACGATGATGGCGGCAACCATCAGGACTGCGGGCGCAATCAGAATATAGCCGAGGAGATGTTGCCGGCTGGGGCGCGCAAGATCGAAGAACTTGCGACGCCCAGCCCGAACGGGTTCGGTCATGGATGGTCCTCCTGCCGGATGCGGATGATGGCCATGGCCCTTTCCGGGCCATGGCAAGACAACGGGATCAACCCTTGATGGCTTCGGCCTTTGCCTGCATGGTTTTCGCCACCGCCGCCGGATCGAGATCCTGAATGATCATCCGCTGGCTTTCTTCCATCACCATCTTGCTGAACTCGTTGTAGAAGAGCTCAAGTCCGGTCGGAATGCGGTCGATCCCCGCCTCGGACGCGGCCTTCATCGTCTCGATCAGCACCGGAAAATGCGGGATGGTCTTTTCGACACCCGAGACGTCGGCGGTCGGGCTTGGCGGGGTGTTGCCGCCAAGGGTGGCATAGCTGCGCTGGAATTCCGGTGACATCGTCAGCTTGATGAAATCCCAGACCAATGCCTTCTGGTCGTCGGGAATATCGGCTGGCATGGCGAGTACATTGGACGAGCCGCCAAGCGGCGGATGAAGCGGCGGGGCGGCGTAAACGATATCAGCCTTGGCCGAACCCTTTTCGGTCGTACCGTAAAGCCAGGGCCCATCAAGCCGCATCGCCATCTTGCCATCGGCAAACAGCTTGCGCACGTCGCTGGCGCTCATGTCGACCGGGCTGATCCCGCTTTTCATCACGGTTTTCCAGCGTGAAAGACCCTCCACCATCTGCGGCGTATCGATGGTGATATTGCCGTCCTTGTCGGTCCAGTAGGCGCCAGCGTCGAGGATGTAGTTCAGCATCTCCGTCAGATATTGACCTGGACCGCCTTTCGTTTCATGGCCTGTGCCGAACTGGTCGATGATGCCGTCGCCGTTCAGATCCTTGGTCGTCGCCTTCGCAGCGGCCAGAAACTCGTCATAGGTCTTCGGAACCGCGACGCCCGCTTCTTCGAGAAGCTTCTTGTTGTAGGCCATGACGAAACCGAAATAGTTGGTCATAATGCAGACGGTTTCGCCATTCCATTCGCATTTCTGCTGGCCGGCCCAGCCCGTCATGTCGATGTCGTCCTTCTTCAGCCACGGGTCGAGCGGCTCCAACCATCCACTATCGGCGAACATTTGAAACTCGAAGGACGCCAGATGCACGATCTGCGGCGGCTGGTTGGCCGCAAAAAGCGTCGTCATCGTGTCGGCATACGAGCTGCGCTCGGCCTTGGTGAATTCGATTTTCACGCCCGGATGCTGTTTTTCGAAGGCGGCAATGGCCGAATGCCACCATTCGCCAGTGCCGGCATCGTCCGTCTGCCAGGAAATGAATTTCAGAACGGTATCGGCCCTGGCCGGGGCAAGGCTGCCCATTGTCATCAAAACGGCGGTCGCGGTGCCGAGCGCCAATCGGCTTATTGTTTTGTTCATGGCTTCCTCCTCCAAAAAACCAGTTCAGATACGTTCAATCAGACCGAGTGCCGCCTCCGACGGCCTTACCCCAAGTCCGGGTCCGGACGGCAGGTGATACCTGCCCTCCCGGCAATCCATGTCGCCTTCCAGCAGGTGACGGTTCGGCTCGAAGATCGAATGCTGGAATTCGTGACCTTTGAGCGTTGGCAATGTCGACGACGCCTGCAGGCTGGCGGCAAGAAATATGCCGGCGCCAACGGTGGCGTGCGGGATGACATCGATGCCGTGCTCGGAAGCAAGAGCACCGATACGGATGAAATTGGTGATACCCTTATGGCCCATTTCCGGCTGCACGATCGCAATGCGGCAGCGCTCGACGCGGGCGCGCATATCCCAATGGGTGCGCCATTCCTCACCAACTGCAATCGGCACTTCGGTGTTCTTCGAAACCTTCTCCAGACCCGCAATGTCCTCCGTCCAGACCGGAGCCTCTGCGAACCACGGGTCGAAGGGCTGCATTTCGGCAATCAGTTCCAGCGCCCGTTCCGGCGTCTGGTTCCAGTGCATGTCGGCGGCGATCTTCGCATCGGGTCCAAGCACCTTCCGGAGATTCGCCATTTCGGCCGCCGGGCCATCGTCTGCCACCGGCGTTGCGAACTTGAAGGCGTTGAAACCGCGGTCCTGCCAGTATTTCGCCAATTCCCCGCGGGCCTTGAGCGTCTTTTCAGGCAGGCCTGAAACATAGGCCGGAAACGTATCCACGCCGCCGCCGAGCAGGTCGCGAACGGACTTGCCGGCTTCCTGTCCGGCAATATCCCATAGCGCAATATCGAGCGCGGCGAGCGCATCCACGTAGAAGCCACCGGTATAACCGCGCACCCGCATCATGTCGTAAAGGTCGTCATAGATCGCCGAAGGGTCCGAAGCATCGCGGCCGATCACGAAACCGGCGAGAAGATCGTTGATGAGAGCGGCGACCGCACCGGGGGCGACGATACCGTAGGTCTCACCCCAGCCCACGACGCCGGCCTCGGTCCTCATGCGCACCAGCACGCTGCGGTCGAAGGTCGGGTAAACCGTGCGATTTCCCTTGCGTACGATATAGCCGTTGGGATTGACCACCTCACCTTCACGCAAGGCGCCGAGATAAGGCACTTTGCGCGGCTGGGTCAGGGTGAAGACTTCGACGCTTGCGATGGGGCTGTTCATGCGGCCTCCACGGCAACGAGGCCAAGTTCGACCAGATTGGTGTCGATATCGGCAATGGCCGCCGCATCAAGCTCGGGTGTCGGCGCACGCACACCGACGCCTTCGATCACGCCGCGACGGGCCAGCACATATTTGGTCAGCCGCATACGATAGACCGCCTGCAGCACCAGAAGAGGCAGGGTGCGGACATAAATCCGACGAGCCTCCTCCTGCCGCCCGGCAACAAGCGCCCGATCGATGGCAACATGTTCCTCGGCGATCTCCAGCGCCGGCATTGCGGCCGTAGCACCTCGGGCATATTCGTCGAGAATGTAACGCGCGCCGCCCCCGCCGATGACGCCCTTCAGTGTCGAAGGCGCATGGGCGACGATGTGGCTGATGGCTGGGCCGGCAGGAAGCGTCTCTTCCTTGACATAGGTCACCTGCGGCAACGCCCGCACGATCTCCACGATCGCCTGCGGCGAAAGGTCGGAGCCGCGCGGCGCGGGCGCGTTCTGCAGGATGATTTCAACTTCGGGCAGCGCCTCGACGATCCTGCCGAGGAATTCGATCAGCGCCGGCGCATCCGTGCCGACCGACTTGGGCACCTGCACCATCAGGTGGCGGATGCCAAGCGCCGATGCCGCCCGCCCGTGCTCAACCACATCACGCCAGTCGGCCGCACTTGCCCCGGCCACGACCGGCACCCGCCCGGCTACCACATCGACGACAATTTTCAGCAACGCCGCACGCTCGGCGGCATTCAAAGTCTCCACCTCGCTGGCGAAACCGGGAAACACGACACCATCGACGCCCTTGTCGAGCGCAAAGACCACCAGTCGCTTCATACCCGCTTCGTCAATGCCGCCATCAGCCAGAAACGGCGTAGGCAGAACAGGCAAAATCCCCTTAAGGCCAGCCACCATCTTTCTCCTCCCGATTAAGTATCATATTTTGATACCTTGAATTCACTAATTGACACTATATAGACTTGCGACCTATGACAAGCCCCAAGATGAAATGAACGAGGAGGTTCAAGACATGGCAGCACCGGCGACATCGATCATCGTCGATTGGGGAACGACATCATTGAGGGCGGCGCTCGTTGATGAAGGCGGCGAAGAACTCGATCATCTTGAAACCGCCGACGGTATTTCGAGCCTTGGCAAGGGTGAGCACGAGGCGGCGCTGATGGATGCACTCGCACCCTGGTTCTCAAGCCATGGGGCCTTGCCCGTCGCCGCACTCGGAATGATCACCAGCCGCAACGGCTGGGTCGAGGTCGCTTATGTGCCGTGCCCGGCCGGCCCAGCGGAACTTGCCGCCGGCACGGTGCGCAGTTCGTTGCCGAACGGGTCCGATCTCGTCTTCCTGCCCGGTCTGACCGACCCCGCGCGCCAGCCCTTCCCGGACGTGATGCGCGGCGAAGAAACCCAGATCGTCGGCCACGGCCTAGGCGAAGACGCCACCTTGATCATCCCTGGAACACACAGCAAATGGGCGCGGGTGAAGGCGGGAAGGATCGATGGCTTCCAGACATTCGTCACTGGTGAAATCTTCAACCTGCTTATCAATCACTCCTTCATCGCGCGCGGTTCCACGCAGCCGCCGGTCGATGATCAGGAGGCCTATCGCTGGGGTCTGACAGAGGCAAAACGATCCGCCGCCATGCTGTCGCTGCTGTTTTCGGCGCGAACCGGCGGGCTTGCGGGCCGGCTTTCGCCGGATCAGTTGCGATCCTATGTGCGGGGACTGGTCATCGGGCAGGAGTTTCGGCAAGCCCGCGAGGCCGGATGGTATGCGGAAGGAGACGAGGCAGCTATCGTCGGCAATGACGGGCTGAACGATCTCTATCTGGTTGCCGCCGATGTGTTCGGGCTCAAGACATCCATGGGTGCGGATGACGCCCTCACAAAAGGCGCTCTGACTGTCCTGCAGCAAGCGCTTTTATAACCCTTGCCGATCGCCGGTTGCCGAAATGGCGGCATCCGGCTTTCAAGACAATCTTTAGGGCCAATCATGTACGACTTCCCAGCCAATATCGGCACCAGCCGCCACGAAAATGATATCATTGCCGTTCTGGCCCGCATTCAGCGCATCGGCCTTCCAGACAATCCGATCGCCTTTTATGGCTCATCCTCGTTTCGAATCTGGAGCTCCATCACCGAGGATCTCGGCTCGCTGGAGATCGTCAATCTGGGATTTGGCGGTGGCACTTACCTCTCTGCCAGCCACTACCTCGACCGGCTCCTGGTTCCCTTGAAGCCAGGTAGAGTGGCGCTTTATTTCGGCGAAAACGATATTGCCAGCGACGGCCTCAAAGCGCAGACGACGCTTGCGCACCTGCAGGATTTGCGCGATCGCATCTCTCGAGCGCTACCGCAGGCGCACGTCTTTGTTCTGGCGATCAAGCCCAGTCCGGCGCGCTGGATATACCGCCACGAATTCGATCTTTTCAACCAGACGGCGCACGAATGGTGCAACGGCCGCGAACACACGACATGGCTTGATCCGAACGCCGGCCTCATTGGTGAAAATGGCCTGCCGATGTTCCGTTATTATTTATCCGATCTGGTTCACCTGAATGCGGCAGGCTACGCGGTCTGGTCGGAAGCGCTTAGAAAAAAGTTGGGTCTGCTGAACTGAGACAAGGGGTATCTTTATCTTTAGCTCTTGAAAGGAGCCGAACTGTCCCCAGCATTGTTCACAGGCTGATTTCCATTGGATTTATAGAGCACGTCCGTTGAACGCGGAATCGCGTTTAGGCCCCCCCTTACTGGCGGAATTCTGATTCTAGCGCTCCGACTGGCGATTTGGTCGCAGGTAACATGACCTCAGCTTTCAGTGACGATCTGGTGTTTTGACAGCCATCGCGTGGATTGCGAGCGCGCAGGAAAGCCGGCTGACCCCGGCGAAACAGGGACGTCTCCGTCCGCCAGGGCGGCCTCTATCCGGCACTGAAGGATCTTAGTTGAGCCTACCCGCCCTAAGGCGACAGCCAACAATGTGCACAGGCTGAAAGACGTGGTCTCGACCACCGACGACGAAACGGTACACCTCGACTCCGACTCCAGAACCGCCGCCAGGATTTTTCGGGCCATCGTCGAGGCTTATTTCCGCTTCCGCCGTAACTCGTCGCCATGAATGCCAAAGTGCTGGATGATCATATCGACGTTACGGCGGTGCGATTTGAAATAAATATCAAACAGATCACCGAAGACAGGAACACTGCCCACAAGAGCATCCATGGCGATGTTGCCAACCATTCGCGCAAGCTTTTGCTGCGGCACACCAAGGCGGCGCGCTTCATTGACGATATACAGGCCGACAATCGCGCCCGCACCATCACCAATCAGTGGCAGCAAACCCATGATGGAATCTGCACCAAAACGGATTCCCGTGCCAGGAATGCGGATCGCTGTGTCCATCATACGAGCGATGCCCGACAGCCGCCGCAGACGGCGGAGCCGCTCAGCACTATCCACGAAGTCGTCCGATGTGCCGTGGGCGTTCCACGTTCTCGCTGTCATACAATCGTGCTCCATAAAAGAGATATGCCTCAGCCTAATATGAATGGGGATGTGGAGAGTTGCGTTCAAGAGCGTTGCGCAAGCTATCTCCATCCATTGAAACCGAACCAGTTACGCTCAATCGCCTCGATCCTGCCTATGTGACAGCACCAATCGCCCTTCATCGCTCAGGCCCTACACCCCTTTTTCGATTCCGATAGGCCACAGTAATTTCTAAGAAATATTTTCCCTTACATTGGCGCTACTACAGGACTGCAAGGTCGAGAGAAAGATGTGAGGCACGCCCTTGCATCTTTAACGTCTTTCGCGAGTTAAAGCTGATCTTCATAAAGCAGATGCGGACATGGCACATATTTTTTGAGTTCATCGGTGCATCTAAAGGCGGACTGCTGATGGACACTGGCGCTTTAACAACAAACTACATCGGAAAACTTATGGCCGTTTCTCATCAAGGTCCGCTGGCTAACACCAGGCTTTCTGGACGAACGATTCTCATTCTGATTGGCGTCGCGGTCATCCTGCACGTGGGTCAGGAAATCTTCGTGCCATTAGCCTTGGCTCTCCTCCTGACATTCACTCTGGCACCTATTGTCTCTTTTCTCCGAAAACACTCTGTGCCCAAGATTGCCGCCGTTATTTTGGCGGTCGCCTCAGCCTTCATGGCAATTGCGCTGTTCAGTTTCGTCGTCGCCACGCAGGTGACAAATCTTGCCGAAAACATCCCGACATATCAGCGCAATATCGTCACCAAGGTTCAGGCGCTCAGCCAAGCCGGATCAGGGAATGGTGTGCTCGAACATCTGAGCAAGGTTGTCGAGCGTGTCGGCGCCGAGTTGCAGACACGCGCCGTCGAAAGTCAGGACGAGCAGTCGACCGCACCAACCATGCGAGAGCCGATGCCCGTTGAAATCGTCACGCGATCCCATCCGGTCGAGACACTTGGCAATTTCATTCTTCCGCTTATCAGCCCGTTTGCAACGGCAGGTTTGGTCATCGTTCTTGTGATTTTCATGTTGATCGAGCGCGAGGACCTTCGCGACAGGTTCATCAGGCTGGTTGGACTTGGTGACCTGCATCGCACGACGGCAGCGCTGCAGGACGCTGGAAAACGGGTTGGGAAATACCTTCTGATGCAATTGGTGGTAAATGCCCTTTACGCCTTTCCCATCACCATTGGGCTTTGGGTGCTTGGCATTCCGAACGCGATCCTGTGGGGTCTGCTGACGCTGGTTCTGCGTTTCGTGCCCTATATTGGTCCCGTTATCGGAATGGTATTGCCGCTGTTCCTCGCCCTTGCAATCTCTCCCGGCTGGTCGTTGGTCGCGTGGGTCGCGGCACTTTTCATTATCACCGAACTGATCAGCAATAACGTCGTTGAACCTTGGCTTTATGGTAGCCACACCGGCTTGTCTCCGATGGCGATCATCGTCTCCGCAATCTTCTGGTCCTGGCTCTGGGGACCGCTGGGGTTAATGCTGTCGACACCTCTCACGGTGTGTCTGGTCGTTCTTGGCAGATATGTCCCCGAGTTCAGTTTTCTGGACGTTCTGCTCGGAAATGAACCAGTCCTCCAACCGCAGGAAAAGCTTTACCAGCGGCTGCTCTCCGGCGACCCCAACGAAGCGACTGACAACGCCGAAGAGTTTCTCGAAGAGGAATATCTCATCGACTACTACGAAAAAGTTGGTCTTCCTGCCTTGATCCTGGGCGAAGCGGACCGCCAGCGCGGCGTGATGACAGAGGCTCAGATCGCGCTTCTTGCCTCCAGCGCCCATGCCCTCATTGAAAATCTTGCAGAGATTGCGAGCGAAGAGGAAAACGAGGGACTGTCGGAAGACGAACAGACTTCAGCGCCAGAGACCAAAGAGACAATCGCGCTACCGGACGGTAAAGGCAGATCAATTCTATCCCTGGGAGGCAGAGGGGCCATGGACGATGCAGCGTCTGCGATGTTATCGCAAGTTCTCTTGGTTCAGGGTGCGCAGATCAGACAAGCAGACTATACAGTGATTGAAGGGCGAGATTTAAAGGCTCTGGTGGCTGACGATATCGACACCGTTGTCGTTACGTTTCTCAATGAGAACTCGAAATCGCACGCACGACAGATCGTGCGTCGTTTGAAGCGTGTAAGACCTTCTCTTCGTGTCGGCATTTTGTTGCCGATGGGAGAAAGCGGGCGCGAAGCGCCAATCGACCCACAAGACATAAGCGCCGACTTCGTTGCCGCTTCGCTGACGCAGGCCGTCTTGTCGGCCCTGAGCGACACAGGCCCTGTGGCCTTGAAAAGCCCCGTGAGAAAAGTGGCGCGCCAGCGCCGGGTGCAGCCGGTGGCTGCCTGAACGCAGCCACGAGAAGTCTGTCGATGTTACCGAGGGGCACGCATCTTGTCTCCTGGATCATAACGCATAGGACCACCCGAAAGCTTCAGCCCCTGGACTTGCGCACGCTCATCACCGCACAAACCTGCATTCTGGAAAAAGCACGATGCATCGGTACAAAGATTGAAAACGTTACGCGTCTCTAGGTATCTACGGCGAACTAAGAGCAGTCAGGTCTAAAGCTTGACAGTTGCGACATCAAAAGCGGCCTGCGGTTGTGAGACCTTTCAGCTTGGAGTCTCCGCTTGCTGAAACTTGGATTTGAGCCACTGATGTATGGATGACGTTCCCGCCAACAGTGAACCGCCGTCTTCTACAACACCGCCATTGAGGGAGGTAACAAGCGCTCCGGCTTCCTGGGCAATAATCTTGCCAGCCGCGTAGTCGTAATGGCTAAGGCCGTCTTCGAAATAGCCATTTAACCTGCCCGCGCCAACATATGCGAGATCAAGTGCGGCCGAGCCGAGTCTGCGGATGCCTGCCGTCTCGTTGGTGATGGTATCAAGGGCCCGGAAGAAAGCACTGCGGTCCATCGACTTCAACTGTCCGTGGATCGGCATAGATAGAGATATGATGGATTCTTCGGGCTTTTTCTCTTCCAACCGTGTCAGTTCCTTACCGTTCATCTGGGCACCCTGCCCTCGAACTGCCGTGAACATCTCGTCCCGCAATGGGTCAAGGACGACGCCCAGTATTTCGCCATCGTCGTCGCAAAGCGCGATGCTGACAGCAAAATAGGGGATGCCCCAGATGAAGTTGCTGGTTCCGTCGAGCGGGTCTACCACCCAGCGGCGTCGTGCGTCTGGCTTGCGCGTACCGGTTTCTTCACCCACGAAACCGTAGCGATCACCTGCCCTTGCCAGAACTGCGGCAATAGCCTCCTCGGCAGCAAGATCGGCCTTGGACGCATAATCACCCAAAGCTTTTCGTTGAACACTATCGCGGGACATGGCGCCGAAATGCGTCCTCAGTTCAGCGCCTCCGGCAAGTGCGGCGGACAATGCAAGCTGCATCAGTTCGTCAAGCGACAGGTCCGCCATCTCATACTCCCGAGGGTAGAAAAGTTATCGTCTCGAAATCCACACCGACGCGCGAGTCGAGATCGAGTGCGTGCCGTGTTTCCACCGAGATGGTCGCACCGTTCTCAAGTCGAAGGCTCTGCGTCCAGGCCTTGCCCATGAAGCGGCGATCTTTCACCGTTGCATTGACGAGAGCGCTGCCGTTTTCGCGGGTCATTACCTGTTCGGGACGCACGACAAGTGTGCCTTTACCGCGGTGGCCGCTTCCTGTGATAGGAAGTCTCGATCCGTCAGCCATCTGGAAGCCGGTCTCATCAAATTCGCCCTCCAGAAAGTTTGCGCTGCCGACGAACTCGGCAACGAAGCGGTTCGCCGGTCGCGAATAAATTGTTTCGGGATCTGCAAGCTGCTGCACGATTCCATTCTGCATCACGGCGATCCGGTCCGACATTTCGAGGGCTTCTTCCTGATCATGCGTCACATAGATTGCTGTGAGACCGAGTCTCTTCTGCAGACTGCGCAGTTCATGGCGAAGAGCCACGCGAAGACGCGCATCAAGGTTGGACATGGGCTCGTCCATGAGAAGCAGCGGCGGGTTGATGACAAGTGCACGCGCCAGCGCGATGCGTTGCTGCATACCCCCACTCATTTCTGCGGGATAGCGCTTCTCGACGCCGTGAAGCTCGACCTGGGCCAGTGCGGCCCGAACCCTTTCAGCAACTTCGTTCTTCGGAACCTTACGCAGCTTGAGCCCGTAAGCGACATTGTCGAACACGGTCTGGTTTGGCCATAGCGCATAGTTCTGAAAGACGAAGCCGATATTTCTGTCCCAGGCGGCGAGCGAGGTCACGTTCTGCCCGTTGAACAGTATTTTTCCGCCGTCGATTGGGTGGAAACCTGCAATGGCGCGCAAAAGTGTCGTCTTGCCGCAACCGGACGGCCCTAGCAGCGTGAAGAATTCGCCGGGCCTGATCGTGAGGCTGATGTCTTTCAGAACTGCATGATTGCCAAAGGTCTTGGAGACGGCGTCGATGACGACCTCGCAGCCTTGGGTTGGAGTTTTGGAAGATGAGGTTTCAACCACCGGAATTTCCTCGAATTTGGCCGTAGCGGACAATGAAATAGAGAGGGATGTAAATGATCAGCATCAGCAGGATGGTCTGTGCTGCAGAGACACCGAAATCGGCATCGACCAGCGTGTTTTCGAAGATCACGGCTGTCATCGGCTTCCACGGCGGACGATAGAGAACGATGGTAGACGACAGCTCCGTGACGATGTGAAGGAAGGTGAGCGTTGCACCGGTTACCGCACCCGCCAGGACCAGAGGTGCCGTTATGGTGAAGAAGACCCTGAATGGGCGCGCTCCAAGACTGATTGCGGCCTCTTCGAGAGCCGGGTGAACGCGCCTCAGGGCCGCCTCTGACGCCTTCACCGTAAAAGGCAGGTTACGAATGAGATAGGCAAGGAGAAGGATGAACCAGGTGCCGGTCAGTTGCAGCGGCGCCTTGTTGAACATCATGATGAGACCGATACCGAGCACCGTGCCGGGAATGACATAGGGCATCATGACGGTGAGGCTGAGAACGGGGGCGATGATCCGGTAGCGCTTGCGTATAATCACATATGCAATCCCCAACCCGATTGCTGTTGCCGCCAGCGTTCCGGCAATACCAAGCGACAAGGTCACCCAAGCCGGCCCCATGCCGGTGCGCCACATAGTGGCGTAGTTTTCCAGCGTAAAGTTCGCCCTGGGTAGGCCGACCCGCCATTCCATGAAGCTGGAAACCAGCACCGTCAGGTGGGGCGTGAATGCCATGAGAAGGGCAATGATGACCGCGCCAAGCACTGTGACATGAGCAAGAGGCGATAGCGGCTTGCGTTCCAGCGCCCGCGACGACACCACGGCAAAACCGCGTCGCGCCAAATAGATTTGCTGCGCCATGAGGAACAGGCTCGAGATGGTGATGAGCACAATCGATCCTGTGGCCGCAAGCGCCGGATTGCGTCCTGCCTCACTCAGGAAGGACGTATAGATCAGAACCGGCAGTGCGTTGACATCGAGGCCAATGATGCGCGGCGTTCCGAAGTCAGACAGGGCTGCCATCGTTGCCAGATAGAGACCGGTGATGATGCCGGGGAGTGCCAGCGGAATTTCGACCGTCATGCGCACACGAGGCGGCTTGGCACCAAGGCTTTCCGCTGCCTCGATATGGCCAGCGTCCAAACTCTGAAACGAGCTGTGACTGAGCAGAAAGATGATTGGAAAGACCAGCCAGGTGATGACCCAAATGACGCCATGCAAGCCGACAATCGAGACATCGAGGCCGAGATAGTTGGTCAGAACGCCGTTTCGTCCCAGAAGCAAGCGCCAGGCGTATGCCCCCAGAAATGGTGGAGACACGGACGCCATAGTGACAAGAAAGACGATAGCAGTGCTGCCCGCGACCCGGTAACGTGCGATAAGATAAGCCAGCGATACGCCGATCAAAGCGGCAAGTCCGGTGGACGTCAACGCGATCAGCAGGCTGTTTACCGTGGCGGAAAGGGTTTCCGAGCGTGTAAAGAAATCGGTATAGTGGACAGCAGAGAGCGACAGCGATTTGTTTTCGAAGGTGATGTAGGCGTTCGCGGCATGTGAGAGCAGGACGGCGTTGAGCGACTGCGCCTTGATATCTAAAGGCGCTGGTGCAGTTGTCGCGAATAGCCCCCGGGGCGCCTGCTGCGAAAGCGTGAACCGAGCCGAGCCCAGATCGAGTTCAAGTAAACCTGCCTCGTCCTTATCAACCGAAATCGGCTGTTGCGAAGAGAGGCGCAGCGTTCGGTCATCCTGGACGTCTACAGTCAGACTGTCAGTCGAACCCAGCGTTATCGCAACGCCGTCAGAAAGTTTAGCAACGCTGTATCGGGCGGTCATTTCCGGGACGAATTGCAAGCCGTCTTTATTATGCAGAAGAGTAAAACGGCCGCCCTCCTCCAGGAGGGAGGCGGCCGTGAGGCGAACCTGCGGGACAACAATCGTCAGGCCGCAGAGCACGAGCGCGACGATTGAAAATATCAGCCAATTGTCGCGCAGCACCTTCATTTTCCGCGAAGCTCCTGAAAGCGAGCCACGACCACAGGGCGCGGATCGACAGCGGATACGATCGTGAGCGTAGCCATGTCAGGCAGAGCGGCGGGAGGCGTTACATCCTTGCGTGCCGAGCGTCGAACGGTGGCGTCGCGAACAATTTCATGCGCCATTTTGCTGCCGAGGAAATCGATGAAGCTCTTGGCGTCTTCGATGTGCTGCGCGCCCTTGACTATGGCTTGCGCATCGATCTGGCCGGTAACCGCATCAGTCGGATAGACGATTTCGATCGGCAGACCTTGAGCCTTCCACTTGGCACCCAGATCCTCGTTGATCCAGCCAACTGCTGCTTCACCGTCGCGCACGGCGTTGAAGGCATCATCGGAACCGGGAGCAATGCGCGCACCCTTGGCCATTTGACCGACGAAATCCCAACCGAAATTGCCAGCAAGAGCGGAAAGAATGACATAGCCGGTGCCGGATTTTGCAGGGTCTGGAATAATCAGGCCACCGTTCTTTGCGAAGTCCTGTGAGACGAGATCTTTCTGCGTCCTTGGTATGGAGCCGGCCTCGACGCGTTTGGTGCTGACGACCAGCGGCTGCAGCAGCACCGTGAACGGATGCCAGATGTGATTGGGATCGTTAGTCACCATGTCGGCGTCGGACTTGCTTTCGAACGATTGGAAGAGGGCTGCATTTTCTTCGAAGGTCTGCGTCGGTCCGCCCCACATGACGTCTGCCGAGGAATTGCCACCTTCTGCACGCAGGCGCTCGATCAGCTCGCCAGTACCGCCGCGCACGACGGTCACCTTCACATCCGGATTTTCCTTGGCAAAAGCGTCGAGGATGGGAGCAGATGTCGCCTCCCCATGAGCGGTGTAGACCACAAGTTCTCCGGCATTCGCAACACTGATGATCGACGCCGACGCCAACGCGCCCGCCATGATACGCCGCAAGGTCCATTTCAGCATGACTATGTTCCCTTTTTAAAGTCACTGAGAAGAAGGCGACCCTATTAATCCATTTACCAGATTAAAAATCAAGCCGCCTTTTCTGCGGAATTACGGTCCTTGCGTTACAGTATTATGACTGAAGGCTAAGATCATCTGCATTGCGAACTGCTTGACGCCCATAGGCTGGGCTGATAAATTCCATTTAATTTATTAAATAGGAATTGGCCCCGATGAGCTTGATGGGCAGCAATCACACATATTCCGGCCGCTACAACCGTCGCCTCGTTTTCGATCTGATCCGATCCGGCAATGGCATAAGCCGGCGTGACCTTGTTGATGTGACAGGCTTGAAGCCGCAGACCATGTCCAATATCTGCAAGGACCTGATAGACCGTTCAGTGGTTGTGGAAACCATCCAACAAGAGGGCGCGCGCGGTGCGCCGCAAAAGAAGATGTGGGTCAGGGCCGAGGCCGGTTGCTGCCTGGGTATTCACGTGGATCGCGACGGGCTTCTGGGCATCGTCTGCGATCTGGCGGGGCGGGAGTTGGGTCGCGAAACCGCATCCGCATCGCTCGAAGATCCATCCGACACCATCCGTGCCATCGCCGATATGACACAGCGTCTGCAGTCGGTTACGGTGGATCGTCCCGCCTGGGGCATCGGCATCGCGATGCCCACATTGCAGGAGGCGGAATTCGAACATCCCGTCGGCCCGCCGGGTTGGGATGCGTGGAGCCGTATGCCGGTGGCGGAAGCCATCGAAGATGCATGTGGCCTCCCCACCATCATCGAGAATGACGCCACAGCCGCAGCAGTTGCCGAACTGAGGGTGGGAAGTGCGGGAGGACTGAGCCACTACGTCCATATTTTCGTCGGGCACGGACTTGGGGCAGGCATTATCAATGACAGCATGCCGCTCCAGGGATTTTGGAACAATGCCGGAGAAATCGGTCTCCTGACATGGCCGGCGGAACTTGCCAATCCAGATGCGGGGAAACAGACACCGTTTTCGATCGACGAGCTTGCAGCGATGCTGTCGTGCGAAAGCAGGGAAATTGCGCGGCCTGGGGCATTGGAGAAACTTTACGCTCAACGCGACAGTATTCTGATGCGATGGCTGGATCTCAATTCAAAGCGCCTGCGGTTACTGGTGTCGCTGCTTGAAAACATCATGGACCCGCAGACCATCGTGGTTGGAGGGCACTTTCCACCAGCGCTCATCAATTCCCTGATCGACCGGGCCTATCCCCTTTTGCCGTCAGTCAGCGCCCGAAGCCACCGCGAAATTCCCCGGCTGTGTGCTGGCGCTCTAGGGCCGGAGGCCGCCGCGATCGGCGCTGCCATGCTACCTGTGATTGCTCATGGCAGCCCAGACTTCAGGCGCCTCTCATCCATGCGCGGACGCAGCCAGACAATCGATTTCGAAAGACGCTTCGATCGGGTCGCAGGCGCGCCAACGGATGACGACACGTGATCCTGATTTACATAACTCTTGCCGACAGGACTAAAACATGAAAATCGCAATTGCCGGGCTCGGCTTTCGGCTTGCCAATGTCATTGCCTCCTTCCGCAAGGCCTGCCCTGAGCTGGAAATTGTCGGCTTGATGGACCCGCAGCCTGCTGGGCTGCCAGCCATTCAGTCCGCAGGCATGGCGGCGCCGCGACGTTTCGAAACCATCGAGGCTATGCTGACGCAGACGAAGCCGGATCTTCTTATGGTCGGCTCGCCCAATCTTTTCCATCTGGAACATATCACCGCCGGATTGCGCGCAGGCGTGCGGGTTTTCACGGAGAAGCCGGTGGTGATCGACGAAAACCAGACGATGACGATGGCGCGTCTGCTTGCCGAATATGGCGATGAAAGCGTTCTGGTGGGGCTCGTTCTGCGGTACTCTGACCTTTATCGGGATCTGCGCGCAGCGCAGACGCAAGGTCAAATCGGCGCCATCACGTCGATTGAAGCATCCGAGCATATCGCACCCTACCACGGAGCATTCTTCATGCGGGACTGGCGACGGCATACGCGCTACGCCGGGCCGTTTATCTTGGAGAAATGCTGCCACGATCTCGACCTCTATGGCAGCGTTGTTGGGCAGCGGGCGATGGCCGTTGCCAGCTTCGGCGGCCGAAAGTCGTTTATCGCGGAAAACAAACCGGATCAGTTCTCCGCGTTTCAACAGCGGGAATTCTATAAAAAGCCGAGCGGCTGGCTAGAGGGTGGCGCGGTATTTGAGAGCGATGGCGATATTATCGACTATCAGACCGCGATTATCGAATATAATGGCGGGGCGACGATGACGTTTCATACCAATCTCAACGTTCCAGATCAGTTCCGCCGCTTCTGCGTGATCGGTAGCAAGGGAATGGCCGAGGGCGATTTCATCCGCAATCGCTTCGAGGTGCACTCTGCAATAACAGGCGAAAAGCTAGTCGAGCGGCGTTACGAGGGGCACGAAAGCGATCACTATGGCGCAGATGATCAGATGGCCTCGGATATCTACAGGCATCTGACCGAGGCCTCTCCGCTGCCCGTCAATATCGTCTCAGCCTTGGAAGCGGGGCTCGTGGCAATCAAGATTGATGAGGCACGCCGGGTCCGGCGCACCATCGAGCTTGCTGAAACCTGGCAGCGCTTCGATGACGCGCTTCGCACCCCGCATGTGGCTGCCTGAGGCCACGATTATGACCATGCCAGGGTCTCTATCCTCC
Organism: Agrobacterium sp. MCAB5; assembly: GCF_052114365.1. Classification (NCBI taxonomy): domain Bacteria; kingdom Pseudomonadati; phylum Pseudomonadota; class Alphaproteobacteria; order Hyphomicrobiales; family Rhizobiaceae; genus Agrobacterium; species Agrobacterium sp. MCAB5. Next base: position 170,469 of record NZ_JBFREP010000010.1, read on the forward strand.
GTAATCATCCGCAACGCCCGACCGTCCGATGAGACGGCGATCCTCGACATATGTGTGCGCACTTCAGATCGAGGCAAAGACGGATCACAATACTACTCTGACCCGAGACTTCCCGGACTCTTATGGGCGCTGCCCTATGTCCGCTTCTGCGCAGAAACTGCATTCGTGCTGACGAAGGATGACGTCGTCATGGGCTACTGTGTCGCCGCGCCCGATACGATTGCCTATGAAAATTGGCTAGAGGCCGCATGGTGGCCGTCCTTGCTGGAAGAGCTCCGCGATTTCGAAACACGGACAGTAGAGGATGAGAACGTTCTTTCCTATATTCGAAGCGCAAGAAAGACCCCGGCTGAGGTCACACGGCCCTACCCCGCCCATCTGCATATCAATCTTCTGCCTGAGATCCAAAATGGCGGCCATGGGTCGTCGCTACTGCGACATCAACTGGATTCTTTGACGAGGTCTGACGTGAGAGGCGTCCATCTAGGCGTTAATCAGTATAACGAAAAGGTCGTAGCATTTTACGTCAAATTCGGCTTTGTGGAAATTGACCGGACACCATCGATCGTGATGGCGAAGCGACTGATTGAATGAAATACTTAAAGCGCGTCGCGATTTCTAACGTCGCTCTTCAAGCTGTAGCGCCTTTTGTTTTCTTTTGTCGAAGCTCGAGGATAACCAAAACTATTCCAGAAATGATTTTCATGGCGAGCTGGCCTTTAAAGTCCACTCCGTTTTGCGACAAAGTGTCTTTTCGCCCTGAAGGGGTACGAACCCACCGCACGTCATTTGTTGTCAGACTTTTTCGAGCAGTTCCATTGGCTTAGAAACACAGTGGAATGGACTCAAACGAAAATTATTGATGAATTTCGTTTAGGTGTTCAGCGCGTTATTGAGGTCGTGCAAACCGACCATCAGCATCATGGGATCGGACGGAGAAGACAGGAAGCCGACGGCTTCGTAGAAGGCTCGTGCGTCATCAGAAATCGCATGGACCAGCACGCCGCGGATCCCGAGCACTTCAGCGGCATTCAGCAGGCGCAAACCCGCGTCGCGCACCAATGCCCTGCCGATACCACGCCCTTGACAGGATTGATCAATGGCGAGGCGGCCAAGCACTGCAACTGGGATTGGATCAGGCATATTGCGCCGAAAGCGACCAGGCACTTCCGGCGGTTTCACGGAGCCAGAGGCCAGGGCGTAGTACGCGATGACGCGGCTCTCGTCGCACACGACAAAGGTCCGCGACGCGCCGCCTGCTTGATTGGCCCGGGCACGGCGCCGAAGCCAGTCGTCCAGTTCAGGTACTCCAGAATTGAATTCGGCCAGTTCGTGATGATCGGCCAGGGGGACTGGTGCGCTGAGAGTCACGCCTCATCCCAGGGCGCTTTGGTCGACATCGTGCGCTTTAGACGCTCATTGGGCTGTGCAGGCGCATCGAGACGGGCAAGATATTCGGCATAAATTTCGGGGCTTACCGTGACGATTGTACGGTCGAGCAGCACCTCCTCCGCACGGCGCTCGGAAGCTTCCAACATGAAATCTGTGCGCGTTTTGCCGAGCAACTCTGCGGCGCGATCGATCAAGTTGCGAGTAGCAGGTTTGATGCGCATATTCAGCGGCACACTTGCGTCCGGGCTCTTACCCGTGTGTGAGGTCGGCATGGGAAACTCCTATCCAAGCGCATTTATATAGCGTAACGACATTATCTTTACAAGCGTCGTAAAGATAATGTCGTTACATTCGCCTGCGGACGAGCGCACGACAGACGCCGGCTTGAAGCATAACCTCATGGGATGTTGTCACGTTAAGTTACCTAGGCCGAGAAAGGTAGCGGCTCGAATTTTCAAGCGATGCAGGCAGCAATTTTCGATGCATCGAACGCTTCGAGGCGGTAGCGAATTGTTTGTGCGGCGCGGCGGCGGGCGGAAACAGAAAAGCGATGTGGGTAGCGCAGTGCATAGAAACGAACTGTTGCAATGCTCCTGGCGATTGGCGACCCTGCAGGGTTCGTTCTCGGTTGGAAACGGCAGATGGCTGTTCTCGGCCCGATTGTTGAAGCTCTTGTGCGATCAATTGTTAAGGCCGGCAGCCACGTCCGCATTTGCCGCACTCGTAGGAGCGCAGCTTGTCAGTGATGATCCGCTAGGGAGCAAAACCACAGCGCTTCATCAAAGACACGAGTAGGCGCTTGGCCTCCCTTTTGTCACGTCGCTTCTGTAATATTTCTTCGAGAACGACGCCATCCTGATCGACTGCGCGCCCAATCCAAAACGTGGGTAACGGCGAGCCGGTTAGCGTGACAACACCTCTTGACGGGCTAAGGCCACTAGGCGCTGCAGGAGGCATACGCCGCCGCTCGGAAGACGTTGATCGCCAGGGGATATCCTTGAGATAGGAACGCATAACCTTACTGATTGCGCAGGATTCAAGACAGGCGGAGCGCCCGGAATAGCCGTTATGTGCGTGAGGCACCTACGCCCCTGTCAACTTTCAATAGAAAGCCTAATACACCCAGACAGTCGTTGACCGGGCGAGATCGTTTCGACGCCGCGGCCATTTCGCTCTGGTTCCGGTAAGCCAAGCGCTCCGGCGACCATGGAAACGGGTTCAAGACAAAGATAGCGGTCCATACGGTGGGCAGCGAGATTGCTAAAAACAGGATCGGCCTCGAGCAACAGTGAAAAACTGTCAAAACTGATGCGCGCATATGACCAGTCGGTGAAGTGCAAGGTGTATCCCGTCGTAGCAGGAATGGCAGGTTTCGAGCGGGGCACCGCTTGCTGGCCGGTTGGCACGTTCTGCACATCGAGGGGATATTGCAGTTTGGCATCGGTGCTGGCGTCGCAGCCTAATTCTGCCGAAAAATAGGGATGCCAGCCAAGCGAAACCGGCACAGGCCGGTTTTCCAGATTGGTTATCGACAATTCCACCGTCAAACGGTTGCTTTCAAGCATAAAAGATTGTTCAGCGCGGAAGGAAAATGGCCACTCAGCATCCGCCTTATAGTCAAGCACCAGCGTGCACTGATCGGCCGCCAAGCTGGAAATATCCCACGATCGTCGGTGAGCAGGTCCATGCATGGCATCAGGCGAAAGGGCGGGATGTGGAAGAAGGTCGTGCCGGATATCCGCGTGAACGAATGAGCTGCCATATAACCTGTTGTGGTAAGGAATGAGCGGATAGGCACCTGCCCTCGGCCAGTTCAACGGGTCAAAAGACTCCCCCGCTGTCGGCACCAGAATATCGCCGTGATCCTCGTGGTGCAGATGCGTCATCCTTCCACCCCAGGAAGGGCGGAGGCGGGCCGAAAGCTGCCTGAAGGCAATCGTAACCGTTTCAGGCAAAAGCATATGAGCCATCAGGCCGTTTCGGCACGCGTCGCTGCCAGTGAACATAGCCATCTTCCTGCATGGCCTTTTCATCCATCTCGACTCCCCAACCCGGTCGGTCCGGCCTCAGTTCCAGGTATCCATCCTTTGGCAGATAAGGGTCGACAACATAGCGCGTTTCATCCTCGCGTTTTTCGAGGTCAGTGCCACCATAAACATAGCACTGCCCCTTCGGCAGCCTGTATTCAAGAATACGGAAATTCTGCTGGGCGGCGGAGAAATGCACGTTGACGGCGGTGGCGAGCGGCCCCATCGGGTTGTGCGGCGCGATGCTGACGAAATGCGCCTCTGCCAGCGTGGCGATGCGGCGCATTTCGGAAATACCACCGACAACGCAGATGTCGGGTTGAATGATATCGGCGCCCCGGACTTGCAGAAGACGCAGGAAGTCATTGCGGTTGTAAAGACTTTCACCCGTTGCCAGCGTGCAGTTCAGCCCCTGCTTCAGGTCTCCCCACATCTCGATATTTTCCGGACGCAACGGCTCTTCGAAAAATAGCGGATCATAAGGGGCAAGCGCATTGCCCAGTTGACGAGCGGCGGCAGGCTCGAAAATCTTGGCATGCGCGTCGAAGGCAATATCGTAGTCGGGCCGCACGGTTTCGCGAAGCGAGCGGAAATATTCGGCCGAACTGCGCACCACCTCACCCCAGCGATGGGCGTGAATATCGACGCGCCATGGGCTTAGCTTGAAGGCTGTGAACCCCCAGTCTTCGTTGAGACGATCGAATTCCTCCCTTGCCGCCGGTGCATCCGGTGCCGTGTAGACGCCGGCGTAAACCTTGATACGGTCACGCACTTCGCCGCCCAGAAGCTTGTACACAGGCACGCCTGCCGCCTTGGCGGCAAGGTCCCAGAGGCAATGGTCAAGCGCTGAGATTGCCGAAAGACCAAGTGCTCCGGGCGGAAAGCGGTTTTGTTGGAGGAGGAGATTGTAGAGATACTCGACCCGAGTCGGATCCTGCCCGGCAAGGAAGCCGTAGAGGTAATCCAGAACCGGGGGCAATGCGAGATCGGGGCCGTGATTGTAGCATTCGCCCCAGCCGGTCAAACCGTCATCGGTATCGAGAGCGACGATAACGCGGGGGCGGTCCTTGTCGCGGGTAACGAATACCCGCATGCGATCGATTTTCATGCTTTGGTCTTCCTCTTGAATTGCGAGAAGCAACAGCCGCGCTGTTATCTGGCAGCAGCTCCGTTCTTGATCTCGGGCGGCTCGACGTAGCGGAACCTTCTCGTGCGGTCGCGGTCGCGCGGATCCGGGCGCGGAATGGCCGACAGAAGTGCCTGCGTATAAGGGTGATCCGGTGCGTTGCAGACTTTTTCGGCGTCTCCCACCTCAACAAGCTTGCCGCGATACATCACTCCGACGCGGTCGCACATGTATCTGATGACGCCGATGTCATGGCTGATGAAGATGTAAGCCAGGCCAAGTTCGTCCTGCAGCCGCATGAGCAGGTCCAGCACCTGGAAACGCACCGAAACATCGAGCGCCGACGTCGCCTCATCCGCAACGATGATGCGCGGCCGGAGCGTGATGGCGCGGGCGATACCGATGCGCTGGCGCTGGCCGCCGGAAAAGGCGTGTGGGTAACGCTCACGTCCGGCCGGGTCCAGACCCACCTGCTCCATCAGGGCGCAGACGCGCTCATCCAGTTCCTTGCCTTTCGCAATGCCGTTGACCAGCAGCGGCTCGCCGATGACCTGTGCCACCGTCATGCGCGGATTGAGCGAACCGAACGGATCCTGAAAAACCATGCGCAACTCACGCCGGGCCGCTTTCAGCTCCGCACCTTCGATTTTGGCAAGATCGACCACCGTGCCATCCGCCCGGCGATAGCGCATCTCGCCCCCGGTCGGATCGTAGAGGCGCATGATCGAGCGGCCCATGGTGGTCTTGCCGGAGCCGCTTTCGCCGACGATGCCGAGCGTTTCGCCCGGAAGCAGCTTGATCGACACGCCATCCAGCGCCTTCATCTCACCGAAGTGCATCGAGAGGTCGTCCACTTCCAGGATAGGCGCCGCGGCAAGATCGAGCGGCGGGCGGGCCAGCCGGATTTCCGCCTTCTGCTCCAGCTTCAGAACCGAGCCGATCAGCATACGCGTATAGGGGTCTTGCGGATTGTGGAATATTTCATCGACAGTGCCATATTCCTTGGCGACGCCGTGATGCATGACCAGCACGTCATCGGCAATCTGCGCCACCACGCCCATGTCGTGGGTGATGAACAGCACCGCCATGCCATGCGCCTTTTGCAGCCGCGATATCAGGTCGAGGATTTCGGCCTGCGTCGTGACGTCCAGCGCGGTTGTCGGTTCGTCGGCGATCAACAGTTGCGGTTTGCAGGCCAGCGCCATGGCGATCATGGCGCGCTGGCGCATGCCGCCGGAATATTGGAAGGCATAACGATCCAGCGCCTTTTCGGGGCTGGGAATTTCCACCTGTCGCAGCAGCTCGATGGCTTCCGCCCGTGCCTGCGCCTTGCTCATCTTCAAGTGCAGCCGCAGAACTTCGGTGATCTGATCACCGACGGTATGCACCGGCGACAGCGACGACATCGGCTCTTGAAAAATCATTGCGATGTCTGCGCCGCGCACCGAGCGGATGGCCCGGCTGCGCGGATCGAGCTTTGCGAGATCCAGCGACGTGCCGTCGGCACGGTTGAGGATGATCGACCCGGAAGCGATGTAACCGGGGCTGTCGATGATCTGCAGGATCGAGCGGGCGGTGACGGATTTGCCGGAACCGCTTTCGCCCACAACGCAGAGCGTCTTGCCGGGATCGATGGAAAAAGACAGATCGTTTACGGCGCGGAAAATGCCGTTTCGCACGGGAAATTCGGTGACCAGATTGCGGACGTCAAGCAGCGGTCGGTCTGGCTTCATGGAGAGAATATCGCTCATCCGGGGCCTCACTTGTTATAGGGGTCGGCTGCGTCACGCAGACCGTCACCGAGCAGATTGAGCGCCATGACGGCAACGACAACAGCCACGCCGGGCAGGAACAGCCACGGCGCGGTTGCGATCGAGCGAATATTCTGCGCCTCGCGAAGCAGAACGCCCCAGGAAATGGTCGGCGGCTGGAGGCCAAGACCGAGGAAGGACAGCGAGGTTTCCGCAAGGATCATGGCCGGAACCGCAAGCGTGACCGAGGCGATGATGTGGCTCGAAAAACTCGGCAGCATATGGCGGAAAATGATGCGCCCTTCCGGCACGCCATCCAGCCGGGCTGCCGCCACGAACTCTTCCGTCCTCAGTGACAGGAACCTGCCGCGCACCACGCGGGCAAGCTGCGCCCAGCCGGTCAAGGACAGGATGATGGTGATCATCATATATTGCAGCGTTGCCGGCCAACCCTGCGGCAGGGCAGCGGCAAGCGCCAGCCAGATGGGAATGGTCGGCAGCGACAAAACGAAGTCGATGACGCGCTGCATGACAAAATCGATGCGGCCGCCGTAATAACCGGAGATACCGCCCAGAACGACACCGAGAAGCAGCGAGAAAAACACGCCGACGAGACCGATGGACAGCGAAATTTGCGAGCCCTGTATTACCCGGCTGAAAACATCACGGCCAAGGCGATCCGCGCCGAAAAGGAAGAGCGGTCGGGTCTTGTCGGTCGAGGCCAGCAGATGGATATCCGTGGTGAACAGGCCGAGCACCGAATATTCGTAGCCGCGACCGAATAGCTGGATCGGGATTTTCTTGGCCGTATCTTCGACGAACACCGCCGCCAGCGTTTCAGGATCACGCGTCAGCTTCAGCGGATAATAGTGCAGACCAAGCGAGAGGCCGTCCGTCGTATCGATGAAATGCACACGTTGCGGCGGATGGAAGGTGGCGCGCGCATTCTGCAGAACCGGATCGTTGATGGCGAAGAAACCTGGCAAAAGCGCGACGATATACATGGCGATGGTGACGAACAGGGCGGCCATGGCCAGCCTGTGGCGCTTGAACGCCCACCAGATCAGTTGCCATTGCGAGGCGACGGCAGCGCGGTCCGGCCGGGTATTGGTGGTGATGGCGATATCGCTCATGGCGCCCTCCTATTCGAGACGGATGCGCGGATCGACCAGCGCAAGAAGGATGTCGCTGATGAGTGATCCGATCAACGTCAATCCGCAGATCAAAAGCACAAAGGCGCCGGCGAGATACATGTCCTGCGCCATCAGCGACTGCAAAAGCAGCGGCGCGGCCGTCGGCAGATTGAGCACGATAGCAACCACAACCGAGCCTGAAATGAGATTGGGCAACAGCCATGCAATCGTGGAAATGAATGGGTTGAGCGCAATTCTCAAAGGATATTTCGTCAGCAGCCGGAACTCGGACAATCCCTTTGCGCGCGCGGTGGTCACGTAGGGTTTGGGTAATTCGTCCAGCATGTTTGCGCGCATGACGCGGATGAGGCTTGCCGTGGAGGACACCGCGAGGATCGCAACTGGTAGCCAGATGTGGGCCATCAGATCCATCATCTTGGCGATGCTCCACGAAGCAGTCTCGTACTCCGCCGAAAACAGCCCTCCGACATCGGCCCCAAATTCCACCGCCGCGACATACATCAGCACCAGCGCCAGAAGGAATGACGGTATGGAAAGGCCGAAAAAGGAGAAGGCGGTAAAAAGATAATCGCCGATTGAATATTTGCGCACGGCGGAGAAGACGCCGATCGGAAGTGCGATGGCCCAGGTTGCGAGAAGGCTTGCTATGGCCAGAACCAGCGTCAGCGCCATGCGCTCCCAGATGAGGCCGGAAACGGGCTGCTGCCATTCGAACGAGATGCCAAAATCGCCGCGACTGATGATGCCCCATATCCATTTGAGATATTGCACGATCATCGGGTCATCGAGGCCGAAGCGCTCTCGCAGTTGCGCCGCCGTATTGTGGTCTATGACTTCGTTGGACGCAGCAAGCGTGGCGATGTAAGTCGTCACGTAGTCACCGGGTGGCAGCTGGATCAGTACAAAGGCAAGAAAACTGACGGCGAACAGGGACGGTATCATCCACAGCAGGCGTTTTACGATAAATAGCAGCATGACGTTCTCGCAATCACGTTTTACCACACGCGCCGCCATCCACTACGAGATGGCTTGCGGGTGGTCGAAGCAACCTGAGAGGCGCCGCCGCATTGATGAAGCGGCGCCCATGTGGCGGTGTCAGCTTGTGAAGGTGAACTGTTGCGGCAACGCCGGGCCGGGGTTGGGCCATGACCAGCTGTCGGGTTCTTTCTCCGGCACGTTGCGAAGGTTGTTGCGGATGATACCGAAACCACCAACGGCAAGGCAAAGACCGATCGTCTCGAACTCTTCCGCCGCAATATCGAAGATTTCCTTCATCTTCTCGCCGCGCTTGACAAGGTCGGCCGTCGAACGCGCTTCATCGAACAGTTTGAAGCGCTTCTTCTGGCTTTCCGGCGGCTCTTCCCCTTTCTGCCCGTTGGATGTGTACCAAAGCGCCCACGGAATGGCGTAGCGCGACCCCTGCGGGTGGAACGCGAAGAAGTCACGCGGGTCGAGCATCGGATCGAGACCGCCCGGACCCGGCCAGACCGCCGCATCATGGGCGTTATCATCGCCGCGTGTGTAGTACAGCGCGCGTTCGATGGTGTTGACCTTGATATCGACGCCGATTTGCGCCCACTGCGCCTTCACCAGTTCGAGCGCATCGACCAGATCGGGATAGAGTGTCGGGATCACATCGATCGAGAAGAAAATCGGCTGGCCGTCGGGCCGGAGCCGCATGCCGTTGCCGTTCTTCTTGTCGTAGCCGGCCTTGTCGAGAAGATCGTTCGCCTTGGCGACATCGTATTCGGTGTTCTGACGCGCCAGCTTTTCGTGATACCAGGGATGTGTCGGGCGCGGCCCGGCCTGATAGCCCTCGCTCTGGCCGAAATAGACGATGTCGATGATTTCCTGGCGGTTGAGCGCGATGGACAGCGCCTGACGGAACGACTTGTCGCCGAACATCTTGCGCATCTCAGGGTCTTTGTGGGTGATGTTGAGGTAGATCTGGCACTGCTGCGCAGCCGATGGCACCAGCGTCAACAGACGGTAATCGCCCTTTTTCATGTTCTGCGACAGCGTCGGCTTGTTGGCGAGAACGCTGATATGGCGTTCCTGAATGTCGATCTTGCCGGAGATGACGTTCAGCATCAGCGATTCGACATCCTGCGAAATGCCGAAATTGACTTCGTTGATATAGGGAAGCTGGTTGCCTTCCGTATCGACCTGCCAGAAGTAAGGATTGCGTGTCATGACCACACGGGTCGCGCCGCCGGAATAGGGTTCCTTGACCACCCACGGGTCGAGCGTCGGCTTGTCGACATTCGACCAGCGCGACGGAATTTCGATGTCGCCGCACTTGGCGCGGAACAGTTCCGTCCAGCTGGACACGCCAGCCGCCTTGACGTCGGCATCGAGCGCCGTGTTGTATTTCGGCAGAAACTTGCTGCAATAATGCTTGGCAAACAGCGTCGGATGCTGGCCGAGCGGCGTGGCGAGGTTTTCCAGATAGAGCGCGTTTGGCGCTGCGAATTTGAACCTGACCGTGAAATCATCGACTTTCTCGACATCGACCGCCTTACCGGCGACGGAGAGCTGCGCCGGGGTAGCGCTGTAAAGCTCCTTGTTCTTGATGCAGTCCTCGATGGCGAACACCACGTCATCTGCGGTAAAGGGATGTCCATCAGACCATTTCGCGCCCTGCAACAGATGGAAGGTGAACTGCGAGGCGTCGTCATTGACCTCCCATTTCTCGGCAAGGTTGGGCAGAACTTCGGTGAAATCCATGTTCCAGCGCACTAGCCCCTGGTTGCCGACCATGCGCAGGATGCCGTTATGGTCCGACGAACCGCGCAGGCCGCGGCGCAATGTGCCGCCATAGGTGCCGATCTTTTCATGCGGCGTTACCACCATCGGATTTTTTGGCAGACGTTCCGCCAACGGCGGCAGTTTGCCGTCTTTTACCAGGGCTGCCAGTTCCGGCGCTTCCTTGCCGGCAGCAGCCAGGGCCGAGCTCCCGATGACGGACACGGCGGCGACGCCGCCAAGCCCAGCCATAAAGGTTCGGCGCGTCACGCCCAGTGAAAATTTATCGCCATCGCGCATCGACTATCCTCCCAAAAAATCACCGGCAGCGAGACAGCTTTCACCGAACCGCAACAGCCTCCCGGCCAGCCAGCACACCGATCCTCCACCGGCAGGGCAGACCATATGGGCGTTTTCAGATGATTACAAGTATTGACAGATTTTTACATATTTTTTATTCGTAGACCTGTCTTCAGGATCAGGTTTGAGGAAAGAACCGGCACGACAGTAACCACGTTCATGAAAACCCCGGTATTTCTGTTGCGATTGAAATGCAGGAAACCCATTAACTTCAGCGATTTGCAACGGAAGGGCTGCTGATGGACAATCAAACCGCATCCGCCGCCGCTCGAGGCGAGACTCGCTTGAGCGACATCATCTACGAAAAGATCATCGGAATGATTTCTGATGGGCGGTTTCCCGTGAACGAGCGGTTGCCGTCGGAGCAAAATCTGGCTTCGCTGTTCGGGGCCTCCCGGCCTGTGGTGCGCGAAGCGCTGGAGCGGCTGCGCAACGACGGGCTTATCGTTTCGCAGAAAGGTTCCGGCTCCTATGTGCGCCAGCAGCCGGATTCATCCGTGTTGCAGCAGGTTCCCGTCGGCTCGCTTGCCGATGTGCAGCGTTTCTTCGAGTTCCGGTCCGGCCTTGAGTCTGCAGCCGCCGAACTTGCAGCACGCAGTTGGCAGGCTGCCGACAAAGCCCGCATCGAACAGGCCATTACCGCGCTGGAACAGTGTCTTGCGCGCAACGATCTTGGTGCGGAGGAGGACTTTGCCCTGCACGAAGCCATTGCTAAAGCGAGCCATAACCAGTTCCACATCACCGTGCGGATATGGTTCAAGCCGCATTTCGCGATCGGCCAGTCGGTGACACGCAGCCTCAGCCTCAAGCGTACGCCGCAACATGTGCGCGAGGTACAGAACGAACATACGGCAATCGTGGAAGCGATTTTTGCGCGCCAGGAACAGGCCGCGCATGACGCAATGAAAGATCACATCCTAAAGGCCCGTGCCCGCATGTTTCAGGGCGTCGGCAGCTAGAACCGTTTTTCCACATTTCAAAAGGCGAGCCATACAGGGCAAGGGAAAATAATCAGTGATCCAGCCACGCATCATAGAGCCGAAACTCCGCTCTCTCATCGACACGCCGTTGAAGGTCGGCGAATCACCGGCATGGGATGAGCGTACCGGGAATCTGTGGTTCGTCGACATTCTCGCCCCCGCCATTTTCTGCCTGCATCCGGGCGGCAAACTCGACAGATACGAAATGCCCGCCCAGGTGGGATGCCTCGGTCTTTGCGACAATGGCCTTGTTGTGGCGGGCCTCAAGACGGGCGTGCACCTTCTAGACCCCGCAAACGGCGCGCTCGAACTGCTGTGCGATCCGGACGAAGGACGAGAAGACAGCCGTCTCAACGACGGCAAGGTCGGCCCCGATGGCCATTTCTGGGTGGGAACCCGCGACGAGGCTGCCGTGCCGACAGGAAATGCCCGCCTCTATCGTATCGCGCCGGATGGCGGCGTCGAGCTTGTCATCAATGGCGATATGTTCACATCGAACGGGCTTGCCTGGAGTCTGGACGGAACGCGCATGTATCATTCCGATAGCAGCGGTCTGATGTATCAGGCGTTCGATTTCGATGTCGCGACGGGCACGCTCGGTCCAGCCGAACGCCTGCACGATTTCGCACCCGACGAAGGCAGGCCTGATGGCGCGGCGACCGATTGCGAAGGCTGTTACTGGAGCGCCGGCGTTCAGGCCGGGCGTCTCAACCGCTTTTCGCCGGAGGGCGAACTGTTCGAGATATACAAGTTGCCGTTCAAAGGGCCGACCATGCCATGTTTCGGCGGCCCGGACCTCAAAACGATCTATCTCACGAGTCTTGTGACCGAGACGAACGGAACAACCACCCCAGGTACGCTTGTTGCGTTTGATGTGCCTGTCGCGGGCGTAGCCGTTCACAAATTTTCTATCTGAAGATGCCCTTTGATTTTTAAGGAAACCAGTTGATGACGACATTCGATTTCCGCCAGGCTCTGCACGGTATTTCCGGCGTCCCCGTAACGGCTTACGAGACAGACGGGGAAGTCGATATAGCTGTCACCATCGAAGCCTATGCCCGTGTAGCAAAGGCGGGCATCCACAATATCGTTGCTGCGGGCAATACCGGCGAGTTTTACGCGTTGACGCCCGCTGAAATTTTCAAGGTCTACGAAGCTGCGATTGAAGGGGTGAACGGGCAAGCCCCGGTTACTGCAGCGATTGGACGCTCACAGCGGGAGGCCCTGTCCATGGCGCGTCGGGCCAAGGAGATGGGCGCGTCTGCGGTCATGTCCCACCAGCCGGTTGACCCGTTCGCAGCGCCGCAATCACAGATCGACTATTTTATCGGCCTGGCTGAAGGCAGCGAATTGCCTCTCGTAGCCTATGTCCGCGCCGACGGGTTCTCGGTCAATGACATGGTCAGACTATCGAGCCATCCGAATGTCGCAGGCATAAAGTTCGCGACGACCGATATTATGCTTCTGTCGCGCGCGATCGCCGCTTCCGATCCTGACGGCTCACTTTACGTGTGTGGACTGGCAGAAAGCTGGGCTCCCGCCTTCTGCGCCGTCGGAGCCCGCGGTTTCACATCCGGTCTCGTCAATGTCGCACCGCAATTTTCCCTACAAGTTCATGATGCACTGACGGCCGGCGATTTCTCGGCCGCACGTAAGATCGTTGAAAAGATCGAGTTGTTCGAACGGCTGCGGACACGATACCGGAACGGCGCCAATGTGACTGTGGTAAAGGAAGCGATGCAGATACAGGGGCTTGCGGTTGGCCCAGTTCGAGCACCAGGACTCGCCCGTCTGGACGACGAGGATCGTGCTACACTTGAAGTCCTGCTTGCCAGCTGGCAATGACAGAAGCCTCATTCCCAACTGTGGAGACACACTACGATGCCGATGATGGCACCCAACCCATCTGTTGAATTATGCGCCTAACCGGCTCGGTTGCGTTGAACAAACAATGCCTTGCGTCACGCCCAGATGACCATTGTGGTTATCTGGACCAGGGGTTGATCACTTTCACCCCGGCAGCCTCGAAAGGGCTTGTATCGCGAGTTGAGATCGTGAGGCCATTTGCTGCCGCTGTGGCTGCAATGTAGCCATCGGCCGTGCCGATCACTTTCCCAGACGCTCGAGTGCGTGCCATCAGTTCAGAGTAGAACTGAGAAGTAGTCAGATCGAAGGACAGGATGCGGCCGGAAAAGTGTGGCAGCACCTCGCCCTCGAGACGGTCGCGGAGGATAGTTTGCCGTCTGCCTGAAGGCATAGCAGCAATTCCGAAGCGAAGTTCCGCAATCGTTATTGCGGAGATGAACAGCGTTTCGACAGCTTGGGCGTCCAACCAGGCAATCACCGCCTCGTCCGGAACCGGTTTCCAAGGTTCGGATATGACGTTGGTGTCAAGCAAGATCATTCGAAGGTCATCGGCTTAGAAGGTGTCTTGTCGCGACTTTTCTGAAGAGCTTCAACGTCGCTGTTGGAAAGCTCGGCGTCGCGACCAATGGCCGCTAGCAAGGAACCGAGCTGAATACGTTCCGGAGGACGAACAGCCGCTTCAATAATGGCACGAATCTCGGCCTCCGTGCTCCGGCCATGATGAGCCGCTCGCACCCTCAGAGCGCGATGTGATTCTTCAGAAAGGTTACGAATGGTGACTGCCGGCATTGATATCATCCTTAAAAAAATGATCTCTTTGATATCAAAATACCAAGAACGATGCTAAATTTCAAGAGTGTTGAGTTTCAGCAGGATTTGACCCGTTTTTCCATTTCGCGGCCGACAATCCGTCGAGGATACCGCAACCACGAGCTATCGTCTTCTCGGGAAGATCTATGCACACCTTGCGAGAATGACTGTCGAGCGGGCAAGGTTTTCAGCGAGACATGAGCATGACTAGAAATTGCCCATGCTGGCCATTTCCAAACGACCAATTTGCCAAGGAAACAGCGCTTCCCCCAGTGAGGTTGGCTGTCGCGCCCTGTACGTATTGATCGAGATTGGAGATGTCTGATGTTGCCCTAGGGGTCCTCCGCGTCCATATAGTTCCAATGACGCATGATTCGAAAATATTTGTAGGTCTTCGATCCGCTCGCAAACGCTCGCCATCGGCCAGCCAAGCCACAGGCCCAAAATGCCAATGGGACGGGTGTGAAAAGAGCGGTACTCACCGCGCGCCGGTGGGATCTGGTGCAGAAGGTCTTTACCTCTTATTCTGCCTTGAGCATGTGACTGACTACAACAAGGGTTATAGTTTTACGACGCCACCCTCCAATGCCGACGTCGCCCGTTACCAGAAAGAAGCGACGACGGGTGCGCGCCCGACCTGGGGTAAGAGGGTGAGCGCGGCGACTGAAACTCCGTTACCGTCTTCAGTTCGTTCAGGCTCGGCAAAAACGCTAAATGCTCGCAAAGCCGATCGGCAGGGGCAATCGCGGATCGGCGCCCAACAGAGAAAGCTCAAGGTACTGGAAGCCAAAGCTTTCGAAACACTCGGCCTTTCTTCCCAGGCGACATCCCAAGAAATCAAGAGCCGCTATAAGGAGAGGCTCAAAATGCACCATCCCGACGCCAATGACGGAGACCGCAATTCTGAGGATGCACTTCGAAGCTCGATCGAAGCGTATCGAATCCTTAAATTGAACGGTTTTTGCTAAAGCCTGTTTAAAGGGGGCTTACGATCCCTGCCTTGAAGGGATCAGAACCACTGAGCCGTTCCAACGCATAGATGAGATGATCACTCGGACCTCAATTTAAGCCAACATTTCTCAAATGCATTCAAGGAGCATCTCTGTCATTCGCCCAGGAGCTACGAGCAGACAAGTGCTCCGTTGCACGACATCGCTCTGGGTAGTGGGTCGTCGGCATGGTTTGTGTTTGTCGCTATTCGACCGCAAAAGCGAAGACACCGGATGGCCTATTGGACAAACTCTGCCTTGAGGAGAATCGCCGTCATCGCCACTTAAATGGCCGAAAGACACAGGGATACCGATTTCTATGTTGTCACCACGCAACCGTGCGACACTCTGATTGCCCATATTCAGTCCCGCAGAACGGTGAGGCTCCATCAGTTTTGGTGGAGCGCGCGTCGATGCTTTCCCGCAAGGGCGCCCAGCCTGTCGGTGGTTGGGACTTCGGCTTTTGTCTCGGCACGCCGGGTGCTTGAGGGCCAACTCTCGGTCCCCGATCACGAGCATTAAACCAAACCATCACGTCACGGAATCAGCTAAGTCTATTATAGCTCTTGAGGAGACTTGGATCGTCAACACCTTAGCGCAAACTTCTGCTCGACCTCATCCGCTGGCGCTCGCGCCTAGGCTGCAGCGCGCGAGCTGGTGACGGCAGCGAGCAAGGTCGCTGATCATTCATCCAGAAAGATGGCTTTCTTTCATCCTTAGCGTTACAACGACGCCGCCCTCTACCCAGTTATAGTCGATTGATCCACCGAGTTGTCCAGAGACTGTCCTGTGCAACATCTTACTGCCGTAACCGTCTGACGATCTGGGCGACTGGGCAGGGTCGCCTCCGTGTTCGCTCCAGACGATCTCGACCTCGTCTTCGATTACAGAACCGGATATGTCGAGCAATCCCGCATTATTCGACAAGGCACCATATTTGAGCGAATTCGTTGCCAACTCGTGTATCACGAGTGCCAGGCTGGTTGCGGCCTTCTCTCCTAATCCCATCCGCGGCACAGCAACGCGAATGCGACCTGCAAAAGCTCCGACGTCGTCGTAAGGGGCAAGCAGCACAGCAAAGAGGTCACCGAGCAATGCCGATCTCCCCTGGCCATCGGGGAGCGGGCGCACCAGTTCGTGGGCCCTGCCAAGGGCCGTCAGTCGCTCAGTCAACTGCTTTGCCATTTCCTCTTTTGTCTCGGTCGTCCGCGAGGTGATATTTGTTAATCCAGAGGCCAGAGCCAGAATATTCTTGACGCGATGGCTCATCTCGCCGGCAAGGAGTTCATGCCCTTCCTCCGCCTGCTTGCGGCCCGTGACGTCAAGAAAGATGCCTGTCATTTTTTCGGTTGCAGCGTCTCCCTCGTTGCCCTGGCCCCGAGCGGAAATCCAACGAACGTCGGAGGCGTTCGTGAGAATGCGGAAATCAATTTCAAACGGGCCGTCGATGGCGCGAGTTGCGACGAACGCCGCCCTGACGCGGTCTCGGTCGGCGGGATGCACCTTGGCGGAAAGATGCTCGAAAGTGAGGTCTACCTCGCCGCAAATGTCCCAGAGTTCGTAAGCCTTGGCATCCATCACAAACGTGTCGTCATCAACGATCCAGGCCCAGAGCGCGACCCCGGCCGACTGGATAGCACGCCTGAGCTCGGCTGTACTCCATTCAGGTTGTGATGTGCCTTTGCTCAATTTCAAATTTCTCCCACCCCATACAAAAGCTGGTATCGATCTAGAACTAGCTGGCCAGCGAAGCGTTATCAATGTTCTACGTAGGATGTGCTTTATTGGGATGGAAGTGGAATGGCATTAATTTCGGACCGGTATCGGGACATATTTGTTGGCGATGGAGAGATGGCGCAGATGATGCGGCGCCATGATTGGGCGGATAGTACACTTGGTTGTCCGGACGAGTGGCCCGAAGCGCTGAAGGTCGCAATTCGGCTGTTGCTCACCTCAAAATTTGAAATGTGGCTTGGCTGGGGTCCAGACATCGCCTTTTTCTATAACGACGCCTATAGGCCGACCTTGGGAAATAAGCACCCCAACGCGCTTGCTGTGCCGACAAAGATATTATGGTCTGAAATCTGGAATGATATCAAAGGGCGCTTGGAAATCGTTTATTCAAGCGGAGAGGCAACCTGGGACCGTGCGCTGCTCTTGCTTCTCGAACGCGACGGGTATCCGGAAGAAACGTATCATACCTTCTCCTACAGTCCGCTGATCGGAGACAGTGGCAAGGTCGAGGGCGTCTTCTGCGCGGTCACGGAAGAAACCGAGCGGGTCATCAGTGAACGCCGCCTGGCAACTATGCGGACCCTGGCGTCTGGCCTTGCCGTGGCCGACACCGAGGTCGAAGTCTTCAACGCTTCACGCAAAGCGCTTAACGACAACCCTCAGGATCTTCCCTTCTGCGCACTTTACGTTTTTGACGAGAACGGCAATGCGATGCGCCGGTGGGTTTGCGGCACAGCTGAAGACGACACTTTATTGCCGGTAACAATAAACCGTGGTGTGGGTATCTGGAACCTTGAACGCGCCTGGCAAGAACAGGCCATGGATCTGATAAAGTTGTCGGCCACAGACGTCATCCCGTCGGGGCCTTGGCAAAGAGCGCCATCTCAGGCTGCGGTCATTCCTTTGGTCGGACAAGCCAGCGACCAACCCAAGGGGGTAATGATCACCGGGCTCAATCCGCATCGGGCGGTCAGCGACGATTATCTGGATTTCCTTAAATTGATTGCCGGCCAGATCACCTCGCGCTTGGCGAGCGCCGAAGCGTTCGAAACAGAACGTCGACGGGCAGCGGCACTTGCAGAGGCTGCTGAGATCCGGGAAAAAGCAGCGTTGGCACTCGAGCAGCTCAATCGTCAACTCTCCTCAGAAGTGGAACTTCGGACCGCGGAGCGAGATCGGATGCGCGCCCTGTTCCAGCAAGCCCCAAGTTTCATGTGCATCCTCAGCGGGCCTGAACACACGTTCGAGCTGGTCAACGATGCCTATAATCAACTTGTCGGGCATCGCGAGCTCCTTGGCCTCAGCGTCAGAGAGGCGCTGCCTGAGATTGCCGGGCAAGGCTTCTTCGAATTGCTCGACGGTGTTTTTCGATCGGGCACGCCGTACATAGGTCGTTATGTGCCTGTTTTCCTGGAACGGGATGGCAAGGAGCAGCCGGATCATCGCTTCGTACATTTGATCTACCAGCCAATTTTTGATCTTAACGGATCAGTGACGGGGATCTTCGTTGACGGCTTCGATGTCACGGACCAGAAGCGTGCTGAGGATCAGCTTCAGAGCCTTAACCACACCCTTGAGGAAAAAGTAGAGCAGCGCACTATTGAACTGAGAACTGCGCTTCTGAAGCTAGAGAAAGAAACTGTCGAGCGCGAAACCGCACAGATCGCGTTGAGGCAGGCGCAAAAGATGGAAGCGCTGGGTAACCTTACAGGCGGCGTGGCGCATGACTTCAACAATCTTCTCCAGGTCGTGAGCGGCAACCTGCAGCTTCTCTCCAAAGATATCGACGGCAACAGGCGGGCAGAACAACGCCTGCATAATGCCTTGGCCGGCGTTGCCCGCGGCGCAAAGCTGGCATCGCAACTTTTGGCCTTCGGTCGCCGTCAGCCGCTCGAGCCCAAAGTCGTCAATGTTCGAAAACTCATCCAGAATATGGACGATATGCTGCGCCGGGCACTGGGCGAAGAGATAGAACTCGAAACCGTTGTCTCCGGCGGGTTATGGAATACGCTGATCGATCCGAGTCAGCTGGAGAACGCCATCCTTAACCTGGCAATCAATTCGAGGGACGCGATGGAAGGCCGCGGACGATTGACAATCGAGACCGGAAATGCGGTTCTCGACGACAATTACGCCCGTTCACACGACGATGTCCGTCCCGGACAATATGTACTCGTTGCAGTGACCGATACGGGGTCAGGAATATCGCCGGATATCATCGAGCATGTCCTGGAACCGTTCTTCAGCACGAAAACGGACGGGAAGGGAAGCGGCCTCGGTTTGTCGATGGTTTACGGCTTTCTTAAGCAGTCCGGCGGCCACCTCAAAATCTACAGCGAGGTCGGGCATGGGACGACCATGAAACTCTATATGCCGCGCACGGTGCAGGTCGAAGACAGCCTGAGTGATCCAGAGGCCATTGCGGTGACGGGTGGCACTGAAACTGTTCTCGTGGTGGAAGACGATGACGGCGTTAGGGAAACATCGGTGGCGCTGCTAACGGACCTTGGTTACCGCGTCCTCCAAGCGAGAGACGCACAGTCCGCATTCGCCGTCGTCAGCAGTGGCGTTCAGATCGACCTGCTGTTCACGGACGTCGTGATGCCGGGCCCGATGCGCAGCACAGATCTTGCGAGGAAGGCCAAGGCTCAGTTCCCTGGCATGGCCGTGTTATTTACCTCAGGCTACACCGAAAATTCGATCGTCCACGGCGGCCGGTTGGACGCTGGTGTCGAGTTGCTATCCAAACCCTACACGCGTGAGGCACTGGCCCGCAAAGTCCGCCACGTCCT
Source organism: Agrobacterium sp. MCAB5 (assembly GCF_052114365.1). Taxonomy (NCBI): domain Bacteria; kingdom Pseudomonadati; phylum Pseudomonadota; class Alphaproteobacteria; order Hyphomicrobiales; family Rhizobiaceae; genus Agrobacterium; species Agrobacterium sp. MCAB5. Next base: position 190,195 of record NZ_JBFREP010000010.1, read on the forward strand.
GAACAACGCGCAGCAACACAGGATTGCCTTGCAACGGATGGAGCGCCAGGAGCCCGCGCCTGCACCCGAGCAGGAGCCGCTTGATAGCCGCCCAACGGTGTCTGCAAAACCGCATGTCCTTATCGTTGAGGATGAGCCGCTTATCCTGATGTCGACGGTCGACATGGTAGAGGAGCTTGGTCACACGGTGCACGAGGCTAACTCAGCGGAAGATGCCCTCAGCGTCCTTGAGACCAACAGGATCGACATGTTGCTGACAGATGTCGGTCTGCCCGGCATGTCCGGGATCGAACTTGCAAGGCACGTAAGGGAACGCTGGCCAAACGTGCGGATCGTTTTCGCAAGCGGTGACGACAACGCCAAGACAGCCTCGGGCATTTCCGATGCGCAGCAATTATCCAAGCCTTTCAGTATCGATGGGCTGCGACAGGTGTTGGGTAAGGCCGATCGGACCTTGTGACCGCAATTTGGCTGGCATGGCTCGCGCACGGGTATAACCACGTTTGCCATCGCGGAGTTTGGCGATGGCGGCCGGCCACTTGCGCAAGTTTGAGTATCCAGTCCCACCTGCGCTGTTGACCGCCGGGTCATCACGATTGTGGGACTGGATCTGTGGAGATACCTCGATGCCCCTGGGCGATCGAGGCCACGGCACTCTTCGCCGGATAATGCGCCTTTCGGTTTTAATCCGAAGTCGACGCCCCCGCGGCGTAAGGCATAGCTCGACCGACAAGAACCGCGCGGCATAGAACACCACCAGCTCGATCCGGATCAGCCGTACGCCGCGGGGCACGAGATCACTAGAGGCTGACGCCCTCCAGTTTCGCGATCAGCGTGTTGCGATCCTCAACCGATTTCAATCGCACCGTTAGAGCTTCGCTCTTAACCGGCACCTGGGGCGGCAGAGAGACGGCAATGCCGGGAATATTTTCGGCAGCCCACCGCCTGAAACGAGGCAACTTGTTGGGGCCGCTGATAGGAAGGGTGTGAATATATCTGAAAGTCATGACTGCTTCTTTCCGAATGCGGGCAATGCCATGGCACAGGCGGCCAGATTTGCTCCGCAGTTTTCGTGTCGGGTTGCGAGAGACCTGACGCCAATGTCGCGGTCGCAACTATTGGCGCCAGGCAATCAGCGTCCGGCACTAACCCTTCGGATAGGAAAGACGTAACGAATGGTGAGCGCGAAACCCGTTAGCTCCATCGTCGGCATGTCAGACACCAGAACCTTGCCGCTCGCTCAACCCCAGGATCAGGTGGCCAGAGTGACGGCGGGCATGCCAGCACCCCGGCTCGGCATCGAGTTTCCGTACAAAATCGGCAAGCGCGATATCACCCATCCTGTCCGCCGCCGCTTGTGGAGAAAACCATCGTCTTTTTCGGTGCGCTTTTTCGCGCCAGTGGGTCAAAGTGCCACGCACGTTCATACCGAATATCGTGACACAGCAGACAAGCTGAGGCTTATCGTTGAGGGTCTTGATATATCTGTATGTCATTACCGGAGCCGGGGACATGTCGCCAATAATTCCTGCCACCTTGAACGCATGTCGTGAGGCCATGACGAGGGGCGGACATGCTTTCACGAGCGGGCCAGTGGGCACGATCCAGCGCTCGCGCTCACGGTCCGTGACAAGCAGCACCTTGCGCTCGCCGTCGCGCCCGATCCGCCAGGGAAGTACTCCGACCTGCTGCAACTGACCTCTGTCATCAGGTGACGAGACGATCCGGCTTGCTGTCGTAGCGCGCTTCATTGTCCTGCGGTCTCCGCAAGCCAGCGAAAGGCCAGCCGGAACTCGTTGCGCTTGCAACTATGAGGCTTGCGTGCGGCTCTCAGTGGAACAGAGGTTTCACACCAAGGGCACCGGGCGGCGGCACCCGGCAGTTGACGATTGCAGGCAGGGCAGACTGGAAGGGGGCGAGGGTGGGACATTAAAACGCTCCATGGCTACGTCGCGCGAGCGACGCATACGAACCGCACTTTCAATTGCGTGGTTCCCGGAGCGGCTGGGTCTATGGCGGCGTTAAAGGTTCAGTGCTGCCAGCTCCGGGTTAGGGAACGTGCCTGATCAATAAGCCTGAAAAATAGGGATTTCATGGTCGTTTTCATGATGCTTATCTGGGCAAGGATCGCGTTGACTGCAAGGTGACCTTTTGCCGCACGATAGGAATGATGTCGGACCATTCGCGCCAAATCGTACATGAACGAACCTCGTGACATCCACTCAGCGGCAACAAGCTCTGCGTCACTTTATAGCCTCACTGTCAGACCCAGAGCTTTTCGCTTGAACGCGCGGACGACGATCGAGACATTGATGGAGGTTTTGCAGACGTAGCTGTTATCGAACAACAGACCTGACCGGTCGTTGCACAGCACTGACGATTCGAGCGCCTGCTCAGCTAGGTTGCGCCCCCACTCATTGTGGAAGAACGTGCTTCCATCGGTAAAGCCAAGCCCGGTGCTCTGGTATGTCGGTCGAGCTTGCAGCGATCTTAAGGCGGCAAGATAAGCGGCATCATTGTCCGACCTGCGTCCAGCGATCAATGCTTTTCCCAGAGATTTCCGATCGATGCTGGGACGCCTCCAAATAATGAAGCGGTTCTCAACCAGATCAATGTACTCATCGAGACCAGCAACGGGGATCGAGTGGGCGGCGACAGGTTGATAGAACATGAATGGATCGCTCTCTTCGGCGGCCGCATTCGCCCGGAAACACATAACCGCTTCGAGCGATGCCACTATCTCCGGCCAGGCTTTAAGGACGGAGGACATCACCTGAGGGGCGACTCCAGCCTTCCGCCAGAGTGCATGTATTAAAGCCAGAGCAATCCACCGTGGCTCGCCTGTCGTCTCGTTAGCCGCGTTAGCAATCGGTGCAAGGCAGGCCTCGTCCTCACATAGGATAGCGGCGACATCAGCCAGAGTAGCATGATCAAGTCCAAAATTGGGCTTGGCAACCAGGGCAGGAAACAAGGTGGTAACCTCTGAAAAACGCCTTGTTCTCAACAAAGAGAACAAAGACCAGTGGAGCGACTGAATTGGCGAACGACCCGATCGCACGCGTGCGATCGGGTGACGCTCCTGCTTTGAGGGGCAGCGGCTCCGGTCTGGCTTGAGGTCCAATAATCATCACCGATGCGTTCCTCTGGGACAGCATGAGTCGAGCTGGGCCGCCGCTCGTGATCGCCTAGATGACCCCTAACGCGTCCATAGCTTCCGCGACCCGAACAAATCCGGCGATGTTTGCACCAAGGACGTAATCGCCCGGCGCGCCATATTCCTCGGCTGTTTCCGCGCAGACATCATGGATCGCACTCATGATGTCTGCGAGGCGCGCCTCCGTTTGCTCAAACGTCCAGCTGTCACGGGAAGCGTTCTGTTGCATTTCCAAAGCAGACGTGGCGACCCCTCCTGCATTAGCGGCCTTGCCAGGCGCGAACATGACGCCTGCCGCCTGAAACAACCTTACAGCCTCGGGAGTCGACGGCATATTTGCGCCTTCTCCCACCGCGATGACGTTGTTTCTGACGAGCGTCTTTGCGTCTTTACCAGTCAGTTCGTTCTGCGTTGCACAGGGCATAGCCACGTCACAGGGAACATCCCAGATTGATCCTCCCTCGACAAAGCAAGCATCCGACCCCTTGAGCTTTACGTATTCCGAGATGCGTCCTCGGCGGACCTCCTTGATCTCCTTGACCAGGGCGAAATCAATCCCGCTTTCATCAACGACATAACCGTTTGAATCGGAGCAAGCGACAATCTTCCCGCCGAACTCGCTTACTTTTTCCATTGTATAAATTGCAACGTTGCCCGAACCAGAAACCGACACACGCTTTTCAGAAAAGTCCATTCCCTTGGAGGCCAGCATCCTGCGCACAAAGTAGCTCGCCCCATAACCTGTCGCTTCTTTGCGAGCGCGCGAACCGCCATAGAACAGGGCTTTCCCGGTCAGGACTCCCGCCTCAAATCGATTGGTCAGCCTCTTGTACTGGCCAAACATATAGCCAATCTCACGACCGCCGACACCGATGTCGCCAGCGGGAACATCGGTGTATTCGCCAATATGTCTATGAAGCTCAGTCATGAACGACTGACAAAAGCGCATAATTTCGCCATCAGATCGTCCGCGCGGATTGAAGTCGGATCCGCCCTTCCCTCCCCCGATGGGCATACCGGTCAAGGCGTTCTTGAACGTCTGTTCGAATCCGAGGAACTTGATAATACCGACGTTGACCGAGGGATGAAACCGAATGCCGCCCTTATAGGGACCCAAAGCAGAGTTGAATTGCACGCGGAATCCGCGATTGATTTGGACCTGACCGTTGTCATCCACCCAAGGCACACGAAAGATGATCTGCCTCTCCGGTTCACAAATCCGCTCGATGAGGGCGTTTTCCGCATAACGCGGATGTTTAGCAATGACTCTTCCAAGGCTCTCCAGGACTTCGCGCACGGCCTGGTGGAACTCGAACTCTCCTGCGTTTCGGCGCAAGACTTCGTTGAGAATGGGTTCGAGTTTTTCGTCGACGTGAACCATCAAATACTCCGTTTTTTTAATAGCTTAAGGAAGATCGGCATGGGCAAGGCAGCCTGATCACTGCCGGCGAGGGTGACTGCCTTGGCTCGTCAGACATCGGGGTTCTTTGACCTCACTCGCTCGGACATCATCGCCTGGAAGTTCGACAGCAGGATTATGCATCCGCCGATGACGACCCAGGCGTCTACGCCTTCTCCGTAAGCGTAGAACCCGACGACCGCAGCCATGGGTACACGCAAAAAGTCGATAGGCATGATGACAGATGCATCGAGGCGCTTAAGCGCCTGTGCCTGGCAGTAATGCGCACTCAAGGCACCAACGCCGGCAACCATCATCCACGGAATATCGGACAGGCTGACGTCCCTCCAGTCCGTCAACGCGGCCAGCAGTCCCAGCGGCAGTTGAATGAGAATCATCCAGACCACGATGATTGCTGGTGAGCATTCTTTCGTGAGCTGCTTGACGAGAATTAAGGAAAGCCCATAGCCCGCGGCCGCCAGCAGCACTAAACCAGCAGCCGGATCAATGACGCCGAATCCTGGACGCACTATCACCAGAACACCGATGAAACCGCCAAGGGTTGCGAGAAGCCGCGGCCCGGTTAGCTGCTCCTTGAGAAAAAGCCAGGCGAAAAATGCGACCCAGATCGGCATCGTAAATTCGAGTGCAAAGACCGAGGCCAGTGGGAGAGCGACCACGCCAATGGTCCAGAAATACTGGGCGGTGAAGTGAACGACGTTTCGGGCGAGATGCCTTGGAAACAGTTTCTTCTGACGGATCTGCGGCAGGAGTGACCGTCCCACCAGCAAAATTACGCCGAGACCGACGAGAGCCCGGAAAAACAGCACCTGTCTGATCGACAAGGTCGATGCAAGCTCGCGAGAGCCGACAGCCATGCTTATGAAGGACGCCATGCTCAGCGCCATCCAGCCAAGTCCCTGCGCCAAACCCGCCCGCCGCCGCATTCCAGTAAAATGTGTGTCTTTTTCCATGATTGCTCCGGAAAGCTTGTGCTGCCGCGATAAGGGAACCCTTGGTCCACTTTTATTGGCCAAACATCTGAAGCACCATACGAAACAGATGTTGTTGGTGCGTTCAAAGGGCGGAGGAACGTGCGCAAGCAAGCGCAGACATCCGGTCCTGCAGACCTTTCTTGCGTCGATATCATCGCGTTCAGAGGTGGCTGAAGGCTTCCGCGGCTGCTCGTCTTTCACCGGCACGGCCGACCCGGACGACAGTCAATTGATGTCTGTGTCCATCGCGAGAATTCCACTCCCCGCGCTGCCCGGGCTTAAGGCCCAAGAGCGCCACGCCAACAGGCGTCAATACAGACAAGCGGCCCGCGTCTGCCAGCACTTCATTCGGGAGAACAAGGGTAACCTGGCGTTGCTGCCCCTCTACATCATACGAGACAGTTGATCCTAGGCAGACCGTGTCGAGCGAGACCTGTTCGTCTGCCAAGACCCAGGAGTTTTCCAGCTTCTCACTCAAGTCGGGGCCGACGTCGAAATCATTGGTCAGGGCCACGAGCGTCAGGCGGCTAAGTGTGTGAAAGTCTGTTGCCCCGATTATGGGCATGGTTTGGCTGAGTGAAGACATGTTTATTGTGACCTGCGCAACAACCCCATCGCTAGAAGAAGGGCGTTGACTTGTTTGAAGAGAGACTTGCCGCAGATGGTAAGGCGTACGTGTTGACGTAGCCACTCTGGATCCGGCAGGCGACAGTGGCCGGACCCGGTTACGATCCTGCGATGGGGCAGACCCTGAAAGCGCTCACTGCGCGTCTTTTGCTCTCGTTCAACATCAACCTAGCATTTATGGAAGGTGCCATGAAGTCAAGGGCACTTGCCGAGATCAAAAGCGCCGGGCAGCGTCTCACGGAGCGCTTCTTGACTTCCCCCTCAGGCATGCCATGATTAGGGCACCATGTTGAAAATTGGCAATTCACATAAATTTCGCCTCTGCCGAGAGTATCCCGTCGAAGGATACTAGCCCGGGACGTAGACTGCTGTCGCGCGTCTGAACCCGGGCTTTGATCCTGCGGGATTGCGCGACCTCACCCTCCACAAGCAGTCTTTTTAAAACGCAGCTATTCGGCCGCGGTACGAGGCATATGAAATGAACACCACTGATTACACAAAGCCGTCCATCATCGTCCGGCAGACTGACCACGCTCGTCTGACCGCTCTTGCACTGGCGGCACCGGGGCGCGACCTCGACGATGCCGAGAAGTTGCTTATCGAACTTGAGCGTGCTGATGTCGTAGAAGATGACCAGTTCCCCGCAGACGCAGTGGCGGTCGGATCGACGGTATCCTACCTGACGGAAGGCGGAGCCAGAAGGACGGTAACTCTTTGTTACCCCGGCCTCGCCGACATCGAACGCTCAATGGTCAGCGTGCTGACCCCGATTGGAGCTGCTCTTCTTGGTCTTTCTCCCGGACAGCAGATCGAGTGGAAGGGCCGTGACGGGCATTCACACAAGTTGACCGTCCTTGAGGTGATGGCCGACTTAACGGTCAACGCCTCTTAAGACCCTCATTCCGGATGATACGAGAACCCGTCTACAAATTGACGGCGACCGTCCGCATCCACCGATTGACGAGGTCACAATTCAAACGTCGCGAGTAATCGCGACTATTGCGATCCCAATCGATGCCAGAGAGCTTCATCTTCCACTCCCTTGGTTGGCCATCTGTCCCTGGATGACCCGGCAAGCTTCGATCCATGCATACCGCCTTGCGTTTCAACGTCAAATGAACATCACCTGAATATCTGAATGAGCTACTAGAAGCGCAATCGTTTCGGCACCCATCACCTCTTTCTCGAAGTTGTTCGAGGAGCAGGTGGCGGCTCAGATGGTTATGCTTGACTGATGTCACACATCCTGCAACGCCATTGCCACGCCGAAAAACGAGGCGGATAAATGCCATGGACGATCCAGCGCCTAAAGTTCGCCCTTCCGGTGTTGAGATGGGCTGACCCCAAATGCTTTTTTGAAGCTCTGGGTGAAGGCACTTTGGGTTGCAAATCCCCACGCCTGAGAAATCTCCTTTACGGACCGATCCTTATTCCGATCGATCTCGTCGCGAGCTTTTTGAAGGCGCAGAGCAAGCTGATACTCACTTATTGTTTGTCCCACGCAGTTCAAAAAGGAATATTGCAAAGAACGAACACTGACTCCGCTCAGGCCCGCCAAGAGTTCAGGAGAGCTTCTAGCCGCTGGGTGCGCATGGATATAATCAATCGCTCGACGGACTTGTCGTGGAGCAATGACGGGCACAGGCGCCTCAAGTTTTTGCGTGTAGTTGTTCGGATAGTTTAGAAGAAAACTGTCAACGATCAGATTACCCATACTCGGAGACTGCTTATTCAATGACCTGGCAATTCCTTGTAACGGTGAACCGTTCAGCATTTGAACAAGAGCCGGAAGCCCTTCGAGTTTGCCATGATCCAGAGCGCGTTTGCTAAATTCGATCGGCTGAACCACAGGCCGATCGAGCAATATCGACATGCGTCTTGATAATAGAGCGTCTGAGATAACGACTGTTGAATGTTCGCTACCATCAAGGACATCCACGCTATCGGCGTGCCGGTAGCCAATGACCTGATTAGCCGCAATCGATAGCCTTTCACCCCGGAAGTCATATTCGGTCGCTCCCTTGCTCGCGAAATTAAACAGAACAGCGTCGAACATCGCAATGGGCGTAACGCGATACGAACCTATGGTCGCCGACCATTCGAAGAATACTTCATCGATTACGGCCAGTTGACCGGTGACCCCGTAGTTGTCGTGTGAGCCCAGTGGCATGACAGCGACGGGAGCATACGCCTCACTCAGATACTCTTCGACTTCCCCAATATCTCTCGACGAGATCTTGAGCTTTTTGTACAGCCCGTCCGACATTTCCCGCACATCCCAACACAGTTTGACGTGATAAAAAGCGCATTAGTTACCAACTCAAATCACCTGAAATGGCATCATATGTCCCTATAATAACCAACGGTGCGGCATCATTTAGATCTGGGAATCAACCGAGGGTATTGCTCCATTTCGGTCGTAATCAGTCATGCTTGCAATCAGCCTCTGCGTTGCGGAAGACCTTCTCAATGTCTAGTGAACGGTTCAGAGGACATTTGTCCGGCACGCTGGCAATAGTCGCAAAAAAATTGCACCTCAGAAACACACCTGCACTTTACAGGTGGCTCATCGGCTTCACGCGCCTTTTGAGAGTGAGAGTTTTCGACTATTCTTAATTATAAACATTGGCGCCTTACCGGTCGCGAATCTAAACCTCTAAAAAAGGTTCACGTCGAATGGCTTAGCCAAGGATTATGGCCTAAACGTCCGCGACATAAAGTGGTTTGGATACGGATTTGATACAGAGATGTCTGGATGAGCAATCAATTATTTCGGCCTCCAAGCTTTTAGCGGCGATGGAAAACCCGAAAAGGCTCGCAATACTGCGGATTCTCGTTGACGCCGAAATTCCGGTTGGTGAGCTGGCACACCGGGTTGGCCTCAGCCAATCAGCCTTGTCGCAACACCTCGCCAAGCTGCGCAATGCAAACGTCGTACAAACCCGCCGTGAAGCGCAGGTGATCTACTATTTCAGCCATTCCGATGCCGTGCGGCGTATTTTAGCCACTTTGGAAGCGATTTTCCGCGAGCAGCCGCCTGTGTCTCCGGCTGCGGCGCCAAGCGGGCGATAAATTCGCCCCGGCGCATGAAGCTGGTAACGTTATGGATGGCTTCACTGGATTGGACTGGCTGGCCAGTCAAGATTCCTCGCCGCTTTAGACTGTTTTCTTGATGTATTGTAAGCGGTTGTCCGACCGCATATTGTCCGCTGTCGCCTGATCTGTGATCGACACTCCATGGATGAGTGACAACGAGGATCTTGCAGGCATACGTCAGAGTTGTCTTAAGGTGTACTACGCTTATCGACTTACACGGTTACCGTGCTGCTTTCGGCGCTCTTTACGGAGACACACCCAACAAGAAACATCAGGACCACCATCCGCACCTCGGAACTCCGTGAGTCGCTCAGTTTGCTATTCCGTGGCTCTACACTCACTCCTGAAATACACCTCAGACAGCCGAAAGTTTCCTTTGTGTCGCCTGCACTGAGCAACGATATCTATACTCGCCTTCAAAAAACCCACGATGTCGGCCCGGTCCAGGCCTGCGCCGCCCTCCGACTCCTTAACGAGCAGGACCAGTTGCTCAAAAGCCAATTCGGCCGAGTTCGCATGGACCGTGGTTATTGAGCCAGGATGGCCCGAATTCACGTTCCGGATATAATAAAAGGCCGTCCCATCGCGAAGCTCCTGAAGCAGAATCCTATCCGGCCGCATACGAAGACAGGATTCGAGAAGCTCTTTCGGTCCGGCGCGCGAGAGCCCCTGCCCTCCTTTCGAGTAGAACAAGCGCACGTGGTTCGGTTGTGAGATAACGAGCTCGGGAGTGTCCTCGATTGAAATGACCCTCTCGTTTTCGGGAATATGCTTGATCAATGCTTTGGAAAGCGTCGTTTTCGCCGAACCTGTGGCGCCAGAAATAATGATGTTTTTTCGAGCGACGACGGCCTGCCGCAGGAAATCCTTAAAACGGCCGGCACGATATGTTTCGCACAGTTCCTCATCCTGCGCGGAGGAGGGGGTACTGGTCGCTGCGCACGCTGTCTGGAAAAATCCCTTTTCCTCCAGATCATCAAGACTGAAGTCGACCGAGGAAGGCTTGCGGATTGTCATGCTGACAGTGTCATTGATCGTCGCCGGGGGGATGACGATCTGGATTCGTTCGTTCCCGGGTAGCATCGCCGACAATATTGGACGCGTCTCATCAATCGACTGATGGGAAAAACTTGCGACTGCCCGGGCAAGACGCATGAGCTTTTCGAAGGTCAGCTCCGGCATTTCATAGGTCCGCCACCCACCGGGACCTTCCGTCAACACCTGCCCGGGCCGATTGACAATCACCTCTAGGAGAGACTTGTCCTGAAGGAATGTCGAAAACGGCTTCAACAGCTCGGTGACGACAGCCGATTCCTGCCTCTCTGACATTTCGCGCCCTATTTCGTTAGGAGCGTCGATCGTGGCGCGAAATCCCCCAGGACTGCACGATCGAAAACGCGGTTTCTGGGTTCGGTCACCCTAAGACCGTAGATGCCGGAAAAGTCGAGATCGCGAGCGACAAAGATCGAAACCGGTTCACCTTGGTGCTTATTGAGTGTCGGCGGGATATTGATGGACTGCTCGACCGCGATGGCGGCCGCCTGTTGACTGGCACTCGTTGTTTTTTGCGCGTCGACATCGCTGTCCTGCAGCCGACTGCTTGCATAGTTCGTCGCGTCCCCGACAATGGAAAGCAGAAGAGCGCTGCCGAACCGCTCCCACCAATGGGTGTCGACATGGCCGTCGACACCGGCACGACCAAGTGCGTCGGTTGCTGGTGATGCGAGAGTGACGATAACGCCCTTCGGCGTTTTCGCGCGATTCCAGAGAATGAACAGGCGCTTTTGCCCGCGTTGAAGCCCTCCACGATATTCGCCGACAACCTGCGTGCCCTTTTCCATCAAGACCACCCTGCCATTGTCAGAGAGAACATCGCGGTTGATCACACAAGTGGTAAATCCCGGCTGGTCGGATGCTAACGCGGTTTCAAGAACGCAGGGAATGGTCGTTCCCATCGCGACGATGAAATTGCGGTTTCCGAGTGTACCGGCCCTTGAGCCTTCAAGCCGCGTTGGCCGCAGCAGGCCATCGAAACGCTGCTGCTCATTGTTTTGCTGGTTCTGAACAGACATATTGTTGTCGAGTGGCACGAAATTGCTGTTGTCGGAAGGATAAGAGCTGTCGCCTTCCCTCAGCTCTTTCCGATTCCTCTGCCCTCCACTGAAGGCCATCACGGGCGCGCGGCGGGCGGAATCGAGCAGCTTGTCCTGCTCTTCAATGACCGGTTCGACGACAGGCGTTGGCAATTTTACTTCAGGGAGCGCCTGGCCCGGTTCAACTTTCTCTTTTGCGGCCTCGAAGGGGGTCGTCTGACGAATAACGATCCGTTCGGGCTGAAGATTTTCATCCCTTCCCTTCTTTCCCGTCGTCGACCAAAGCGCAAAGCTGACAAACGCGATGATCGCAATGGCAACAGCGCCGCGTTTCAAGAGAGGGCTGTTGTCGATGTGACGACTGGTGACGGTTTCGGCACGCTCTCCGGGGATGCGATCCTCGTCTTCCTGAGCCATGACTGTTCCCTTCCCTATCGCCCGGTAACGTCGCGCTTCACGACGCGCTCCACCGAAGGAGACGTTGTGTTGGTGTCAGGATTGATACCGACGCGGTCGTAGGCTTCGTTGAAGACGCAGAGCACATCCTTGCCCCGACGCAAGATGAACTTGCGGCTGATCGCGTGCACCATCACCAGATCTCCATCGACCGACTTCGGAACAAGGCTTTCGGAGCCGTCGGAGTTCTCCATATAGATCGCGGGCATTTCCTGGTTACCTACAAAGGCGAACGTTGTAATCTTGCCGTTGTCGTAGACGCTTTGCGGCTCCAGTGCCTGCGATCCCTGAGAAGAATAGCGCCAGTTTCGAGGGCCATAGGCTTCGTGAAGCGCGAGCACATTGTCGGCGTCCTTCGCCTGGGCCGCGAGAGCCCTTGACGCTGCCTGCTGGCGGCGAAGCTCGGCGTCATCGCCTGGATACCTGTACTTCACGTAGAAGTAGGTGTTTTGGCCAGCCTCTACGGAGCCATCGCGCGCCGTCAGTTCCATCTGGTAGCTGCGGGTCGAGCCATCCCTGCGCGTCGTAACCACGGAAATATTCGTCACCGGCTGGCTCTCGCGTGGCTTCAGGAACAGGATGTTGCCGGCCGGCGCAACTTCCCAGGCGACGCTATTGCCGAGCGCGACATGGGCGATTTCCTCGTCCGCCGCGAACTCGACCTGTACGGATGACCGCAGAGTGCCGACCACCCGCGTGATGTTGTAGGGTTGGTAGTTCACGAACCGGATACGACTGTCTTGCGAGGCACCTCGTGGTATCTCAAGCGCAAACGCCGGCGACATCGAAAGGGTCACGATGAGTGCAGGAATTCGAGGGATGCGCATCATCTCACCTCCTCCGGATCAGCGCGATACTCGCTGACGACGAAACCGAGCGGGTTTACGAGCCGGTCCGTCGAGGACATCGGAGCGTTCGCGTAGGAATAGGTGATCGACGCAACCCAATGGGTCGTTCGTACTTCCTCGCCACGCGTGATGGTTCTCATGTAGCGTACGGAAACGACATTCTGATTGATGAGGGAGATTGAAGCGATATCGATCCTTGCTGTAGCCCCGCGACCATAAGTATTCTGGGGCGATTGCGGGTTGCTGCCACGGTAGAGGGCCGCGAAACGCGTTTGCTCCGCTTGCGTCGACAAGAGGGCGATGGTGCGGAAATTTTCCTGTGCTTCACTCCAGACGTAACCCTCGCGGGCCCGGACATATTTTGCAGCGAAATATTTCGTCACCGCCTCATCGTAGGTGCCAGCCGTCGATGTCAGCGCTGACACGACGTCGACAATGCCGGTCGAATTGTCGACGCGCACCACAAAGGGTTCAACCGTCTTGAGGGGTGTGAGACACGCGACCGCGAAGACGGCTACAGCGGCGACAATGCCTGAAACTATGGCGATCGACCAGGCAATCCTGTTCGATCGCTCGACCTGGATCATCCGGTCCTGGTCGAAACGACGTGCTTTGTCGAAGTAGCTCTTGAGATTATCTGTCGTCACCATTTTTCATCCCTCACAACGGCGATAGGAACCGTCGATGTCCAGATGCGCAAAAGCGGAAGTCTCGCTGGCCTCTTTAACGAAAGGTGTGAGGGACGTGGACGAACTCGTGTTGGATTGCTGCTGTTTCAGCTTGCTGCTGCCCTCCCAGTCCCACATCGAGCGGTTCAATGGGCGGCGCGAATAGCCGTCGCAGTTCGGCAATGGGTAGGTCATCGAAGCGCAGCCGACAAGCGTGGCTGAAAAGACGATCAACAGGGCAGGCTTAATCATTCAGCAGGCCTTTATCTAATGTTCTGGACTGGGTGTCATACGCCGGCATTTCTTGATCCGAAGGCGCGGCGGGCAAACCGAGCACCGCGACCGATCATCCGGCCGGTGTGGGAGGCTGCTCTGGCCAGCATGCCTTCATGCGCATCGCGTGCGGTCGTGTAACCATAGACCAGCGAGGCGCCGCCAGACGCCAGCGCCGATGCAATGCCAGGTAGCTGGTAGAATATGTACAGGGCAGCTATCCCGATGGCACAAAAAGCAATAGGGCGCATAAGGACGTCGCTGTAGCTGTCGATTGCGGTGAAGCTCGAGTCCAGGCAGGAGATCAAAAGCGAACCGACGGCAACGACAAGGACCTGAAGGATCACGAAGTTTGCGAGCTGCCCGATCCAGGACTCGGTAAAACGGCGCGTCGATTGAAACATGGCAAGCGCAATGAAAATCGGCCCGATCGCCAGGACGATCGCCAGCGCCAACCGTGCATAAAGGGAAACAACATAACCGATCCCCGCCACCAGAAAGCTGACGCCGATCACCATGATGCCGCCCACACCTGTGACGATGTCAATCGGCCAGGAAGCCCTGGTCCAGATATCGGTCGCAGAGGCCTGGCCCTTGTCGAGCAGACTGTCAAAGGTGCTGGCACTCGGCGCCGTACCTGCATTCAGCGCCTGAGCGATCTCGCGTGGCAAAACATCGAAGAAGATGTTTGTGACATAGGTCTGATATTCGCCGGCGTTCTTCACCAGCATCACTATGATCGCGAGCTTCATCGCGCGGAAGGCGAAGTCAAGGATAGGTTCCTGGACCGAGCCCCGAAGGATGAGATAGCCGTAGAGGACGACGTAGAGGGTCACTGCCACCGTCAACGGACCAGCGACCCATTCTGCTATGTTCGACGTCCCATCCGAGACGAAAGTCTCCAACGGCCGCTTGAACTGACCGTCGATAAACTCAAACACCTGGTACATTTGGTCAGCCTCCCAATGCCTTGCGCATGTTCTGGAGCCGGAGCTTAACCTCGGCCGCTTCCGCGTTCTGGCAATTGGGCGTCTGGCGCAATGCACCCGGGTTGTTGCGGCACTCGGTAATCGTACGGGACAGCAATTCGGTGTCGGCGACGAACTCGTCCACCGTATGAGTTCGCTCCGCCTCTTGCGAACAAGCCGACAAGAGCACCAGGGAAAGGAAGATGAGGGTGCACTTCACTGCAGCGCCGCCTTCATATTGTCCATCCGTTGGCGCCAGTCCTCCGCCTTGCGCTGTTCGTCGACCTGGTTCTGCGCCTGCTGCACCATCCTCAGCCCCTCCATCCGCAGGACGTCGGTCTGAAGAAATGCCTGTTCGGCCTGCAGCCGAGCCTGCAGGTCGGCAATCTCTTTGGCGTCGCCAGCCGTGGAAATCTTTCCCCGCAGCTGATCAATCCCGTCGATGCGCTTGGTCGCGGCATCGTAGATTTGCTCACCAACGCTCATTTGCCCGGCATTCTTGTTCTGAAGCCGGGACAATTCCTGAGCGTAGAAATCATCGGCGTCAGTGCGGTAGGCCGAGTTACCTTCCAGAAACCTTGAGGCGGAATCACCGAACACGCCGGTGCCGTTGCCTTTGAGCAATCCCTCGATGGCAGCGAAGTCAAAGGGAAGCGCCTTGCGGATCGCCGGATCGTTGAGAACCTCGGCGACATCCGCCATATCGGTCAGCTTGTTGAGCGAGCCATAAAGCTGCCGAGTCTGGCCGATCTGCTGATTGAGCGCGTCGAGTTGCGACTTGAGCTGCGCGATGCTCTCGATCTGCTTGGCAATCGCAGCCTGATCGTTGACAGGGATCCCCTGCCCTGACGCGCCTTCAGCAGCAAGCATGAGCACCGCGCTGAGCAGTACGCCATGAAGTCGATAGGAAGTCATCAGCTAGCACTCCTTCGCTGTTGGAAAATGGGAAGCCAGTTCTCGACGTCGTCTCCAACCTCCGCGCGGATCGCGTCGAGAAGTTCGACATTGGCGGTCCGGCCGGAGAGGATGGCGAGCTCGTCATCGAAGCCGTTGAGATCGAGCTCGGCAACGACGCTGTTGTGTCCTTGCTTCAACACGAACCTCCGGCTTTCAACGGAAAGCTCGCGCGCTATCAATTCGTATTCGCGCTCGGTGAGCTTGAATCCATCGACATAGTCGGCATGGTTGCCGCGCGAGTTGGGCAGGAAGATCTGTGTCGGGCATTGCTCGATGATCGTGTGCGCGATTGGCGAGTTCAGCGCGTCGCGCGGGCTTTGCGTGGCAAACAGCATCAACCCATTTTGTTTGCGGATGGTCTTCAGCTTGTTTTGCGCAAGATCGCGGAACCCCTCGTCCTGTAGCGCCTTCCAGAATTCGTCGATGACGATGATGATCCGGCGGCCATCGATCATCTGCTCGACGCGATGGAAGAGATAGGCCATCAGCGGTGTGCGAATTTCCTCGTTGTCGAGGAAGTCGGTCATGTCGTAGCCGATGAACTTCCCTGATCCGCCGAAATCGCCAAATCCGATATCTTCGTTGACATTGTCGAAGACCCAGCCGAGCGGCCCTCCCTCCTCCCACCGGCGGAGCCTCGCCGCGATACCTTCCGGATCCGTATTGTTGAGGAAAGCCCGCAGCGCCCCTATTGTCCGTCGCTCAGCGGGCAGGTCGGCAAGGCCGTCGATCGCGCCGGAGATGTCGCGAAGTTCGGTGACAGTCAGTTCCCGCGCCCCTGAACCCACAAGCTTGCCGATCCAGCGCGCCAGGAACACCTTGTTCTCCGGCGTCAGGTTGAGGGCCTTTAAGGGAGCGCAGCCGGTGGGGACCCCGTTCTTCAGCGGCAGGTAGGTGCCTCCGGCGGCGCGAACATAAAGGTCCGCGCCGCGATCCTTGTCGAAGAACACCACGTGCGGGTCGTGTTTCTCGAGCTGTGACAGCATGAAATTGACAATCACGGTTTTGCCCGCTCCCGACGGACCGCACATGAAGGTGTTGCCCAGATCGCCATAATGGAGATTGAAGTAGTAGGGCGAGCCTGAAGCGGTCTTGAGCAGGGCGACGGCGGGTCCCCACTCATTGCCGTCCTTCTGTCCGATCGGATAGGAATGGAACGGTGACAATGCTGCGAAATTCTTCGAGCTGATCGCGCCCGAGCGCGCGCGGTAACGAAAATTGCCCGGAAGTTGCGCCCACCATGCGGCTTCGAGACCAAGATCCTCACGCGCAACGACAGCCCCGCCATTGGTCAGGCTGGCGCGAACCTTTGCCAGATTGTCGGTTAATTCCTTTAACGTGGTCGCAAAGACGGAGAGTGTCAGGTGATGCTCGCCGATCACGAAGCGGTTGGACTCCAGGTCGTCCATCGCATCGTCGAGTTCATCGATTTGCGAAGCCGCCTTGTCGCCGCTGCTCACCAATTGGTTTTGCTTACGCCCCATGATGACGCGAGCGTCCGCCTTCGACACAAAGCAGAACGACTGTGAGAGAATGAGCTCAAACGGACTGTTTAGAACTCCGTCCAGCATGCCTGTCTTGGTGCGGGCTGGATATTCCTTGAAGCTCAGCATGCCGGCAAAGCGGCTTTCTGCCTCATGCCGGATCTCGATCGTTTCCCGACCTATGATTACGCGATCAGAGTAAATTGCCGAGGCGACGCGACCTTCGGTAAGCGGCACACGCTCGCGCCTCCCGCCGACGAGCTGGTGCAGCACCTCGCTCGGTTCAGAGAAGAGCATGCCTTCCTGTTCGTAAAGAGAAAGGACCCGTGGCTCAAAGCGCCTCAAGCCCGCCACTACGTTGACGACCTTGTCCTTAAGCTGTTTCAGAGCCTCTTCATCCAGCTCCATATCGAGTCGTTTTGACCGTCGAAGGTACGACAGCAGCTTCCCCGCCTTGTCTGCAGGGCCACGCGCTGGCGACCAAAGGACGGTCAGATAGAGATCGTTGCGGAAAAGGTGCTCGCGCGCCATGCGTTCCCGGTATTTCTCGTTGAGCGAGGCGGAGAATGGCGTTGCGAACGTTCCGCCAGGATAGTCGCTATCCCTGCGCCGAATGAGATGGGTCCAGATCGCGAGCCGCTCATCGGCAATATTTCGATAGAGCGTGTTGAGGTCGCGATGGAGCGCGTTGATGTCGAGCAGATCAGCAGTTTCGAACGATACGCCTGCGAGCGCGACCATGACCATGAGTGTCCGGGACTCGAGCGCGATTGTCGTCTCGTCGATGTGCCGCACGTAGGGGATAAAAGCCTCTGGCGTGAGTTCGCGTGATCTAAGGGTGGCGATGTCAGGCAATTCCAATATCCCTTTCGTCGAAGCGGCGTGTCAGTCTCAGAGGGGAAAGTGTTGCCCCGCCCCAATAGGCACCGTTGCGTGAACGGCCGCGTGTCTCGACCCAGGCGAGCAGGATGCGGAACATGTTGTGATCGTGCTTGACGAGCGCTTTGAAGATGAGATGGAAAACGATGCCGACGAACGCGTAGGCGATAGATCCGGCGACGATGTAGAGGATCGTCGTGACCATGATGTTGAAGCCCATCGCCTCCATCGTGACACCGGCAATCATCGCGGGACGCGTACACGCGATGAAGAGTGTGTCTTCTTCGAGAACCGTTTGTCCGCCCACCATCTTCAGGCTCCGACGATGGTGTTGACGAGTTCGGTGGCGCCAAAGATGCCGCCAATTCCGATGATCCAGAAGCCCGCTCGCCTCAGGTCCATATAACCAAACATCCAGGCGATGCAGATGACGATGACCGCAATCACAGCGAGAAGCTTGGCAATGTTTCCCGTCAACATGTCGACGATGTTCTGCAGGACGGTTTCGATGCCGGCGGCTTGCGCGAAGGCGGGCTCAACCATCGTCACTACAATGGCGGCAGCCATGACGGACGAAGCGACGACGGGTCTGATCCGGGAACTGATTATCATTCACTCTGCTCCAATTCCAATTGATTGTCTTGAAACACCAGGACGGATGAACGGCTTCGGGTCTTGAAGACGTCCCACGCGGACGCCGCCGCGATCGCGTGTGCTTCCCCCGGAGTGTTTTCCGCCACCACTTCGGCAACGACGTCTGCTTGGGAAGAATTCGCCGACACGTTTGTCTGCAACCCTTTTCCCGTGTCGCCGATTGTAAATCGAGCCACTGTCGGCCCGAACCGTTCGATTTCGCGGCGAACCTGATCGCCATAGTTGACCACGCCCCCGACCGACGGATCGTCACGTCCATAGCAGGATTGCAGCACCTGCTCGGCCCTGGGACTGTCAGCATCCACCTTCACCGAGAGGCAGCAATAGCCGTCGAATGGCGTCGCTGGAGCGTTCAGGTTAAGGCAACGAGCGAAAGCGGCTGTTATCGAGAGGTTCAATCTGCGCAGTTCTTCCGGCCCGACCCCGTCGGGACCAATGTGTATGTCATGGCATGTTGCCTCCGAGGATGCGGCGACTTCGATTACATCGGCCTTGGTCGCAGGTTGCCGCCCGAGCGGTGCACGGCTGTTGATCCTGATGGTGAACGGAGCGAACCGGCTTTCGGGGCTGACCACACCCGCAAGAGCCTCCGATGCAACGAAGGGTGCGCAGGTCTGCGCAAGATCTGAGAAGACAACGGGCATGTCAGAACCACACCCTCTGCGTGCCGACGCCCTCAATCGTCACATCGACGTATCGAGGTTTCTCGCGGACCAGGGGTCGCGCCACGGTATTGGCCAGGCATTGGTATCGCCCGTCTACCCTTTGCCACCTCGGTGACGTGACAGAGCCTTTGTTCGGATCGCCACCGTCTCGATCTCGCCGGCAAAAGCTGTCGCTCACGGCTTGCAGCGACGTGGAAATGCACGTCGCGTCACGTCCGCTGGGACCGTAGCCAGCAGATAAGCGGTAGCCGGCGTTGCAGTAATATGGTTCGTACAAAGGGCGAGAGGTCTGAAAACCCACGCCCGCGCAAGTTGGAAACGAACGCCCTTTTGCCAACCACCTCCAAAGCTTCTCGACGGGCGGCCTGCATTCGCCATACTGGGTCGGACCGCCGGGATTGGATAAGCACAGGATAACCTGGCACCCCCATTCGTCGGCACGAGCGCTTCGCTCCGAAATGGTATAGAGTGAAACGAACCCTGACGCTGCGATGATCATTCGAAAGAAAAGGCCCTTCATGCCCCCTACCCTCCGTCTTTCTAAATGTCCGCCTCAACTGAACGGCGACTCGTCTCAATTATTTGACTATGCAAATAATAGATAGTTAAAACGATGGCAAGCAATTTAAGTGAAAGATGGCAGAGTCAGGCCTTGTCCGTATTTGCGGTGCGTGAAATCCTGGAGAAGCCGATCGACGGTGAATCGGCGCAGTCGCGCATCAAACAGATCGGCATGATGAATATTCTCTATCTGATGCACCAGGCGCATCAGAAGTTAACGCTTTCAAATGTGATTGATATTACCGGAATGACGCGTGGTGGGGTGATCGAAACCATTGAACTCTTGGTCCGGCGGGGCATCCTTACGGAAACGCTGGGAAGAAACTCAATGGGACGAGGAACAGCTCGACAGTTTGAGTTTTCCCCGCAGGTTTTTGCCGCGCTTGGTGGTGCCGCGGCGACCGGAAATGCGTGATTTTACAAGGCATGTTTTATACAGTATTTAATGTGGACGCCGTTTTAGATTAAAGGGTCGGCATGTGCCGTACCGCTCACCAGCATTGTCGCGGAAGATTTTCGCTGCCGATGCATACTGCCGAGTTCGTTCCAGGGGTCTGTGCTTGGCACAGCAGCCTCGACTGACCCTCTGCCACAGCGATGGCGCGAGGCAGGCCATCAAGCATTTGGCTGGGGTGACTGATCACGGCGATACGCCAATCCTGTAGTTTTGTCGGGCAGACTGCGGAACGGATGGTCTGTAGCGAGGTTATTCTCTGATAGAAACAAGCAGGGTCGGTCATCTGGGCTCGAGCTGCTCACCAAGGAGATCAACATGAACCCTCCGCAGAACACGGTCGTTGCCGTTGCCGATGGCGAAAAGCTTAGCCTTTTTCGGAACGACGGAGATGCGGCGACTGTCAATCTGACAGCGTTGCCAGATCCGGCGATCGACAGCTCGAAGATCTCTTCCGGCGCCCGACATTCCAGTAGCTCGGCTAATCCCGACGATAGCCAGCAAGACGAAGACGGGTTTGGTGCAGGTGTTACGGATATGCTGAACAAGCAGGTGCTTGAGGGCAAGATTAAAAGTCTGGTGATTATCGCGGCACCGCGCACACTGGGTGAGATGCGCAAGGGCTACCATAAGTCGTTGTCGGACGTTCTTATTGGAGAACTGGATAAAGATCTGACTGGCCATTCTGTGCGGGATATCGAGAAAGCACTTGCTAGCGCTTAAATCCTGCATCTAAACGGCGTGATCGGCCCCGCCATCCCCGGCGGGGTTTTTGCTTGGCGCTCGTTAGGAATGTAGAGAATTGGCAACAATTTAGTGTTGCCAAATTTTGCTAGACTGTTCCTGACAGGAACGTCGCCACAACTTTTTGCTTACGTCTTATTTCAGGAGATGGCGGAACTGATCTGAATAGCCGGTACGGAGGCGCAAAGCTGAAGTCACTCCCGAGTTGGTCCAAAGAGGAAAAGAATGTGGCATGCACTCCGACCGTGGGGGCGAAGAGACCACAATTGCGCAACTGCGTCTGAGCGAGGGAACAAACCGGACGAAATCTCCGTTGCTCGTCATAATTGTTTATTTGGAGGCGTGTCATGAAACTCAAGCTGGCTCTAAGCGTGATTCTCGGCGTTACCTTCACGGCAGCAGTCGCGGAAGCACGTACTCAATGGCATCTTTACGGTACGGTTCCGGTGACGGGTGACTACGTACGTGAGATCGCCTATCGTTCAGCACTCGACAGATGCAGTTTTGAATCTTACCCATCATACCACCCCGTCGGCATTTATGGAGGTGCATATGGCTCTCCCGAAATGCGCAGATGCATGTACCGTATGGGTTTCATCTTGGAAAATGGTGAGCCTCTCGCATACCCCGCGAGGAAGGCAAAGTACCTGCTAAGGTAACAAGACGCCAAAATATGTAAGATTGAAGCGTCTGACAATCACCGTTTCAACCACGATGAACTTGATACGTTTACGGCCCCGGTTCCTCATCAAAGAGGAGCCATTTTGGTTTGCCGAGTGAATCGCGTATTGAAATCCGGCTTCCGAATATCGACTTTCAGGATAACCTGGAGGTCGAAATGATCTACATTGTCATCGCGCTATGCGCGCTCGTCACAACAATCTTTGCTTGCCGGTACTATGCCGCCAAGATTCTGCTTGTCGAACACGATATTGACAAAGCTATCGCACGGAAATTTGAGTCGAGTGGGAAGGCTATTGAGCTCGCGAAACTTCGAGAAGAAAACGCAGTGATGCGAAACCTTTTGCTCGACCTTCTGGAAAACGAAGTGGCTTTTCCGGTGCAGCAGGCAACGGTATCAGTCGACGACTTATTCAGGATGAAAGCAACCAAGATCCAAAGGTATCGCGAGATACTGGCCGAATCCCGGCACGTCTTGCAGCAGCGTGAGGCCAGTCGCGTTTCCGGGCTCTCCAGCTCACTTAAGAGTACCGAGCGCAGGATGTAAGGTTCAACACACACTCAGCGAAAAACCGAGCAACGGGGATGACGGAAAAGCCGACGGCAAGCCTTCTTGCAGCAGAGCGTCTCCTGTCGGCCCTATGCGGTCATCTACCTTGCAGGTGCGCCGTACCAATAAATGAACCTCTGCCAAGTATCTGGAGTAAGCACTCCCTCGTCCAACAACCCCGCATATTTTGCCAGTTTTTTAGCAAGGCCGATGTCGATACCTTCATTTTTCGGCGACTCTTCCATCAGCTTCAACAGCACCGCCTCAAAGGGTAATTCCCATTGCCCATAGTCAAATGTTTCTGCCTCACGCAGGAAATCCGAATCCAGCAATGCTGCTACTTGGCCCAGGAAAATGAGATAGTCTGCTGGGCCTGCATCGTCTTTTTTCATGCGGTTGCCCTGTTGTAGAAGATTGTACTTACGCTCAATGGCAGGATCAGCCTGCAAACGCCACTTTTTAACGCATCGTCGCCACGGCAGCTTCCGGTCCCAAGTTGGACAATGCATCGCCTCAAGCGAATGACCGCAAATGGCGCGATGTGGACGACAGCGTGCGCTCCGTAGAAGACAATGAGATGCGAACCGGTCGGCCCGCATCCAACAATCGCTGAATACGTATCACCAACTCTTTAGCACAAGTTCGCCTGATGGAGCGCAAGCGTAGAACCCTGCTGTAGGTCCATATGCATGCGTCGTTGCAAGAGTGAATGCAGGACGAGCGCCATCTTCAGGCGAATGCCCCGGTCCGTTGCCTGTCATATCGGTCGATGTCAGGCCGGGGTCTACAGCGTTTACTTTGATCCCTTCCCGATCAAGCTCCTTCGCCAGTTTGACAGTCAACATGTTGAGGGCCGTCTTGGAGGCGGAATATCCGCCGAAACCTACCGTCCATGTTTCGCTCCGCATGTCCAGGGCGTCTGTCAGCGAACCCAGTCCGCTGCTCATCATGACGACCCGAGCAGCTTTGGATTTGCGCAACAAATGCAAGAAGGCCTGAGTGACGCGCATCACCCCGAATACGTTTGTATCAAACATCCGCTGCATCTCTTCAATCGACTCCTCGGCAAGCGAAGGCGGCGGGCCGAACATGAGTCCGGCATTATTGACCAAAACGTCCAGATGATCCACTTCGCTCCCTATAGTCTTGGCGGCGTTGGAAACGCTAGCGCCGTCCGTAACATCGAGTTGCACAGCACGAGCATCAATCCCTATGCCGCGTAACTCGCGAGCTGCCATCTCACCCCGTGCAATATTTCGGCACCCCAGCCAGACCATGTGTCCGCCAGCGCCAAGCTGCCGCGCAATGGCGTGGCCGATACCCTTATTTGCCCCGGTAATGAGGGCGGTGAGTGAGGTGTGAGCCATGATGACATCCCTGATCGTTGCGACGGCAGAGACATACTACGAATTTCGTAATATTCAACTCTCGAATTTTGCAATTTTCTGGGTCAGGCGCAGGAATTCCCTCCGGTCAACGGGATCGAGAGCCTGAAGCATTGCTTTGCAAGAGGCGCGATAACCATCAACGTAGCCTTCAACCGCTTGCCGCCCATTGGCTGCTATCGTCAAAGCCACCGACCTGCGGTTAGCCTCCGGCCGCTGTCGCTCAACCATGCCACGACGCACCAGCCGGTCGGCGGAAGATGACATCGTCGTTAGAGCGACCTGAAGGTGCCGGGCAACATCTCCCAAGTTACACTCAGGATGCTCGTCAATGAAAAGGAGTGCTTGGATGTCGAGAGCGTTGAGCGAATGTTGCATGACTGCCGCTGCCTCGGAGACCTTGAAACGACGCGTAAAGCGCTCAAAGGCGAAAGCGAGTTGTTCGATTTGTTCTGGCGTAGGTTCTGTCATCGCCGGTATTAAGCATTTCCGTTATGTGAACGTAAGCAGCAAACGCTAGAATAGTATTGCAAAATTTGCGCGATGTCCGCTGTTGGCGCGCTCTCGCCAAATTGGCCTCCGCCCCGAGCGTCTTCAGACCTTATTTAAAGAACAGGCTCGAAAACACAGTTGACGAGCCCAACGTTTGCCACGACCTTGCAACGCTCAGACATGGACGGAGTTATATGATGGTGCGGTCGGTCATCGAGTTGCGGAACGTCGCCGGCACTGAGGCAGCGATGGGTTGGGCTGGCGGCCATACGGTGGTGATCGATCGGCCGGAAGGCAAGGCCGGGGGATTAGGGCTCGGTTTCAATGGCGGCCAAATGCTCGCTCTAGCAATCGGAGGCTGCTATTGTAATGACCTACGCTATGTCGCCCATGAACGTGGCGTGGAGATCGAACAAATCGCCGTAACAGTGACACTTGACCTAGAAGGTGAACCGCTGGTCGCCACCAAAGCCGTGCTATCTGTAAAGTGCGAGACATCGGACGGCTCCGATCCGAAAGCCTTGATGGATCATGCGTGGTCAGTGTGCACAGTCGCCAACTCCCTCAATCGGGGGATCCCGACGTTAATACAGATCGCATGACTGCTTTTGGTGCATTGCAGCCGTGACACGTAAAAATTGACGCTTTTGATCGCTCCTAGCTCGCGAACGGATCTGTACCGTAACCAAACAAAGTTTAGCTCTTCCAAATCAGATACGCCTCTGATTTTAAAGATTAAGTGACTTCATTCCGCCGCCACCTTCTCATCCGCCTTCCGGCTTTCCCATTCCTGCGGCGTCAGCGTCTCAATATCGAACTGGTCGCGTGTGCGGGTATAAGTGTGCCCACCCATGCGTCCGACCGCATCCATGAGCTGCTGGTCGATATGCAGGTTAGCAGCATTAACCGCATCACTGCGGACGAAGACGCCGACGACTTCGCCGAGGATGATTTCGCGGGCCGGGCCGACCTGAAGCGTGGTGTGGCGGCGGCATTCCAAGGCGGCGGGGGCGGCGAGGATGCGGGGGCTTTTCACCGTCTGGCCGGGTGCCGTGGCAAGACCCGCCTCCTCCATCTCGTCAACTTCGGGCCCGAACTTGATGGCGCAGATTTCCATCTTCTCGACCAGCGCATTGTCGCAGATGTGGACGGTGAATTCTCCTGTCTCACGAATATTGCGGGCGGTGTCCTTAAAGCGCATGTCGGAATAGTTCTCGACGCCGATGGCGACGATGGCCGGATCATGGGTCAGGACATTGAAGAAGCTGAAAGGGCCAGCGTTTGGTATCCCGTCCTTGCTCACCGTGGTTACCAGAGCGATTGGACGTGGAATGACGGTTCCGATCAGAATCTTGTAACGTTCCCGCTCATTGAGCTTAGCGAAATCAAAATGGGTGTGGTCGGTCATATCAGGCCTCGGCAGCGATGCGGTGGGTTTCAAGGGGAGTGTGGCGGGCGAGGTTCTCGAACCCGTCTTTGGTGACGACATACATATCGCCGACATTGCAGCCTGCCGACAACGGCTCAAGCCATTGCGTGTGCAGAACGAACACCATGCCCTCCTCCATCCGGTCATAATTGTGGGATGAGATGTTGAAACTGTTCTGGCCGCCGGCCAAGCCAACCGAGTGACCCAGATTGGGGTTATGCGGACCATGGGTTGCCGGGTAAATGTGCATCAGCGTACGGCCCTGCGCTTCCCAGTCGATATTCTTCACATATTGGCGCGGGATTAGACGGGCGCTGCCATCGTCCATCGGCGCCCAGTTGTAGGGCATGGTGCGGGCTTCGGGCGAGGACAGCATGCCGCGCTCGATCATCGGCTCGAAGGCGGCGTTGTTGACGTCACGCATCAGGGCACCGGGCCGGATCAGCTTTTCGGCTCGTTTAACGCCCTCGGTGCAGGCCGCCAGCACCTCTTCCTGCCGCTTGGTGATGTCGCCAACTGCGATCATACGGGCGGTCTGGGCGGTATAGCCGCGGTAGGTGATGTTGGAAACGTAGAGATTGATGAGATCTCCCGGACGAACGACATGGCCATAAGGCTTTCCGCAATGGGTACCGAACTCGTTGATGCCAATCTGATAGCCATCACCCGTTTCACCACCAAAGGAAAGCTGGGCCTGCGTGAACGCGGCATAGATTTCGTGATCGGTCACACCTGGCTTGGCGACATGATAGGCCGCCTGCGTAGCGATGCTGACGAGCTGGGCTGCCGCTCGGAACATCTCGATCTCGCGCAGGGAGCGCACTTTCTGCATCCGGTCGAGAATAGCATTGTCGGCGACGAACTTTGTCTTTGGCATCAACTCGTCGAGGGCTGCCCAGAAGGTCAGCGAGGTGCGGTCACCGATCCGGCCAATCTGCGCCTTCGACAGTCCCATGCCGGCCAGCAGTTCAACGCATTTCTCAGCCGTCTTGATGACGCTATCACCCGGTCGGTCGGCATATTCGCGACCGATCGGGCCGATCTGCCAGATATCCTCGACGAGAACCGGTTCGCCGCCCGGCGGCAGAAGCACGGATTGAGTGAAGAAGGACAGAAGCGTCAGCGGCTTGTCGGCGTCCGTCGGGATAATCAGCACGCCCTCGCGCATCCAGTCGCAGATGTAACGCAGATATGCGTTCGAGGTATGGAACCAGCCGACCCCACCGGTGTGGACGATCAGCGCATCATGGCCAGCTTCGACAGCCTGGCGGCGAATGCGCCGGAGACGGTCCTCGAACTCTTCGACGGGCAAAGGCAGCGGTGCGACAAAGTCGAAATCCGGCTGGAAATCGGCCAGCAGCGATCCGATGCGGTAGTCGCCTGCCTTGGTGGCGTGTCTATTCATTGGGTATTCCTTCCAGAGTATTTTTATTGGTCAGCTTGCCGTGCCGGCGCCAATACGCGCCTCGCTACCAGCATCACGATGAGTGTGAGTCCGATCAGAATTCCCGACATTGCCGCGACGCGGACATCGAGCGATTCTTCGATCAGTGCGAACATGCGAAGCGGCAGCACGGTCGTCTGCGCATCAGCCAGGAAGAGCGACACAGAGACGTTGTCGAGCGACTGGATGAAAACGAGAAAGGCACCGGCCAGAATGCCGGGCGCCAGCAGCGGCAGGATCACGCGCCTCAGCGTCGTGTACCAGGTCGCGCCCATGACGGTGGAGGCTTCTGCCAGCGACGGATTGATGCCCTGCGCGACGACGGATGCGGCCCGGTACATCAGAGGACCGAACACGACGACATGGCCGATAACGGTGAGCCAGAGCGACGGCTGGAAGCCGACGAAGTTCGCTACGATCAACGCCGCCAGACCATAAACGAGGCTTGGCAGAACGAGTGGGGCCAATAGAAACGGCTCTAGCGCATTGACCGTGCTACGCCTCATACGCGCCATGCCGATGGTGGCAGGGACGGCAAACAGCAGCGATCCGAGCACCGCAAGGCCCGCGATCTTCAGCGAATTGCCGGCTGCGATATGCTCTGTCCCGGAGCGGACGGGATCGAGGAGCGCCTCGTACCAGCGGAGCGAAAAACCCTCGGGCGGATATTTGAGCGTCTGGCCAGCAGTGAAGGACATGGTGATTGCGATGACGATCGGCGCCACCAAGTAGATCAGGCTGAGGCTGCCGAAGCCAAAGACAAATGCCTTGTAGAGGAGGGTCGGAATCGGGTTTTCGCGAGGACTATGCATGGCCGACAAGCCTCCTGTGGCGGGAAATCATGGTCATGGCAACGAGAAGGATGCCGGTCGACAACAGCAGGACAACGGCAATGGCCGAGGCCATCGGCCAGTCGAACAGCGTGCCGACCTCGCGGTAGATGAGCTGCGGCACATACACATTGCGCGCACCACCGATGACAGCCTGGGTGACGAAGGAAGCGCTGGTGCTGGCAAAGACGAGAATCCAGCCCGCCAGCAGCCCCGGCAACATCATCGGCAAGAGAACGGTCACGAGGATCCGCCACGGACCGGCACCCGAGACCTGTGCCGCTTCGGTGAATTGGACTGGCGTGCGGGACAGGATGGCGATCAGCGGCAGAATGATCAGCGGCAAGTCGATCTGGCACATGGCCAAGACGAGGCCGAGTTCGGTGGACATCAGGGTGAACGGGCGCTCCGCAAGTCCGAGCGCCACGAAGGTCTCGCTGATCGGGCCCTGTCGCCCGAGGATGACGATCCAGGCGAAGGTGCGCACCACGTTGCTGGTCAGCATCGGGATTAGGGTCAGAAATATGATGACCTGTCGCGCGGTCTTGCCGCTATGCCAATAGAGAAGTGCAATCGGAATACCGAGCAAGGTGGTGCTGGCAATGGTCTGCAGACCGAGCGTGGCGGTGTTGACCAGAACGCGGTAATTGAACGCATCGCCGAGAAAGCGCGCGTAGTTGTGAAAGGACGGGCCGTCGGGGCTGATGAAGCTGAACCCGACGAGAACGGCGAGCGGCGTCGCAAAGAACGCCACCGATAGCGCAAGCATCGGGAGAACGTATGGGAAGCCGCTCGCTTTCATTTTATGACCCTCAACCGGCGACAAGAGCGTCGAACTGGCGGATCCATTCCGCACGGTTTTTGTTGATCGCCGCCCAGTCCGGATAGACCAGAGACGCAAGCTGTTCGCGCTTCACATAGGCCTCGATGCCTGGCGTCAGTTCGACCTCCCTGTTGGTCGGGAACATCTCGGTCGGCGGCATCTTCAGCTTGTCCTGCGCTGCCTTGGAGATCGCGGCATCCATATAGGCGTAAGCCGCGTCCGGGTTCTTGGCGCCCTTGGTCAGGTGGATGTTGACCGGAGCTGCCGGAGAGCCTGTTTCGGGCTGGACGAACTCAGCCCTCAGGCCCAATGCCTTCAGCTTCGCGACATTGCCGGTTGAGCACATGAAGACAGCGATCTCGCCCTGCTGGAATAGTGTCATCTGGTGGTTGGTGCTGGCGACAACACCTTTCAGATGCTCCGGATGTTCCTTGAACAGCTTGAAAACGGCATCCATGTCGGTCGGGCCTGAGCCGAAGATCTTGGCGATCTGGGAATAGGCCATTACGCCGGTATTGGAGGCAAAGCCCGTCCACGAGACGAGGCCCTCGTAGGCCGGGTTTTCGAACAGGTCGCGATAGCCCTTCGGTGCGGGCACCAGATCCGGGTTATAGGCGATCCCGTTGACTTCAACGGTCACGGTCGGGCCGTACTCGCCCTGAAACGCCGGATCGAGCAGGCTCCAGTTCTTCAGCTTCGACGGATCGATCTTTTCGATCAGGTCATTCTCGATAGCGACCGCCATCTGGCCGGGCGACATCAGCAGTGTGTCGTAAGGCGGGTTACCGGGGCTTGCCATGACCTTGGCAAGCTGATCCTGCGCCATAGCTGGCGCAACCGTCAGGTCGAAACCTGCTTCCTTAACAAGTGGCGTCAGTACGGTGCGATAGCCGTCTTCCCAGCTGCCGGGAAAGGTCGCGGCAACGGCTGTGCCACCAGCGGCACGAGCAGCGAAGGGGGCGGAGACCGCTACAGCCGCACCGGCAGCAAGCAATCCGAAATGACGTCGTGTGATGTTAAAGTCCTTCATCTGTTCACCTCTATTGTTGTTGTTCATTCACTGGATGGTTCCGGTTCGCTCGGAAAGGCGTGACACCTGGTGGTGTCAATCTCGACAAAGAGCTGAGCTCCCGACTCGGGAATGAAGGTGGAAGGTCCGCGGACCTGCGAAGCGCGCAGGCCCATGCCCTCCTCGAGAAGAAGATCATGGACGAGCGTCGGCCCAAGGGGGACGGACACGGTCAGCCGTGCCGGCAACGAAAAGCCACGGGGGGCCGTCGACAGACGGACGTCTTCGGGACGGAAAGTGATGGTGACCTTGGAGCCGATCGTAAAATTCAGGCGACGCGGCAGAACGAGTGGTTTGCCATTTGCAAGCGCAATCGTCGTTGCCTCGGCATCCAAGCCCTGCACCGTGCCATGCAGCAGATTGGCCTGACCGATGAAGGTGTTGACGAACAGCGTCTTCGGCCGGTCATAAACGGCCATCGGCGTGTCGATCTGCTCGATATTACCCTTGTTCATCAGCACCAGACGCCCGGCAAGGCTCTGCGCCTCTTCCTGATCATGGGTGACGATCAGCGTCGTGATACCGAGCGTCTTCTGCAAATGCAGGAGTTCGACCTGCAAGTCGAAACGAAGCGCCCGGTCAAGAGCACCGAAGGGTTCGTCCAGCAGCAGAAGCGAGGGCCTCCCGGCAATGGCGCGGGCAACGGCCACACGCTGCTGCTGACCTCCGGAGAGTTCACGCGGCAGGCGGTTGCCGTAGTTCTTCAACTGTACGAGCGAGAGCATTTCCTCCACCCGTTCCCTGCGCTCAGCCCACGGCACGTGCTGGCAGGCCAGCGGATAGGCGATGTTCTCGGCCACGGTCAGATGCGGAAAAAGGGCGTAGTTCTGGAACACCATGCCAATGCCACGGGACCTTGCGGACACATTGGCGAGATCCTGGCCACCGAGTTGAATGGCACCGCTCTTTGGTTGGATCAGCCCGGCGATGGCCCGCAGGACGGTGGACTTGCCGCAGCCGCTTGGCCCCAGAAGCGCGACGATCTCGCCGGCCTCGACCTCGAACGTGATGTCGCTGATCGCGTTCTGCCCACCATAGCTGTGGGTCACACCCCGGACGCTGAGCTGCTTGCCCTCTCCTGACTTCGACGCCTCTGCCATGAACATCCCCTTCGGTTGCGCCGTAACGTCAAAGCGCTTAGCGCCTGGCGGCATCAAGCAGAGATGCGGTCGTTCGACGATGTTAAGTTTAGTGTGGGTCATAGCAAGGGAGTTGCAAGCGGTGTGCCAGTTTGCGATTTCGAACCGAAAAAATATCTAAACCACGGAAATTACAAACTTATATCAGGTTTCTATCGTTTCGAACATTCTGCATAATGTTCAACGTTAATTTCTTGCGAATATAAAAAATGTGCAATATTCGTGGGTGAAGATCATATATTGAGCAGCATTCCCGACTTGGATTGGGATCTATTGGCGATTGTTTCTGGTTAAATCGCCGCATATCACGATCCCCAAAAATTGAAATTCAGAGAAATATCAAGCCAAAGCAAAAACTTAGACGATCAATCGTCAATTCACAAACCGTGACTGATGCGAGAGCTGATTCTTTAATCAGTTAGCTTTCGCAAATTCATGCGAATGTTTTCGTTGAGAAGTGGAAATTTGCCGGGTCGGAAAAATACTCGTTTAAAAACAGTCCCCTAAGAAGTTCCGATCAGAATGGCACGCCGATTGCATCGCTGCCCCTGTGAATTCACTCCGATAAAAATCAAAAGGGGATCGCATGCGCAGCTTCACGAAAAGTCTCAAAAACGGCCTTACCGGTATCGCGTTCGCGCTGCTGGCCACATCGGTCCATGCCGCAGAAGGTCCCGCCATCAAGATGGTGCCGGATGCAGACATCGCCAAACTGCCGGGCATCGCGTTTAACCAGACACTGGCGGACCGCCTGCCCACTGCCATCAAGGACAAGAAGATCCTGAAGGTGGCGACGGACCTGACGCCGCCGATCAGCTTCCAGGCGGAGGATGGAAAGCTGATCGGGATCGATGCCGATATCGCCGCAGCACTGGGTGTCATTCTCGGCATTGATGTTCAGATGACCAATGTCGGCGCAGGTGCTGCAATCGTACCCGCCGTCCTCTCCAAGCGTTTCGACATGACCATTTCCGGCATCAACGATGATGTGGAGCTGGAAAAGCAGGTCGATGTCATCGACTACATGTTTGACGCCACGACAATCATGACCATCAAGGGCAACCCGCTCGGCATCAAGAGTATGGAAGACCTCTGCGGCAAGAATGTTGCCGTGCCGGTCGGCACGTTCCAGGCGCGTTTGGTGGAAACGGCATCGGCCAAATGCACGACACCGATGAACATCATGTCCATCCCGAAAATGCCCGACGTCCTTCAGGCCGTGCGCACCGGCCGCGCCGACGCGACTGTCAATGGCTATGCGACCAGCGTCTACACGACCGAAAACCAGACCGGCAAGGGCGTCGGCCTGCAGGCACTCCCAGACGTCCGCCTCGCCGTCGGCTACCTCGGCATGCTGGTATCGAGAGACAATCTGGATTTGCGAGATACGGTGATCGCCTCGCTTCAGCACATGGTCGATAGCGGTGCCTACAAAGCGATCATGGAGAAATGGGGCCTTGGTCCGCTTGCCGTGAAGACCGTGAAGTTCAACGACGCCGCCAGCATGCCGGTGAATTGAGCCATGTCCCTTTTTGCTCAACCCGTCAGCATGGCCATCGCACCTCCGCTCGGCAAGCCGGTGCGGTGGGGGCAGATCACCACAGGTACCAGCGCGATCGTCGCGCTGGCACTCGTCATCCTCACAGTCGCACGAAACCAGACTGTTCAATGGGGCGAAATTCCCCGTTATATGGTCGATCCAGTCGTCATCGACGGCGTAGTTCTGACCCTGCAACTGACGGCGGGCGCCATGGTGTTCGGCACCGCGTTCGGCTGCATCGTCGCTGTCATGGCCACAAGCCAGAACATCGTTTTGAAAGCGATTGCCGTTGCCTTCGTCTGGTGGTTTCGCGGCGTGCCGCTGATCGTCCAGATCTTCTTCTGGTTCAACATCGCGCTGTTTATTCCGATGGTGGGCATCGGCACCTATTCCATATCGATCAACAACCTCGTCACCCCTGCCCTCGCCGGGTTTCTGGCGCTTGGCTTGCACGAAGCGGCCAATATGAGCGAGATCATTCGCGGCGGATTGACCGCCGTCGATCGCGGTCAGCGTGAGGCAGCCTCTTCGCTTGGCTTGCAACCCCTTCAAACGCTTCGGACCGTGGTTCTGCCTCAAGCGATCCGCCTCATTGTCCCGCCGACCGGAAACCAGGCGATTGGTATGCTGAAAGCCAGCGCCATCGTTTCCGTCATCGGCATGGAAGACCTGCTGACCCAAGCGCAGGCCATCTACGCGCGCAACTTCCTTGTCATCGAACTGCTGTGCGTTGCCTCGCTCTGGTACCTGCTCATCACCACCGTCGCATCAGTCGGCCAGCATTTTCTGGAAAAGCACCTCGCGCCAAAAGGTCGAGATGCCCGTGCGCAGAAAGATACCCGACGCCGCGCCTGAAGCGCCGCCACCTCAACCACCAATCAAACGGAAATGCCATTGCAGCAAATCCAATCAGGAAACATCAAGGAGCAGATCATGAAGCTAGGCATTGACGGACAAAAACTGCCAGAAGCCAGAAAGCGCGGCCCTCTCAAAAGCCTCGAACACGTCAAGGAACTCGGTCTCGGCGGCATCTTCTTCAGCACGGTGCTCGACATGAGCGAGACACTGGACAACGGCGAACTGGCCGATATCAGGGTAAAGGCTGATGAGCTTGGCCTTTACCTCGAAGCGGGCGTCGGTAAGATCAACCCCTATTGCAGCGCAGAGGCTCCGGAGTTTCGCGCGATCGGCAGTGGCGACGTCATCCTCGGTTTTACCCGAATGATCGAAGCGAGTGCGGCCATCGGCTGCCGCGAACTCTGGGTGTCGCCGGGCAATTTCAAGTCGGAATATCGCGGACGGCTGGCCAATGACCGCTTTCGCACCGATGTGACCTGGGATGAGCAGTTGCTGGGCATCGAAAAGGTCCTACTGAAGCTCGCGCCGGTTGCGCGCGCAAACGGCGTTCATCTCAATATGGAAACCCATGACGAGATCACCTCTTTCGAAATCCTCCGGCTGATCGAAAGGGTTGGCGAAGATTGCATGGGTGTCGTGTTCGACACGGCAAACGGCCTGCAACGCGCCGAGCACCCCGTTTTTGCCGCAAAACGGGTAGCTCCCTATGTGCGCCAAACCCACATCAAGGATGCCTATGTCGGTCATGCCACGGGCGGCCTCGATTTCCAGACCCGCCCCGTCGGTCGCGGCATTGTCGATTTCGCCACGATCATCCCTATCCTTGCCAAAGCCAATCCCGACTTGAACCTCTCCCTGGAGGTCGCGGCCTCCGTCGAGGACAAGCCACGCAAGGCCAATCCCCGCCAATGCATCGAGATCGATGACCCAATTTGGCGTGCCGGCCATCCAGACCTGACGGCAGAGGAACTCGAAGCCTATCTCGGATTGGTGGACGCATTTGAAAAACGTGTGGCCAGCGGAGAAATACCGGACTGGGAGACCTATGAGGCGAGCCAGTATGGCTATCCGTCCTATGAGCACCAGTCCTATGGCTTCAACGAAGCGCTGACCTTCGTCAAGGCTTCTGCACGGCACATTGAAGATATCTGTACACAGAACGGAATTTCGCTCTCGATACTTTCCACGAAGCAGCGAGCCGCCTGACATGCCAAAGGTTCAGCACCGGCGACATATGTCTCCGGTGCTCCTTACAACATTCGGAGCCTCTCGACTTTTGGCACCAAGCGCATATACGCAGGAATATTATCATGAAAATAATTGGGTCGCTTGATCGGAGCTGGAGCGGGAAATGAAGAGGACGACACGACGTCAAGGCACCAAGACCGCGCCGAAGGCCAACGGCTCGGTCGATGCGGCAGAAAACGCTCATGACGACGTGACTGAACGCATCCGGATCACGCTTGCCACGGCGATTGGTGAAGGCGCGCTCAAGCCCGGCGTCAAGATCCTTGAGGATGCGATCGCCGACCACTTCGGCGTGAGTCGCACGGTCGTGCGCGGCGCACTCGGCGTTCTGGAAAGCGACCATCTTCTGGAACGCAAGAAAAACCGTGGCACCTTCGTCGCCGAACCGGGCATCGAAGAGGCCAAGGCCTTGTTCGAGGCCCGTCGCAAGCTCGAGCACGTCATCCTGGAGCTTGTCCTCGACCACGCGACTGCCGATCAGTTGGACGCGCTTGAAAAGCTGACCGACGAGGAAGAACACATCCATAACCATGGTGATGAGAAGTCGAAGACGGTGCTGTCAGGCAAGTTCCATGTCGTTCTGGCGGAGCTTGGTGGCAATGCCGTCTTGACGGAGGTGTTGTCAAAGATCGTCGCGCGCCTCTCGCTCGTCATGTCTCTGTACGAGGAGGAGCGTAAAGACGACTGCGGCGCCGATCACCATCGGTTGATAGTCACAGCCCTGAAAGGGAAGGATCTCGCAAAGGCGCAGCAACTGATGGACCATCACCTTGCAGACATCGAGGGCCGCGTACGATTGACTGAGGGACAGGGTGATAGACATACATTCCTGGCCGTGCTGGAGAATTTTTCCTAATCGCGTTGTCTTGATAGGAGTCGGACTTTCGCCATTATAGTCGACCCTCCGATAGGGCTTTGAATCTCCTTTGCACGCGCTTACTCACACTGTGATGGCTGCTTTTTGCCCGAAACGGTCATTCGGGTCTCGGTCTACGAGAGCCGCGTCCATATTGCACCTTGCACACGTTTTAAATTGAGGTAGGACGCGTCTCAAGTTGCAGGAGCAGAGACATGAATTCACTAAACGGAAAAGTTGTCGTCGTTACTGGCGCTGGTCGAGGTCTGGGAGCGGCCTTTGCGCTTTCATTGGCCGATGCAGGGTGTGAGCTCGTGTTGTGTGGCCGCCGACAGTCGGACCTTCAGGAGGTCGCTGATCTGATCATGCAGAGGGGCGGTAAAAGGGCCGATATCGTTACCTTAAACCTTGCCGATACCTCTTCTGTGAATGAAGCAGCGTCTAATATCGCTGCGCTGAAGAGCCAAGTTGATATCGTCATCAATAATGGCGCGATGTGGCTCGAAAGCAGTATCGAACCTTATGCAGAGAGCGATGTTCTGGCGGTTGTGAACGCCGCAATCACTGGAACCTACCTTTTTGTGCAGGGACTTCGCCCCCTTATGCTAACGTCACCGACGCCAGATATCGTGACGATCGGTTCGATCAGCGGCTTGCCAAATGCAGCGTTGCAGTCCGTATCTGTGCCCTTCTATGCGGCCAAACGTGGACAAGTGGCACTCGCAGAGGGGCTCAGGCAGACCTTCATTGGCAGTAAATTCCGATCGATCCTAATAAATCCGCCTTACCTGGACGATGCCCGACCCGACCAACAAGATTGGCTCCATGCAAGCGGGCGCCAGAAGGGGGAGCGCGCAACCAGCCGTGACATTGTTGAAGCTGCTTCTTTCGCACTGACTAGACCCCGTCATCTATCTATGACTATCGACGTTGATGCCGACGATGGCGGCTTGTTCCCATCGACTTGACCTGTCGCCACGCTCCCGTGGTAGTCGTTTGAATTCTGGCCGACGACGTAAGCCAGCTTCGATGTCCGCTGTTGGCGGATAGTGTTGAAAAACTCCCACAGGCGGCTTTCCCTTCGGGCCCACTGAAGTAATATTGCGCTGCCACGCTCCCCAGCGCTTTAGGCGCAATTTGGTTTCAGCTTTGCTGCACCGTCAGAAAACTATACCTAACGATCCGGGCGAGGCGCGCCCTTACCGATGCTGGGGGAGTTTTTCAACAGTATCGGCGCACAGGTGACGTGTTACGCCGCTGTGAAGCGTTGCCTGCTCTAAGGCGCGTCCCGCAGCCTGGGCAGCACGCTGGCGTATGAACGGCGCCGGGCCTGAAGAGGTCCAGGCCAAAATGGGCAAGATTCTGCAGGGTGCGGAGCCACCCCGATCGGAAGACGAGGTCATTTCGTTCCTGGAGGGCGTTGGTTTCAACGAAACGCTTCGGTTTTTTGCAAGCTTGTTTTGGGGAGCATGGCTGGCCCGACACGTGGGGAACGCTAAGTGAGCGCCATAATCTGCTCGATTTGCAGACAGTTTGGATCAAAGAGACAAGTTTACTCTCAGCCATCCGGTATTGGCAAATTGTCAGCCCGAACCCTGATGGCTCAACGTAACGCCGGGGCGAAAAACGTCGTATGAGCACACTCGCGCAGCTAGAGGATAGCTTTCAGGCACATGAAGCGACAACGCGAGCGACCTGAACGAAGGCGTATATCCGGAAAAGGCCGATGCGCCGAAATACACGGTCCCGCTCGGCTCGGTGCCCTTGGCTCATACGATAAAAATCGGCGAGGCTGCATGCAACCTCGCCGTATCTGGCCATTGACTTGCGCGTTCTATTTACGCGTAAAATTCGGGAGCCTTCTTGAAGTTCGCCCAGGCGTCAGGGTCATGGCCGGTGACGACTGTCGCATCATGCTTTTCGGCATAGGTGCGGAGCTTCTGAACAGAACGGACCGTGTCAACGGTCGAGGCAAGGAAGCCAGGCAAAGCCTTCTCTTCCCAGTGGTCCAGTGTGTAGGCAGCATCAATCGTCAGGAGAAGCGGTTTGCTGTTTGGCAGGCGCACCAGGAAGGACTGGTGGCCGGGTGCATGACCGGGCGTGAAGATCGTGGTGAGCGTGCCGTCGCCGTAAACGTCATAATAATCGTCCTGCGCACCGTTGAGGAACTGCCACTTCAGACCCGGCTTGTCGAAGTCCTTGCGGATATAGCCGCCGCCAGCAAACCAGTCGGGCGTAAAGGCATACTCATATTCAGAGCGCTGCACGATGTGGGTTGCGTTGGGGAAGCGACCGATGGCGCCGGTATGATCGAGATGCAGGTGCGACTGCACAACATATTTGACATCGGCCGGATCGAAACCAAGCGCCTTGATCTGGTCAACGCAGCCCTGGTCCTTGTCCAGTACTGGCCAATAGACATCGCAGATGCCGCCCCAATGGCCACGCGGATCTGTTGCAACTTCAATCGCGTTGCCGCCGTCGATCACGGTGTGCCCGGCCGGATGGGTAATCAGGAAAAACGGAACGGGGATCTCATAGTCTGCACCGTTCCCCTGGTTCATCTTGATGTTGTGTACCTTGCATTTCAGCGTACCCGACTGAAGCATGTAAAGTCTGATATCGGTCACTCGTTTTCCTACCTTGGGACTGAAGATATTGCTGTAAGAAATGGGTCAGAACGCCTCGCGGTAGAGCGCAAGCGCATCCTCTTCGCGGACTTCGACCGGATTATTGACCAACAGACGGCTCTGTTTCATTGCGTCGGACGCAAGCATGGCGAGCGTGTTGTCCGTCACGCCGACATCGCGCAGACGCCGCGGCGCGCCGCTCTGGTCCATCAGCGTTTCCATATGCTGAACGAACGCATCCGAACGGGTTGCCGCATCCCCTTCACCCGGAACACCCAGCACGTCGGCAAGCTCCGCATAAAGCGACGCTGCAGCCTTCGCGTTAAAGCGTAAAACCGGCCCCAGCATCAGGGCATTGGAAAGCCCGTGTGGCACGTGATAATGGCCGCCCAGCGGATAAGCGAGCGCGTGGACGGCGGCCACCGGTGAGTTGGCGAAAGCCTGACCTGCCAATGTCGCACCCAAAAGCATGCCTTCACGGGCTTTCCGGTCGGTGCCGTCCTTGCAGGCGGCGATCAGATTTGCACCGAGCAGACGTAGTGCCTCGCGCGCCAGAGCATCTGATAGTGGGTTCTTCTTGTGTTTGCTGGTGTAAGCCTCGATGGCATGCACCATGGCATCGATACCGGTGGCAGCCGTATGGACCTGCGGCAGTCCCACCGTCAGTTCAGCATCCAGAAGAACGAAATCAGCGTAAAGCTGCGGGGAAACGACCCCCATCTTGGTGGTTTCGCCCGTGGTGATGATCGAGATGTTTGTGACTTCCGAACCTGTACCGGCCGTGGTCGGCACCAGCACGAGCGGCAGGCGTGATCCCTTTACGTTGCCGATACCGTACATGTCGGCAAGCGTCTGGTCGGAAATCAGAAGGACAGCCACGAGCTTGGCGATGTCGAGCGATGAGCCCCCGCCAAGACCGATGACGATATCGACTCCGATCTGCCTTGCGGACTCGACGCAGTCGGCAACGATGTGCTCTGGCGGATCAGCAACGACCTTGTCGAAGATCGTGACGTTAAAGCCGCTCGCCGCAAGAGCGTCAGCAATCGGCTTGATGAGGCCGGCCTTGATGAGACCTGCATCGGTAATCAGCAGCGCCTTGCGCGCCTGAAACCTGCCGGAGAGAATCTCTCCAAGACGCTGGGCGCCACCCCAGGCAACCTGCATGGAGGGAACGGTGCGGAATTCGAAAGGGTTGATGGTCATCTGATCCTCCCAGCGTGATCTCAGCCGA
The DNA here is from genome assembly GCF_052114365.1 of Agrobacterium sp. MCAB5. Classification (NCBI taxonomy): domain Bacteria; kingdom Pseudomonadati; phylum Pseudomonadota; class Alphaproteobacteria; order Hyphomicrobiales; family Rhizobiaceae; genus Agrobacterium; species Agrobacterium sp. MCAB5. The sequence goes on from NZ_JBFREP010000010.1 coordinate 229,378, forward strand.
TGGCCGAGCACAGGTATTTGATTTCAAGATATTCATCGATGCCGTAGTGCGAGCCTTCGCGGCCCAAGCCGGACTGCTTCACGCCACCGAATGGTGCGACTTCGTTGGAGATGAGGCCTGTATTGTGGCCCACCATGCCGTATTCGAGCGCTTCTGCGACACGCCATGTCCGGCGGACATTCTCGGTGTAGAAATAGGCCGCCAGACCAAATTCGGTGTCGTTCGCCATGGCGACCGCTTCGTCTTCCGTCCCGAACCTAAAGAGCGGGGCGACGGGTCCAAAGGTCTCCTCACGGGCAACCTTCATGGCCTGGGTTGCACCGGTCAGAACCGTTGGTTCGTAAAACGTGCCTCCAAGAGCATGGCGCTTTCCGCCGGTGACGATCGTTGCTCCCTTGCCAAGGGCATCAGCAACGTGATCCTCGACCTTTGCCACGGCATCCTGGTCGATCAGTGGACCGATCAGAACACCAGGTTCGGTGCCCTCACCGACGGACAGGCTTTCGACCCTTTTGACCAGCTTTTCCGCGAATGCGTCGTAAACACCATCCTGGACATAGATCCGGTTGGAGCACACGCAGGTCTGTCCGGCATTGCGGTATTTCGAAACGATCGCGCCCTCAACGGCCGCATCCAGATCGGCATCATCAAAGACGATGAAAGGCGCATTGCCACCAAGTTCCAGCGACAGTTTCTTGATCGTCGGGGCCGATTGCGCCATCAGCAGACGACCGACTTCGGTCGATCCGGTAAAGGAGATCTTTCGCACCGTGTCGCTTTCGGTAAATACCTTGCCGATATCGCGTGCGGCGCCCGTCACCACCTGGAAGACACCGGCGGGAACGCCCGCTTCTTCGGCGAGAACACCCAGAGCAAGTGCGGTGAGAGGGGTCTGCTCAGCCGGTTTGACGATCATCGTGCAGCCTGCGGCAAGTGCCGGGGCCGCCTTGCGGGTGATCATCGCGGCCGGGAAGTTCCATGGCGTGATCGCGGCGCAGACACCGATCGGCTGCTTCAGGATGGTAATGCGCTTGTCCGTGGTCGGCGAAGGAATGGTATCGCCATAAACACGTTTGGCTTCCTCCGCGAACCATTCTACGAAAGATGCCGCATAAAGGGCTTCGCCCCTTGCTTCCGCAAACGGCTTTCCCTGCTCCGCAGTCATCAACGCACCAAGATCGTCAGCGTTCGCCACCATGAGATCAAACCATCGACGCAATATGGCAGCGCGGTCCTTCGCAGCACGGCGGCTCCACTCGGAAAATGCCTTGCCTGCTGACTCGACTGCAGCTTCAACCTCATCTGCCGACAATGAAGGAACGTGACCGATGATCATCGAGTTGGCGGGATTTTCGACCGCAATCGTCTTGCCATCCGCAGCTTTCAGCCAGCGACCATTCACCAGGCAGGCATCACGTAACAGCGCCGCATTTTTTAGCTTGATCATCGACCTCTCCCGCACTAAAGTTCAACTAATTGAACTTGAATCATTAGAGTGAACTATGGGCCAAAGGGGCCAAGTGTGTCAAGGAAGGTGCATGGCTGAAGATCAACAATCGTCGCAAATATCAGACACTGTACCGGCACTCAGACGCGCCGTGCGTATTCTGGATCTTGTGGCAGGTTCCCCGCGGGACCTTACAGCCGCCGAGCTGACACGATTTCTGGATTTGCCCAAAAGCAGCGCGCATGGCTTGCTTGCGGTGATGACTGAGCTTGATCTTCTGGCGCGATCTGCCGATGGAACCCTGCGTATTGGACCCCACTCGCTCAGATGGGCGAATGGTTTTCTGTCGCACCTCGATATCGTATCGACATTCAACGACCATCTCGCCCAGCGCCACGACCTCGATCCCTACACGGTGACCCTCACCGTCCGCGAGGGTGGCGAAGTCGTTTACATCGGCTGTCGCAACTCGGCTCAGCCGCTTGGACACACGTTTCGGATCGGTATGCGTCTGCCGGCGCCATTTACGGCCACCGGGAAGATCCTCCTGTCCGATCTGGGGCCCGGTGAATTGAGGATGCTGTTCTCTCAATTTCCACAGCCTCTGACATCAAGGAGCGTTGCTGGCCTTTCGCAGCTTGAAGAGGAACTGGCTCTGACGCGCGCTCGCGGCTACTCCATCGACGATGGTCAGATCCGCGAAGGTATGCTTTGCATTGGGGCTGCCATACGCGATTACTCGGGAGCCGCATCTGCCGGCATTGCAATCAGTCTGATCCGCAGCGAAGCCAGCGACGAAAAAATCGCTAGCCTTGGTGAGGAGCTTCGCACCACAGCCAACGCGCTTTCAGAAAAGCTTGGGTACCGATCGCAGAAAGACTAGTCGTAACCCGTAGCGGTATAGTCGATGCCGACCAGCCCAGCTTTGCTGTATGCGCCAGTGCACCGATACCCCAGGTAGCCCCTGTCCCAAGTACGGCTGCGCCGAGCGCAGTTCGGGTCGAGAACATAAAAGACTTCATCGATGTATTGAGCACCAAGGGAAAAGACCTCGGCCCGCAGATGCACGATCCACCGCGTTGCCTTATTCCTGGCTGGGACGAAGCCGAACAATGGGTTGTCATCACAAGACGACTCCTTCGGAGCGTGTCCTGGGTGTCGCGCCTACCCGGATAAGACGGCGCCTGTAAGCTTAGGCACCGTTCCAGCCGATATCTCGCCTGGGACAGTGGGACAGGCTAATATCCGGTCATCTCCAGATAACCTTGTCCCGATGTGCTTCCATCAAACTCTATTGGCCCCTCCCAGTAGGGGGTTGACGTCGCCATCCAGGCTTTCTCGTTCAGGGGCTTCGTCTTTATGTCGAGGCCACGGCTGGGTATCTTCACGCTCCATTCGACCGGAATGCTCTTGCCGTTGATATCCGCGGTTCGCAACGGACTGAGCAAAACGTCGTCCGGATCGACGGGAGACGCCCTGCCATCGGCGGAAATCCAGTTGGCGGAGATGTAGCCGCTTTTGTCGTCACGCAGACGGAAGGCCATGAGTTTTTCGCCGGATTCAAGGTGAAGGGAAAACCAGTCCCATCCCGTCTGGCTCAAGGCTAGCGGTTGCGACGACCATTCCCGATCGAGCCACGCCTCGCCCGTTACCTCATGGGTTTCACCATCAAGAAAGACGCTGCCGCTGACACGGTAGAATGGCTGGGAGTAATAATAGCTTGCCTGGCCCTCTGCCGATTTAACCGAGTAGCCGTTGTCGCCCTGACGCACCAAAGGCCCGTGGGCCTGAAGTTTCAGACGATATCGGAAGCTCTCGCCATTGGCGTTCAAATCAAGCTGATCGAGGTCGTCCCGTGCATTGCCGGTTCCTGCCTTCATTTGCCAATTGTCAATCCAGGCGTCGAAGGGTTCGCCTTTGACCCCCGCCTGTCCCACGCCTCCCCGCGCCAGCCGTTCGGCAACATGGTGACGGCTGGCAGTCGTCACGGCTGCGTGGCCAATCCAAATTTGAGGGTCGGACCATCCGGGGCGCTCGACAGGTTCAAGTGCAGAACGAAAGAGTGTCCATTGGACGCCCATGCGCTGTCCATCGGCCGTCTGCAGATTTGCAGTGACGTACCACCACTCGATCCTGAAACCGGGATGCGGCTTGTGGTCTTTTGGAAAGACGAGTTCAACGCCGCGTGTGGGAATGCTGAAGCCTTCGGCATTTGACCCGAGGCCCGCAAAGCCTTGCCCTATGACCGGCGTGGGCAAGGAAGTGCATGAAGCACAAAGGAGCAGGAGGACGGCTTTAGCGTTCACTGGCGAATATCCTCAAAAGATCGGCCGGCGCGGTTTTAGCAAGCCGTCGAACAGGGATCAGGACCGAAATGATGGCGGCGAGCAGGGCAACAAGACCCAGCCTCAGCCAGTCCAGCGGAAACAGGATCAGCGGCAGTCGCCATCCAAAAGCCTCCACATTGATGATTGCCAGCAAAACCCAGGCCAGTCCCAGCCCGACAGGAATGGCGGCAATGAATGTCACAAGCCATAACGCAAGAGTTCGCAGCACCTCCAGCATCGCAAGGTCGCGGCGACGAAGTCCAAGTGCCCAGACAGGAGCAAGCTGCGGCAATCGAAGCGAAGCGAGCGTAAGCTGGCTCGAAAACATGGCAAAACCCGCCACCGCGAGCGTGAGCACATTCAGCGCGCCGGTGACCGCAAACGTCTGTTCGAAGATTGCAGCAGACTGCCGTTTCAGCGAGGCCTGGTCGACAATATTGGCTTCGGGCAGCCCGAACTCCGTCATGAGGCGTTGTCTGAAGCCCGCAACCTCCTGTGGCTGCATGCGAAGGCCGTATCTCAGCTTTTCCACGTCCCGGTAGTGCTGGACAAGGGCATCAAGACCAATGATGATCTCGCCCCTCGGATTGCCATAGTCGGAAAACACCCCGACGACGCGGGCTTTCCAGCCACCTGGCATTTCTATCTCTGCGCCGGGCGACGCCTTTCCTGACCTCCAGAACTGTTCGTTGACCAGCGCACCCTTCCCGCTCGCAATCTCGTCCCATGTTGCGGGCGCACCCGAAATCAACGGCCAATGATCTCTGTATGTCGCATCGTCAGCGACGCCGAAGATGCGGACCTTCTGCCCCGAAATTTCCCCTTCCGTACTCCAGATGGGCAGAACCGCCCTTGCGTGGTGGGGAAACCACTGCCGCAGACGCGCAGCTTCAGCCTCGTCACGGGCCGTCACATAGACCTCTGCGGCCAGGCGCTGATCGAGCCATCCCACAAAGGTTTGCCTGAAGCTTGAGACCATGGTGCCGACCCCGATATTGGCCGACAAAGCGAGCAGCAATGCCATCAGCGCAAGGGAAAGACCTGGCAGCTGCTGGCGCGTATCGGCGAAAAACCAGCGGGTCAGTCCGTGTCCGGAGATGTGTTCGGCCACTCTCATGCCCAGTGCCAGCAAGGTTGGAAGAATGAGTGCAGCGCCCAGAAGAAGCGCTGCAAGCACTGCGAAACCTGAAATGAGACCGCCGCCCAGCAGCACAAGCGCGCCGGATACAAAAAGCAGAACCATCCCGGCGGCCGCCTGATGGAGGAGGCTTTTCGTGGACACCATCGCCCACGCCCTGCCCTGTGCCGTGGACAGTATCGGCATCCGCCAGACGCGGAGGAGATGTTGAAGCGAGGAGAGCCCGGTCCCCACCAGCGCCATTGCAAGGCCGGCGATCCACCATTCAGGCCGCAGCGAGAGTGAACCGGCAACACTGGCCCCGTAAAGGCCACGCAAGGTCGCGGCCACGCCCGGCAATAGAGCCGATGCGACAACGTAGCCGACGACAATGCCCAGCGCTCCCGATACCAGCGCAAAGAGCGCGGTTTCGATAACCAGCATCGCGGTCAGGGAGCGAAGCGAGACCCCGAGCGACCGTATGGTCCTGAACGTGCCACGCCGTTGCTCGAACGACAGGCCCGTTGCGGAATACACGATGAAGAGACCGACAACGAAGGCAAGAAAACCAAAAGCCGTCAGGTTGAGATGAAAACTGTCCGTGAGGCTTGCGACGTCGGGCCTGCTTCTTGCCTGTTCGAGGGAAAGTTCAGGGGCTATGTTTCCGATCGTCGGAAGATCGGGGTCTTGCGATGGCGAAACGATAAGCCGGCTCAGTTCACCATTGCGTTTCAACATGCGGTCAGCCGTGGAAATATCGACGAATGCTGCGCCATCGGGGAGATCCGCTCGTGCCTTAATGGTAAGGCCAGAGGTATCTTTCAATGTGGCAGCCGTTGCAGGCGAAACGATCATCTGTCCGGGCGTCTGAATGAATTCCACCAGCCCGGACGGATCAGATGGTGCAGGCACCATTCCGTCCGACGGCATGGTCAGGGGGTCGATGCCGATAAGCCTGATACGCGTCGTACCAAACCTGTAATCGCCTTCAATGATCGGAGAGACGTGCAAACCCGCCCTTCGAAGCCGGGCATATGTTTGCGAGGAAATTCTGCCGCCGTCCTTTGCCACCAGTTGATCCAGCTGGTTTTGCGCCAGGACCGAGGCCGCCCGGTCATAACTTGCTCTGGCTTCGGCATTGATTGCCTGGACCGCGCACCAGAGGCCGGTTGCAAGCGTGACGCCGACAATGAGAGTGAGAAGCTGAAGCGGTCGGTAGCGCCAGTGTGAGAGCAGCGCCCGGAAAGCGGTCCAGTTCATTGCGAAACCTTCCCGCCACTCAGCGCGATACGCCGATCGAGTTTTACCGCCAACCGGCTGGAATGGGTCACCAGGAGGAGTGTGATCTGCGCGGACTTTGTCAGTCTCAACATAATATCGATGACGATATCAGCCGTCGCCTCGTCGAGATTACCTGTCGGCTCATCGGCAAGAATGAGGGGCGGTCTTGCCGCAAGCGTACGTCCGATCGCCACCCTTTGCTGCTGACCGCCGGAGAGCTGTTCGGGATAGCGTGCAAGCAGCTCTCCGATCCCCAGCGCCTCGACCAGGCTTTTTTCCCAGACCGGGTCGAAACGGCCCGCCAGCCGGGCGTGAAACGAGATATTGGATCCGACATCGAGGCTCGGAATGAGATTGAACTGCTGGAAGATTAAGCCCACCTCCCGGCGTCGGAAGCTCGCTCGACCGGCCTCGTCGAGATCGGTTATTTTCCGACCCCCCACCGTGATGATGCCACTGTCGGGCAAATCAAGGCCGCCGGCCAGATGCAAAAGCGTACTCTTTCCGCTGCCGGATTCCCCCGTCAGGGCAAGACTTTCGCCGGCTTCAAGTGAAAGGTCGACGCCGTTCAGAACCGGGATAATGCCTTCGGCTGTCTGGTAGGATTTCTTGATGCCGGAAAGTGAAAGGACCATGGCTCTTCGATCTCTGCTTCGTCCTATATGGACCGATATGCTGGCGGATCTCAACCGGTTTAGATACCGATATTCCAAGCGCAGCCTTAACGATCGCACTGTTTCTGGCTGTAAAGTCGCCCTCCCCTCTGACGTCTCCCCCCTCCCGTTCCGAGCGTGAGATGGCACCCGACACAAAAAACACTCGTCGTAGCCTTCCGACAGTCATGGCGGCTCCAAGGGGCCGGATTGACCGACGAACTACATGATCAACGTGACGGTCTATGTCGCAGCGCCTTCGATCATTTCTGAGCCGGGCAAAAGTGAGCGGCGTGGCGCTGAAGGCTGCCGAGGCAAAATTTCCTCAAAACTTGGGAGTATCCATGTCAGTCACGGGCATCCGATCACGTTGGCTCACATGACAGGCGCATACAGGCTTCACCCTGTTGAAGAATTGTCCTATGCTGTGGAAACATGACAGGCGGTGTGCATCCGGACGGCGAGGGTCGCCAAGGCAGTGTCCGGCCACAAGCAACTTCTAAACTCGGCCGGACTCTCATTGGAGAGTCGTCATGTCGGAACAATCTTTTGCAACGCCGTCCTTGCCGTTCGTACGTGTAGAAACCTGCGACGGAATACACGCCGCTGTCGCCTTTGAGGTGATGCGTGACCACTATGGGGTTTATGCTGCGACAGCCGCGGCATGGTGCGCCATAGAAGCACGTGGCGACGGTAAGGATGACCATTATCGTTTCTGGTTTGGTCTTTTTTGCGATCTTCGCAAGGCGTCCCCGGTCTTCTCTCTTCAGTTGCCACCAGCCTTCAACATTCCAGGAATTTCTGAGTGCTCCGGAATTCCGTCCGCGGAGAACAGGTGTGACTGCCTCTCGGTGCTGCTCAAATCCCGGCATGTCGGAAACGCAATTATTCGCGAAATACGATCAATAATAAAAAACTAATATTGGATTTGGCGCGGCAGCGTAGCCAATGTCTGCCAGCAAATTGCGAAAAATCAATCCATTACGAGGGCGAACGATGAAACGTGGAATCCTGTTTGTTACATTTGTAGCAGCAACCGGCCTGGTCAGATCTGCAGACGCAGAGCAGTTGATCGTCAACAGCTACGGTGGACCTTACGAAGATATCATCCGGGATAGGATCATCGAGCCCTTCGAAAAAGAATTCGGCGTGAAGGTTATCTACGACGCGGTTGGATCCGCGTCGCAAGACTACGCGAAAATCAAGGCGACGCGTGGACGACCGGGCTTCGATGTCGTCGTCATGACTGCCTCGCAGTCTCTTGATGGCTGCCGCGATGGTCTTCTGGAGAAGTTTTCGCCGGAAACCGTACCCAACATTGCGAAACTCAACCCTGAAATCAGCAGGATCGCCGGCCCCTGCGGTGCTGTCCACGAAATTCAGTACCTGTCGCTTCTGTGGCGTAGTGACAAGCTCAAATCCACACCAACCTCCTGGTCGGCATTTTTCAGCGAGGAACTGAAGGGCAAGGTTATCCTTCCAACGTTCCAGAACATCATGGCTGCCTATCTCATGGAGATCATGTCGGTTGCGAACGGTGGCGATCTTATCGACAACGTCGATCCCGGCTTCGAGGCGATGGGCAAACTTGCAAAACAATCGATCGGCTTCGAACAGTCTTCCTCAATCATGGAGAATTACATGAAAGAAGGCCAAGTCTGGGCCATGCCATTCTGGAACGGGCGTGCGCAGCTGCTCGTCGACAGCGGTTTACCGGTTGATTACGTAAGGCCCACGGAAGGGACGATCCCGCTCGTTGCGACCTTGAATGTGCCGATTGGCGCCCGCAATAAAGAAATGGCGAACAAATTCGTCAATTTCTTTCTCGAGAAATCCAGCCAGGAGGCGTGGGTCACGGGCTACAATGTCGGCAGCGCCCGCACTGATATCGATGTTCCCGATGATGTTCGCGCCCGTCAGATCACCACCGAGGACGATCTAAAGACCCTTCTTCTCCCTGATCTTTCCACCGTCGCAGCCAAACTGCCGGAATGGGGAGCTCGCTGGGAGCGTGAAGTGATCGCGGCAGCGAAATAAGGGAGGGCACAATGACAACGCTGGAACTCCTGTCGCCACTTGAACCTGCACGACGCCGGGCCTTTACGCTGCGGCCCTATCTTTCTCTAGTGCCACCTGCAACGGTACTTTTGATCTTCTTTGCTGTGCCAATGGGCATGATGGTCGGGATGAGCTTTCAAGGAGCCGATGATGAGGCGTGGACAACAGCCAACTATCAGCGGTTTTTTTCCGACGATCTGATGCTGGCTGGTCTTGGCCGGACGATGCTCATGTCCGGTCTGGTTGCCATTTGCGTGACCGTTATGGCCTATCCGCTCGCATATTACCTGGCACGTTCGACGTCACGCTGGCGCACAGTCGTGTTTGCACTTGCGATTGCGCCCGAACTTGCCGGTGTTGTGCTGCGCACTTACGGCTGGCTGGTAATCCTGGAGGACCACGGCTTTGTGAACTCGATGCTGATATGGGCAGGGTTGATCTCTGACCCACTGCCACTGTCGAGAAGCATGTTCGGCGTCGTCGCTGGTCTGACGCATGTCGTTCTGCCCTTCGGGGTTCTTTCCTTGCTGACAAGCCTGCAAGGCATCAATCCCAATCTCGAAAAGGCCGCGCAAGTCCTGGGGGCCTCGCGTCCGGCCGTGCTGCGCCATATCGTTTTGCCGCTTTCCATTCCAGGCATCGTCAGTTCGCTGCTCATCGCTTTCACGATGGCTGCTAGTGCCTATGCGACCCCGGCACTCCTCGGCGGTGCGGGCTTCAAGGTACTCGCAACGATGGTCTACGAGCAGGTCCTTTTCTACATCGACTGGCCGTTCGCTGCGGTGATGGCGAATGTGTTGCTGGCGGCAATGCTTGTCGCAGTCTTCATTGGCTCTCGCATTGAAGGGCGCCTCCATAACAAGCTGCATCTCTAGGAGAATGACGTGAACCGGTTTTTGTCGATTACCTTCAAGACTTCGCTGGCGCTCATCCTTGCATTCATCACGCTCCCGCTCCTGGTGGTGCTGGTGGCATCCGTGAGCCCGACCGCAAAGATCGTTTTTGCACCATCGCTCTGGACAACGCAGTGGTATGGCGCGCTCTTGACCAGCCGCTGGATCGACCCGTTTTTGCTCAGCGTCGAGCTCGCGATGATTGTAACGGTTCTCAGCGGACTGTTCGGGCTTCTGGCAGCCTTCGCGGTCGCCTACGAGAAATGCCCGGGCCATGCCGCTATCATGTCCTTCCTGTTGTCTCCGCTTTCCGTCCCGCAGATCGTCAAGGGGGTGGCAATCGTGCTGTTCCTTTCCTCGACCGGGTTTTATGGTCTTCTCGGAACGCCCGGCCTGATCATCGCACACGTCATACTCACCTTGCCATTCGTTGTGCGGATGATCGCAGGTGCAATGTTCAATTTCGACAAACGGCTTGATCTTGCGGCGCGTGTTCTGGGTGCAAGCAAGCTGCAAAGGATCCGCTATATCCTGCTGCCCTTGATCAAGCCCGGCCTTTTTTCAGGAATGACCTTCGCGTTCATTCTCTCCTTCAACAACATTCCCCTGTCGGTCTTCCTCGTCCGGCCTGGCGAAACGACACTTCCCATTACCGTTATCAATCACCTTGAATACAGCCTCGATCCGGTTCTGGCGGCAGTCAACGTCACCTCCCTCTTCTTTATCCTCGCGGCCGTCTTTCTCTTCGAGCGGATCGGCGGTTTTTCGACACAGATACATGGTGGAAGCAAATGAGCACAATGGACATAGAACTGATCGCGATCACCAAGAATTACGGTGCCAACCGCGTCGTCGACAATATTGATCTTTCGATCCCGGCAGGCGAATTCGTCAGCATCCTGGGTCCGTCCGGTTGCGGCAAGACAACCACCCTGAACATGATCGCGGGCTTCTCGGATCCTTCCAGCGGAGATATCCGGATCCGGGGGCAAAGCCAGCTGGGTGTCCCCCCGGAAAAGCGCGGGATCGGACTGGTTTTTCAGAACTACGCCTTGTTCCCGCATATGACGGTTGCCGAAAATGTCGCCTTTGGCCTGAAAATGAAAGGTTGTCCAAGAGATAAAACCGAGGCCGAGGTGCAGTCGGCCTTGAAACGTGTGCATCTCGAGGGTTTCGAACAGCGATATCCCAAGGAATTATCCGGCGGTCAGCAACAACGCACTGCGCTTGCCCGAGCGATCGCGCCGAAACCGTCGCTCCTTCTTCTGGATGAGCCCTTGTCCAACCTGGACCTCAAACTGCGAGAGGCGATGCGTATTGAGCTCAAGGAAATCCAGGAGGAGCTCGGAATGACTTTCATTTATGTCACCCACGACCAGGACGAGGCAATGGCGATGTCTGACCGCATCGTGGTCATGCATGGTGGCCTTGTGGCGCAAGAGGGTAAGCCGGACGATATTTATGACCGTCCACAGTCGCGTTTTGTCGCTGATTTCATCGGGAAATCAAATCTGCTTCCGATCGTATCCCTGAGACGGGATGAAGCAGCGACGATTGCTGTTGTCGAGGGCGGTCTTGAACTGATCGTCGTGTCGCCGGAAAATCCCGATGTCGTCCGGTACTGTTGCCTGCGACCGGAAGCCGTCCGTCTCACGCCCCGAGGAACCGAATTACCCTCCCCTGCCAATACGTTCAATGGAACCGTAACCAGGATCGTCAACCTCGGGGCGTATCGTGATTGCTTCGTCACCCTGACGAACGGGACCGTTCTCAAGTCACTCGTGCGATCGACGCGGCTGCCCGATTTGAGGGTCGGTCATCCTGTCCTTCTCTCAATTGATCCCGAGGCTGTACAGCTGCTTGAAGATTGAATTGATCGCGTATTCCTATCAATGAACTGAAATTGATATTGGAGATACGAAGGTCAGTAACGCTACTCTTCCCTTGCAGAGATGGAAATTTCCAAGGAAGGAACAGGAAATGCTAAACACTCAAAGAATATCGGCCGTACAGGACGGAAGCAACGTTTGTGCCGACATCGTCGGGTTCGACTTCAACAACTATGACGACAGGGACATTGAGGAAGTTCGCAAATACTGGCTGCACTACGGCGTTCTTCGTTTCAAGGCCGCTAACATCACTGACGAGCAGCAAGTCGCTTTCTCCCGTCACTTCGGCGAGTTCGTCATTCACCCCAAGCAGTTGCAGGAGGGTGGACATCCGACACACAAGGAAATCCTTGTTATCGCCAATACCATGAAAGACGGCAAGCCTTCCGGTGCCATGGGCAACAGCGAGGCGACCTGGCACACGGATACCTGGTTTTACGAGCGCCCGCCAGCAGGTGCAATCTTGCGTGCGGTGGAGGTGCCGGCGGAAGGTGGGGACACCTACTTTCTCTCCACCTATCGCGCTTACGATGCATTGCCGGAAGAGTTTCGCAAGGCAATCGATGGCAGGCAGATATTCTTCCAGAACGTCTACGACAAAACCGGGAAATTGCGGCTTGGCAAGGTGAAGCCTGCCAGCAAGGATTTCCGGGAATGGAACGGTATTGTCCATCCGCTGGTGCGCACTCACGCGGAAACCGGTCGCAAGGCGCTTTATCTTGGTGGAACGGCTGAAGGTGCATGGATAGTCGGGATGCCACTTGATGAAAGCGATGACCTGCTGAAGCGCCTGTGGCAGCACACGACCGAAACAAGCGAGGTTTTTGTCCAGAAGTGGACGAGAGGCGACATCATGATATGGGACAATCGTTGCACCATGCATCGCCGGGATTCTTTTGATCCCAACACGATCCGGATCATGCACCGGACCACGACCTCCGGCGAACGTCCGGTCTGATCGTCTCAAGCTTAAGAAAAGCGACCTTAATCATGCAAGAGTACCGGATAGAAAAGGGAGGGGCTCCCCTTCCAACGGACCTTTGTGTCCTGCTGCAGGATGTTGAAACTGCAACGATCGGACATACCGAGCATTTTGGCTTTCTCAACACAGGAATCCGTCCGGTCCTTCCTGCGAAGGTCATCGGGCAGGCATTGACCGTCGCGGCACCAGGCCGCGACGGAGCGATCATCTATAAGGCGATCGACCTCATCCGGCCCGGCGATATTCTCGTTATCGCGCGGGTTGATGGGGCCGATATCGCCTGTGTCGGTGGCGGCGTCGCGACAGCAGCAAAAGCGCGTGGCGCTGCTGCAATTATCGTGGACGGACCATGCACTGATGTCGAGGAAATCGTCGCGTCAGGCCTGCCGGTCTGGTGTTGCGGAGTTTCGGCAAAAACGACGAACCGGGCATTCCGGACTGGTGGCTCCATCAATGTTCCCGTCGCCTGCGCCGGCACCGCGGTGCTTCCCGGTTTCGCGGTCCTCGCAGACACTTCCGGGATCTTCGTCGCAGACCGTTCACGGATGCGGAGCCTGGCTGAGGCGGCACTGAAGCGTCAAGAACGGTCCGCTCGGCTGCGTGCCCATCTTGCGGCAGGCCATTCAATCTTCGCGTACGATGAGGGGCAATCCCAATGAAAATATCGCTCATTCAAATGAACTCTCAGCCGGACCGCAGGGCAAATTTGCGTCAGGCGCAGGCTTTGATGCTCAAGGCCGTCAAGGAGGAGGTGCCGGATCTGATAGTCCTGCCGGAACATTTCGATTGGTCAGGCGGTACCGCCGCGGAAAAGCTGGCGGCGGCAGACTACATGCCCGGTGGTGCAGCTTACCGGATGGCGCAGGAATTTGCTTGCCGGCACGGATTATGGCTCCATGCCGGCAGCATGCTCGAGCGTGTTCCGGGGGAAGAGCGAATATACAACACCACCGTTGTGTTCGATCCCGAAGGCAGGGAAGTCGGCCGCTATCGCAAGATTCATCTTTTCGACATCGTGGCTCCCGACGGCAAGGCCTATCGCGAGTCCGTCACGGTCGCACCAGGGCACGACCTTTTTGTCTACGAGGCTGGCGGCTTCCGGATCGGAGCCGCCATCTGCTACGACCTCCGGTTTTCGCGCCTGTTCGATCAACTTGCCGAGAACAAGGTCGATCTGGTCATTCTGCCGGCTGCCTTCACGATGCAGACCGGAAAGGATCATTGGGAGGTCCTTTGCAGGGCACGCGCCATCGAGTTCCAGGTCTATTTCGCCGCGTGCGGCCAATGGGGCAGTTACCTTGCCGCCGGCGGCGAGACCCGGCAGTGTTTCGGCAACTCTCTGGTTTGCGATCCGTGGGGACAAGTCATCGTCCGCGCCTCGGATGGAACCGGCATTGCAACGGCACGGCTGGACAGCCAACGAATAAATGATGTGCGCCGGCTTATTCCGATGGAGCGCCATCGTCAGCAGTTTCCAAGCGCAGCATCCCGGGCAGGTTTTGCTGAAACGCCGTCACCAACAGCTCAACATCTAGTAGTCGAAAATGCTGCCTGCGACGGGCTATGTTCGACTTGCCGCAGCAAGACAGACCTGCCTGCCTCGTGTGAATAGTCGAGAGAGCGCCATGACGACCCCCGCAACGCAGACCCTTGCCGAATGCCTCGTGAATGCGTGTTTTGAGAACCTTCCGCCGGACGTGGTAGAGAAAGCAAAGCTCTGCCTGATGGACTCGGTCGGATGCTTTTTCGGCGGTCACCAAACCCCGGTCGCTCCGGGCCTGGAACGGCTTTCGGCGGACATCGCCGGAGGTTCCGCTAACCCTCCCCGTCCGGACCCCGCCTGGCACGCATTTCAGTACGCGACTCTGGCCAACGCCCTTGACCTCGATGACATCTACTGGAAGGGGCATCCTGGGGCGACAGTGGTTGCTGCCGCTCTCGCGGTTGCCAACCGGTCGCGCTCCACAGGGCGCGACCTGATTGCTGCAATCGTCGCCGGTTACGAAGTGGGATGCCGCATCGGCATGTCGCTCCGCCACACCAGACCGCGCAAGACCGTCCATGGCCATGGCACCTGGCAAATATTCGGCGCAGCCGCCGCGTCGGCGAAACTGCTGAAACTCGATCATAAGCAAGCGGCCCATGCCCTGGCAATCGCGGCTGCAAATGCACCTGTGGCGTCGGTCATGAAGACCGTTTACGGGGCCGCACCGACAATGGCGAAAAACAATTTTGCGACCGCAGCAATGGGCGGCGTCAACGCAGCCTTTCTTGCTCGTGCCGGATTTGAAGGGCCTCTTGACGTTTTCGAAGGAGAGACCGGTTTCTGGCGGATGGCGGGAGCCGATGGCGTCGACCTGTCGCAGCTGAAAATCGGGCCCGGTATTCGCTATGAAATACAAGACGTCGGCTTCAAGGCGTTCAGTTGCTGCAGGATCATTCAAAGCAGCGTCGAAGCTGCTGTTGAGGCATTTGCCGTCGCGGCTGTTCACGGCAACGGTCATGACGTTAGGGAAGTCGAGGTCTTCGCTTCCGAGATCGTCTGCCGTCCCCCGTTCAATGATCCCCAACCCCGCGACATCTGGGCGGCCCAGTTCAGCGCACCTTTTTCAATCGCCATGGGCGTGCTCGGACACGCTGCCGGTCCGGAATGGTTCGAGCCTTCCCGTTTCCTGGATCAAACAGTGCGCGAGCTGACGTCAAAAATCCGGCTCTTTCCTCTGAGACCCACGGATCGATTGAGCCATCATCACGGGGCAAAGGTCCGTCTTGACCTGCTCGACGGCCGCGTCGTGGAGGCCAATGTCGAGGTTGCAAAGGGCGATGCTGCCAATCCACTTTCGCCTTCGTTTCTGGAGAAGAAGTTTTTGCGCCTGTCGGCGGGGCGTTTGCATGGGAACGCAAAACTGGAATTACTGCAGTTTCTCAAGCAGCTCGAGTTGAAAGACGACCTGCGGTTTCTGCTGGACACGATCCGCACACCAAGAGGCGTGCCTCAGTCCATGGACAGTCCTATGTAACCGGAATGAATATTGTCGCATAAAAGATAGGTAATCTTGGCTTTATTTCCCGCTGATTCCTGCTGAAATCTTCTCGTTCGGATGTTCGAGGAGGAACTCGCATGAGTGGAGGAATTATCAGTCCAAGCCTGTCAGACATACCGTGTTACTGCGCGACAGACATCGCCGGGAACGAGGCTCTCCTTGATGGCAAGATCGTCCATGAGGTTGCCGGCAAAGCATGGGACGACATTGCGCGCGGTTCCGCGTACGGCACGAAATCCGTGCTCTCCATCACCCCCGGAGAGATTGACAGGCATCCCTTGATCAAGGATGCAGTATCGCTGGAGGAGCGTCTTGGCTGGAAGTTGTCCTGCCTTTCAAGCGTCAACAGCCGCTATGGGGCAGTGAAAATCGTTGGCGCAAACGCCCTCAATCGCCAGCTCGGTCTTCCACGGTCACGGTCCACGATTGTCCTCCTGGACAAATTCACCCTCCTTCCTCTTTGCCTGCTCGATGGAACCGACATCTCCGCCGCCAGGACGGCGAGTTATGCGACGCTTGTTCTTGAACGACTGCTCGCGCGCCGTCGAGATATGTCTGTCTTCCTGTTCGGCGCCGGACCGATTGCTGAAAAAATCGTTCTGGCGCTCGATCGATGCCACCGGGAAAAGATTCGCGAAGTCTTTATCCGGAGCCGCACAGTTGACTCAGCCATACGGCTCGCGAGATCGCTGGAAAAGACGGTGACCTTCGACATGATTCCTGTTCGGGACAACGCCGATCTCGGTCGATGCGATTTTGTGATTACTGCATCAAACGCCAAAGCTCCCGTCTTCGAGGCCAGTGAGATAGGCGACGCTCCCGTGCTTCATCTGGGTGGAGATGAAACACCCGCGAGACATTTGGAACGGGCGCTGCGGTGCGGTAGCGTTCTATGTGACGACGTGGAGATGGTGTCGCGTCGTGGTTCGCAAAGCCTCGCGCTTCACTTCTCGCGGAAAGGAACGACGCTGGAGCAATTGGGACCACTTCTCGGCATCCGGTCAATTACGGCGATCCTGGATCCGTCTGAGATCGCACAGGAAAAACCTGTCCACATCACCTGTGTCGGTTTGCCCATGCTGGACCTTTATGTGGCCGCACATGTCTATGAGGCTTTGTCAGGCGTCACTGATGATAACGCCGGCGGAGCGACGGTTGTAGAAGCGGCCCATTGAGAGATGCTCCCATGTATATGACGAAGCTCCTCGCCGAATGCATTGCTGACCGTGTTTTCCATACCGCGCCGGTAGAGGTGAGGAACAAGGCACTGTGCTGCCTGCTCGACGCCGCGACCTGCGCTCTCGCCGGCAAATACACCACCGGATCGACGAGCGTCAGACTTGTTGCCAGCCGAATTTTCGGTCCCGGAAACGCGGCCCTCTGGTTTTCGGAGCATCGCTTATCGACCATCGGCGCCGCCTTCGCCAACTCGGCTTCTGTTTGCGCCCTTGATTTTGATGATGGTCATCGTGCCGCGCGCGGACATCCAGGTGCTGCTGTGATCCCTGCTGTTCTGGCCGCCTCCGCGGACGGGGCAATCGACGCGGACGAATTCGTCGCTGCGATCGCCGCCGGCTACGAGATCGCCATCCGGATCGCCGCTGCACAAAATCCTGAGAACATAAAAAGTCGCCAAAGCGGTCTCTGGGCCGGCTACGGTGCGGTCACTGCAGCCGGAAGTATCAATCGCACACGCGCTGATCATCTTGCCCAAGCCTTGGCGATCAACGGTGTATGGGCCCCCAATCAGGCGGCAAATGGAAGTTCCGGCTATTCGAAGCTCACCGGGAATCATGCGAAAGAAGGAATCCCGTGGAGCGTCCTCACCGGCCTCACCGCACTCGAATTGGCCGAAACGGGGTTTACGGGTCCAGAAGATATTCTCGATCACGCCTCCCATTTTGACAGGGATCGTATCGAGAACGGGCTTGGTCTGACCTGGGAAATCCTGGGGACCTATTTCAAGCCGTATTCCTGTTGCCGCTATATTCATCCCGCCATCGATGCAACGCTGGACCTCATGCAAAGCCGGAGACTCGAGCCGAAAGACGTACTGTCAATCGAGGTCCACACATTCCAGTGGGCTCAGCGGCTGCAAAACAAAGTCATACCGAAAACTCTCGTGGAGGCTCAATACAGTTTGCCTTTTTGTCTGGCAGCGGCCGTCCGTCGTGGCGCCTCTGCGCTCGCGCCCATCGATGAGCGACTTCTCGATGACCGGGAAATCTGTTCCCTTGCCGGCGCCGTTACCTTGGCCCTCGATGAACAGATCGACGAAAAATTTCCGTCAGAAACGTTGGCTAGAGTGGCATTAACCACTCCTTCGGGCGAAATAACCTCCACCACCGTTATGCCGCGTGGCGATGCGGGCCGACCGATGCTTTGGGACGACCTTAGGGAGAAGTTCCATGAGGTGTGCAAGGGCAAAATGAGTGCAGCGCGTGAGGACGTTTTCGACACGGCGATTGACCAACTCAAGCATGGTGATCCTCTGCCGTTCCTGCGAGAGATTTCGGCCGACCTGTGATTATTGATCGCTTCGCTTGGCCGTAGAAGCGCCCGAACCATTGCCTTTGATCGTTCCATTCCAGACCACCACCTTGCCATGGATGATGACGTGACGGACGCGGCCCAGGTTGACACGATCGACGATCGCGAGATCGGCGCGCCTGCCCTTCTCGATCAAACCGCGATCGCTTGCCAATTGTGGAAAGGCGCGTGCGACGTTCCCGGTCGCCAATGCGACAGCTGCAGCCGGTGACATCTGCTTCTTGTTAACAATGCGCTGGATTGCCACGAAGATACTGTCCCAATGGCCGCCGGCATAGTCAGTCGAGATCGTATCGACGCATCCGGCCTCGACCAAGGCGTCGAAATTCGCCGGATTATTGCGCCAACGAGTTTGGATGCTGTCAAGCGTTGAGACATCGATGGTGACGCCACGCCGTCGCAGTTCGTGGGCGAATGATACGGATTCATCCGGCAGAAACATCGGATGGTTCGTATGACCCGCGACGATGTTTGCGTGGGGGTATTTCTCAGCGACTTCGATCAGACGTTGGACCGACGGCGCAGAATTATGAAAAATCGCCGGGAAGCCCACACGCGCGGCTTCTCGCGCCACCTCCTCAAAGCCTCTCAGCGCGAGGTCGACCGGTGGCATTACGGACGCGAGAATGACCTGACGGACGGTTCGCGCGCTGCAGACATCGGACAGACCGCATTCGTTGAGTATCTCCTGCAATTCGCGATCGGAAACTCCGTCCTCGACTTTCAGGTATCGGCCGACCACGGCATTTCGCAACTGGCGTGAAACCAGAGGTGATACCTCCCGTCCCGTCGCCCATTTCATCGCCTCGGGAATGAACCGATATTCCTGTGCACCGCCTCCCAGTGTCTGGCCCCCGCCAACCTCGCCAAGGGCTTTTGCTCCTTGAGACAAAGCATCATCGATGGATGCATGTCGATGTCGTTCGGAAAGACCGGCACCATCGATTGCCAAGGCGGCTTCGATATTGGAAGGGGTATGCGCTGTGGAGATATGGACATCAAGCGGATGTGGATCGCCCGCAAACGCCTCATCAGCCAACGCCAAACCGCATACATTCAACAATGTCGTCGTCCCTTCGAGAAGGTGCCTGTTCCTGTTCCAGTCGATCACGTCCTTATCGACAGGAGGCGACCCGCTCGGCATGGATGGCCCGCAGACGCAGCCATGGGCATGCGCATTGATAACGCCCGGGATAATCGTGTGGCCGTGAGCGTCGATGACGTCGATCTCATCAGGATTGAAGGATATATCTCCTGGCTGGACGAAAACAATTCGGCCCTCTCCGATACCGATGGATGCATTTTCATGAAATGTCGCGCCATCTCCCGTAATCACGGACGCACCGCGTATGATCCTGTCGAGCCGATTATGAGACATTGCGATCGTCCCCCAAACCGTCTGGAGCCTGATGCGCAGGGGATTCCATAATGTAGCCGACACCCCGGACGGTGCGGATAAGATCGGGTTGCCCGTTCCCGTTCAGTCTCTTTCGCAATCGGCCTATGTGGACGTTCAGTGTGCGCTCTTCTACATGATGCAGACTTGGCCACACCGCACTCATGAGCTCCGCCCGCCGGCAAATTTCGGTCGGTCGCTCCATTAAGTACGACAACACAGCAAATTCCAGTGGTCCCAAATGAACGTTTAGACCGTTTCTTGAAACCCGATGATGCTCGAAATCAATCTCAATGCCGCCATAGGACAACTGGCCTGATCGCGCTCGAGGCAGTGCCCGGCTGAGCGTACGCTTGCGCAGATATTCAAGCAGCTTGACCGGCGCAAATGGCCGGACGAAACATTCTTCGGCGCCGGCGCGCTGCATATCGACATATTGCCCCTCGGCGCCCGCACCAATGATCGCGAGCACGGGGACGCCCGCCGTGCGATGATTGCCCTTGATCCTGTCACAGACCTCAACCGCGGGAAAGGGATCAGGTCTGCAGTCAAGCAGTATAGCCATGACCTGGTGATCGTCGGCCAAGTGCGACATCTCTTCCACGCCTCTGGCCATCCGAACCTGATAACCCTCAACTCCCAGAATATGTGAAAGGAGGAGGAAGAAGTCCGCATCAACCGAACCGATCAGGATCAATTTTTTCATCAAATGTCCTTTGCGTCGGCAGCACCCTAGAAAAGCAGGGCTGTTATCTCCTGCATCGAACCAACATACCTACAATCGACACACTACTTTCTCCCATTTTCGATGTGAAATCGACTACTAGAAGTAGTAGTCGCCAAACGTGGCGCGTTGTGGCAAATTTGAAATTTATGTTTGTTATCAGGGGAGACGCTGACCGCCGACACAGTTTGGCTACTCGCAGGACGATCATTGCAGGGACGGACATTTGACCACATCGAAGAGCGGAAAGACCAGGGATGGCTTCGTATCGAACGCTTGGCAGCGAGATCGGAAACGTGGCGTCGTTACATTTAAATTTTCACTGCATCATCCAAGCAGCCATAAACGGCTGTGCGAAACGGCTATCTATGTTGCCGAAGTTGATGCCTCCACCACCGGGCAACAGGCATCCGGGCTACCACGCCATCGCTGCGGTCTGGTTGGAAGCTACATAGCCCGCAACGGAAAGATGCAGCTGCCAGACCAAGACGGTCGCTCGGCGTGACTCCTGACGGGCGAGCTATCAGCGACCGAGCGGGATGCTGACCAAAGCTAGAAAAATGTTGGCAAGGTGTCGGTTTTGAAGCGATCGTTGCCCCAATAAAGCTGAACGCGGTACAGCCTGCCACGGCTTCAACCGAAAGACGAGCGGCAAAATCATGAGGATGTCGGTCGTCTAAAACGCTGGCGCGTTGTCGTTGAGCGCCCATGGGGAATGAGGTGCTTGTCGCGCGCGCCGTGAGACTCACCCCACATCAAAAAGGATTACCGCATGAAAACAGTGTCTGCGAATCTCGCCAAGGCTATCGAGACAATCACAGATGCCCCCACAGTCTATGAGGCTCTTTTATGTGTTCAGGAAATTTACGACGTAGATTTCGTCACCTATCATCTTACCGCAACTGTGATCAGCGACCTTGATGCACCGTTTGTTCAATCAACTTACAGTCCGGAATGGATCGCACGGTATTTCCTGAAGCGATATGTCCAAGTCGATCCTGTTGTGCAACAGGGATTTTTGCGGCAGCTTCCATTCGACTGGCGTGAATTCGAAATGACGCCCGAAATCGCA
This sequence comes from Agrobacterium sp. MCAB5, assembly GCF_052114365.1. Taxonomy (NCBI): domain Bacteria; kingdom Pseudomonadati; phylum Pseudomonadota; class Alphaproteobacteria; order Hyphomicrobiales; family Rhizobiaceae; genus Agrobacterium; species Agrobacterium sp. MCAB5. Next base: position 250,811 of record NZ_JBFREP010000010.1, read on the forward strand.
GCATTCTTTGACGATGCCCGGCAGCATGGCGTCGGAGAGTTCGGTTATTCGATCCCTATTACTGACAGGGTCGGCCGGCGGGCGATTTTATCCCTCAGTGCGGAGCACGACCCGAAAGGCTGGGACAGACTTGTTGCATGTCATCGGTCGGACTGGATCGAAATCGCCTTTCAGATCCATATGAAGGCGATCACGGAGATTCATGGCGGAGAAGACCCTGTTCCGGGTCTTAGTGCACGCGAGCGGGAGTGCCTGTCATGGGTAGCACGCGGAAAAGATCACAAGGATATTGCACTCATCCTCGGAATTTCCGAGCATACGGCAAGAGGCTACCTCAAGTCGGGCCGGTTAAAGCTTGGATGCGCAACTATTTCATCCGCCGCAGTCCAGGCGATGAAGTTCAGGCTGATCAACATCTGATTTAGCAGCACGAACCCGGACTTTCACCCTCGTGGCACAACAACCAAAGACCTTCAATTTTCGGCGCAATACCTCAATTGATTGTACCCATCTGTAGCGATGGGCAACTCGGGATTTACGTGCATCCTATTCCGACACATGATCGGAGATTGGCTCGTGTTCCTTCTTATCCAACCCTATCAATATTATCGGTACGCAGGTCTGCTGGAGCAGTCGTTCCGATTGCGGAAGCGGGTTTTTCACGATTGGCTTGGCTGGCAGGTCGATGTGCATCACGATCTTGAACGGGACGCGTATGACGAGTTAGGCGCTGTGTACCTAGTCTGGTGTGACAAGGACGCGCACCATCTCTATGGCACGGTACGGCTCATGCCGACGACAGGGCCGACATTGCTGCATGATGTGTTCAGGCGAACTTTGCCGGCGGAGGATCTGGCGTCTCCGGCCACATGGGAAGGCACACGAATGTGCCTTGATGTCGACCTCCTCAGAGCGTCTCAACCGACGCTCAGCCCATCAAGAGCGTTTGGGTTCCTTTTGCTGGCCCTGTTCGAATGCGCCTTTGCGCATGGCATCAAAACACTTGTGTCAAACTACGAACCGCCAATGGAGAGAGTATACCGGCGAGCGGGATTGAGAGTAACGGAGATTGGCCGTGCCGATGGTTACGGCCGGCTTCCGGTGTGTTGCGGTGTGTTCGCTGTTTCAGAGGAAACTCTTCAGCAAATGCGAACAGTCCTTCGAGTTGCACGACCTCTATACAGGCGATTTTTGCCAGCGGCGTCAGAAGCGGTCGCAAGACAAACGCCTCAAGGCTCGGACCACATCAAACCTCCTAGAAAAACGGAGCTCTTCTGGACCTGCAACGCAGCCCGCAGCCAGACGTGTCTCTCACGGATGGGAGGAAAATACCTCGGATGAAACTCTGGCTACACAAATTGATCGATACGACGTCCATGATGAAAACCAGCCGAGCGACTACAGAACTACTCGATCACCTGACCCAAGAGCTGGGGTTTGACTATTTTCATGCGCTGACTGTCCGTCATCCCGGGTTTGGGAACTCCATCCTGTCGAATGCTCCCGAGGCGTGGCTGGACCAATATCGGCAGGAGCATTTCGACAGGATCGATCCAATCCTGGACCGCTCCCGTGAATTAATGGCACCATTTGTCTTTGACCTTGAGCATGAGCGAAAACTCGCACGCGGACCCGACCAAACTTTCTATTCCAGTGCCGACGAGGCGGGCATCAGAGCCGGCATATGCATGCCCGTGATGGCGCCTTTCAGCGATTTGTTCACCCTCTCACTTTTCACCGGCGACGTAACGTTGCCCCAAAAATACCAACTGCAGCCTGTTCTGAGTGCAAACGCCGTGGCGTTACTCCACAGGTGTGTGGAGGCGACCGAGGCGGCATCGATCAGCGCACCGGCCATCGAATTGACAACGCGGCAGTCAATGGTGCTCAAGTGGGCCGCCGAAGGGAAAACGACCCAGGAGATAGCCCTCCTCGAAAACATGACGCACCATACGGTGAATTTTCATATGAAGAACATTCGACGGAAACTTAAGACCGTCACACTCCCGCAGACGACGGCATTGGCCACAAGGTTGAAACTAATTTGAGGCCAAGCCATGGATTTTATTTAGAACGCCACTGATGGGACGCGGTTGTGGCCGTGCAAGTCACAATTGCTAAATTACGCGGTGATTTATCTACGATTTCTCACGCGTGGTCTGCGCGGCCGAGGTGTTAATCGGGCCTCTTCAGGAACGAGTAAATTTTCCTCCAGCTCTTTAACTATTTCGACCAACGTGTACGAGATTCCTATGTTGTCCATCATTTTCAACTTCTCATACAACATCTGATCTTGTATCACGTCCCGTGCATGAAAAGCTGCGACAAACCAACCGAGTTCCTTACTGGTCGAGCTAACTTGCTCGTTATTTACTTGTAGATGCGATTCAATCAACTCTTTTTCTGCATGACTTAATTTAGGTTCCCACATCTCTCTTCCTTGGTAAGCGCACTTACTCAGCGCGAATGATGCAACCTCGCAATGTTCCGGCGACGTGAGCATAATTGAAAGAAGCCGATCCAACACTTCGGGCTTGGCAAGTTTTTTTCTGTCATTGGAATGTATAAGGCCATAAACCCAAAGGGCAGGCTCCAATGTCTTTTTATCATCTTTAAAAACGAGCTTCTCAACGGCTCCGTAAAGCTCTTTGCTAGCCTCTACTTCGAAGACTCTGCCCCAAAACGCGCCTGCGATGGTAAGTAGGCCGCGCTCGATTTCAGCAACTTCGCTGCTCTGAAGTTGCCGCATAATAGAGTCGAGTCCCTCTTTGGTTACCCAAAATGCATTGGGTTTTGAGAGTGCCAGAGCCACCGCTTTTGTATTACGTAGCCATATCGCTGAAGGCCAATCGGAAGGATCTAGTCGAAATACCGTATTTACGAATTCCTCAGAATAAAGTCCTTTTAACAACGTATCCCAACTTGGGTTCTCCCTACATCCCCTCGCGAAGACGGCCAAAATCAGCAACGCTCTTTCGAGGGTCCTTGGAGACGCCTCAGTTTCTTCCGCTAAACACTGTAAAAGTAGCGAGACCAACGGAGGCAGCGCGTGACTGGCGAAATTGTTTACCAGTTCCGTCTGTGTTTCGCGGCGAAGTTCATCCATCAATGGTTCAGTTTTTGAAAGCAATTCGAGCATTACCGGTTCCGCTTGTCGACGTGCTAGAACGGTCGCCATCGGTATCACTTCTTTCCATTCCTCTTGATCAAGGTAGTCGGATAGTGGCACCAGTAGGGTGTCATCGCTTTTGTAGTCCCGGTAATTCCCATCTACAGCGGCTTCCGCAGCCAAATACTCTTGGAAAGTAAGGTGGCGAAACTGGTAAAAGGGAACGGCTTTAGCACCCTCCAGCTGATACCCCGCCTCCATGAGAAGACTCGAGCGTAGCTCGACACGTCTAAGGAACTCAACCGGCGTGTCCTTTGCGTACATTCTAATACGCGGCACCTTAACCCGTGCTTCCTCCAATAGGGTGATGAGCTCCAATTGCGTCGCGGTCTGTTTACCGCGCCTCATCAGCTCATAAGCGATATATGAAAGTTGGGGCAGTGCCTCTTTTATATTGAGAGCTTCGTGCCCTTTAATATTCCATGTGTCTAAAAGCACTTCGACAGCACGACTGTAGAGGCTAACACGATCCGGAGGGAGTCTCCCTGCACCATGCTTGACGACCAAAAGCATCGTTAGAAGAAGCGGGTTCTCAGCAAGCCTCCTCAACGCGGGACTGTTTAGTAATCGGTCTGCTACCTCACGCGCATCGTCCTGAGCCTCAGGAGTATCGCCTGACATTAGCTTATGCCAATGATCACACAACGAGGCAATGGTGTCTTTACTCAACGCAGCTAGACGCCATCGCGAACAAAAACGAGCTATCGTAGGGGCGATCAATGCGAAACCGGCCTCACGGCTGGTGACCACCAAGCGGACCTTCTTATATTCGTCGAGAAACTTTTCTAAGTTTTCGACAAACGTCTCCCGATCTGCGTCTTTGTGTATTTCGTCCAAACCATCAACGAGCAGAACAACCTTACCGGACCTTAGCAAGGGCGCTAAGGACTCGTAAAAATTATCCAACCCCGCTTGACCTGTAATGTTCGAAATATTCTTCAAAATAAAAGGGATCGGTCGAGCAATATATTCGCGCCACTCCCGACATCTAATTAGAACTGGGAAAATATCGAGATCCGGCAAGAAATCATTCGACCTCAACCGTCTCTCTTCATCTGCATAAGCAACAGCAAGTCTCTTCAATAGTAGGGTTTTGCCACCGCCCGGAAGTGCTAGAAGCGCAATCCGCTGATTGCTTGTAAATGCTTCCCCGAATGATATTGGCCCTTTATTCTCCTCTTGCCACTTCTTAAGTTTTGCCTCTCTCCTTTTATCTGATATAGGAAATTCTGGAGGCACAGGATTTACACCAAGCGGAACAAATAGATTTTCGAGATCGAACTTTCTTTGTGCCGTGTCTATGTCAGTCCGAATTCCCTCGATAGTCATCTGCCCACAATCGCGTAGTAAAAACGCTCGGTATTCCGCTAATACCCTATCGTCCTGCACTTGTGACACTGCCGAAGGCGGTTGTGATTGCGATATATGCTGAAGAACCTCTTGAGATGGGAACAGCGACCTCAAAAAGTTTGGCAGGTCAGCATAATCATCGCCGTAGCTGATAGGCTCTACAAACCCTTGCCATGTGGCATCAGCACGCCTTGTGATGAGTTCATTTTCACGAACGAGAGCATAATGTAACGGCGAGGCCCCCTTCATCTCATCTCGCATCCAAGAAATAAGCGCAGTAAAGTTTGGATCAGAGAAGGTGTCGCCACATCCAACAAAGAGCAATCGGCCAAATGTACTGAGGTTCCGTTGAATAAACTGGCGAACATCGCTAAGCGCGGCTGACTGATAATCACGGATTCCTAAAACACAGCTTGAAGGGTCGTTCCAGACACCGTGGAGATGTAAAATGCCATCGGTCTCTCGACGGACCCACTCCGCAACCCTCTTCGTATCAGAGAACTTTATTGAATCTAGGCCAGTCACCGCCTCGAGCAAGGTATCATAATTGAGCGTAGCAATTGGAACTCCCAACTGTCGCAAATTTGCGAGTGCAACTACTAGATCGTTATCAGCCAGCGTGTTTGCACCGAAGCATTCCTCTAACCATCGGCCATACATTTGCCCGCTTGGAGCCCCTAGCTTCCTTCCGACGAATTCAGCCGCGCTCAGCAGGTCGTCAATGTCAGTTGAGTCGAGGTGTGCTGTCCAAGCCTTGTATTGCGACTCGCTCATTACAGAGCGTTGCCTACAATAGTCTAACCCATTCTGGATGAGGCCGGACCAAGAAAAGACATTTGTCGATTCGGAGCTTATACCACGACTAACGCCGGTTCCGACGACGACAACTAGTTTTTTTGTCGACACTGCATTTTGTATCTCGCTGTGGTACTTAGGTTTATTATCTATTTTCTTGCTGATTGCCAAGTTCGCGCACCCCTAAAATCTGCTGTACACCTTTCAGGAAATCGTCTTAAAATTGCAATAATAATATGAGTTGCGTCGACTAAAATTTACGGGAATGTGTAGTCGGCTAAAAAAATGCCTTCAACGTCCTCGATGGCCAATTTTGTCGTCAAAGCAATAATATAAGTCCTAGGTTGCGCCCAATATGCCACTCAGACGCTATGGCCCGTAGTCTCGATCTCTTAGCAATTGCGGCACTGGTGATATTTGGGAGGCACGGCGGCCCTGGGCGCTCGTGTAGACGTTCAACGACTGGCTCGGTAGGTGCGCTGGAAATTACTCCACAATGTTCCCGCGCAGTTTGCGTAAGATAATTGGACCACATGATGGCGGTGGGTGGGCAGGCCGGCCAACGGGCCTTGATCTTTTCCCCAGCTTGGGAATGGGACAACTTGTTTGGCTTGATGCCGTTGAGCGAGGCAATGACTCTCACCGCCACATTCACCTCGCGGAGCTCTTAAGTGATGACCAGTTTCGCTGCCGTGATCCGGGACGTTGCAATTCCGGAAGCGGTAGGACTTCAAACTAGTCATTGCTACTAGACTCATTACCAACACCACTCCGACTACTTAACCGAGCTACGAGAGCTACCCTCCGAAGTGATATAGCTACGATCCAATTTTAGGTGGCATAAGTAAGCAATGCGTCGGGAGTTCCGAATCTGCCAGCCGGTCGTCACCCACGCCAACCTCGATTTCAGGCGAGCAGCTTAGTCTGGATTACAGTGATTCGTTGTTTGCTGAAGCCTCGTAATATGCTCCCTGCACAGTACTTCGATCAGAACATGAAGCTCTGCGGTCCGTTCCTGAAGCCAGGCAAGTGCTTCTTCGGAAACTTCGAAACGCTTCGAATAGCGCGCTTTGACGTAGGCCTCGTTGAGAACGTTGTACCATGCGGTAAAACGGTGATGGTCGCGTGGCCAGATGTCGACCAGCCGCCGATCACGATCCTCTGAAAGGCCTCTTAGGAATTTGAGATTGTGTGACGCGGGCGAATAGTTTGTTACTGTCAGCAGGTAACAAGAATAGGCAGTTTCCACCGCTTGGTGAAGCAGGAAAGCCGCGTGATTTGGTTGATCGTCCGCTATTGCGTACCGTGCCAACTGAAGGAAGTAGTTCGCGCTACTGAACTGCTTCTCAAAATGCTCCTCCGCCACTCTGAGGGCGTTGGCTGGACTGAGAGGCTTCGGCTCAGCCAGCGGACGGTCGTCGAATTCGTAGAGGACGATACCATCACGAACTATATCAACGAAGAAGGCCTGGCCATCATTCAAAAAGTTGCTGATCTCGCGGGCGCCATGCATTATCAGACCAACGGGTGTTTCGATCTCCTTGTCCCACATTAGCCGGTCGGTCGCCTTGTCCCAGTATTTCGGGTCAGCCAGTTCCTTGTTGCTGACGATGACGAGAATGTCGAAATCCGATCGATAACCTTTCGATGTGTGCGGCTCGTCCACCCAGGTGCCACGAGCGTAAGAACCGAACAGGATGATTTTATAAATCCGCCCTTCTTTCTTGGCTTCGGACTTCGAGCGCTCGACAATGCCAGCGAACTCTTCGTGGATGATCCGGACGACCCTTTCCAGTTCGCGCTGCTTTGTCTGCGGAAGATGTCCCATATCCGATTTCATGGCCTCACCGTCGATTCTTCTGGGTAGATATTCTAGCCGCTATCGGCAGGCGATTGCTACTCCACATTGTTGTAGTCCCAATCCGCCTGCATCCATATTATGCGAGGCTCAACCGCGCTCAGCAACCATTAATCGTACAAACCTATCAATGTCGCATCTGGACCGAGGAGCTGAAGCACTTTATCCTTCCTGGTACTCGAGGCCTCCCTCGATCTTAATTGCGCCCCGGCGGAAGGAACTGAAATGGATCTGCGCCAAATGAGCACATTTGTTGCCGTCGCAGAGGAGCTGCATTTCGGGCGCGCCTCCATCCGGCTCAACCTCGCCCAGCCTGCGGTCACCGCCCAGGTCCAGGCGATTGAGAAGGAACTGGGCGTTTCCCTTCTCATTCGTTCCACACGCCGTGTTCAGCTTACTCCCGCAGGATCGGTTTTTTACGAGCGTTGCGTTCAACTGCTTCGCGACGTCGACGAAACTTGTGCGATCACGCAGGCGGTTGCGGGCAAGGCTGCCAGCAAGATCACCATCGGCACAATTCACCCGGCAACCTTCGGTGTTCTGCCCGATTTTCTTGCCCGAATTGGCCGACGTTATCCGGATATCCGCATTCATATCCGCAACGGCACAACCGAATCCATCGTACGTGACATTGAGCGCGGACAGGTCAATATCGGGTTTGTCCGGCCTTTGGACAACAACGGCGCATTGCGATGGCAGGCGATAACAGAGGAGCGCTATTTGCTCGCCGTCTCCAAAGAAAACGCTTTGGCTGAGGCCGAAACCGTCACGCTGGAAGACCTGCGCCGCCAGAAGATCATTTCCTTCTCGCGTTCAAACCTGTCCTACACGGAGCGGTATTTTCTCGATACATTCCGCGAGCATGAACTCTCCGATCGGATCGTCTATACCTGCGACGACACACTTTCACTGATCGCGCTCGTCTCCGCAGGCGTCGGTGTCGGCTTCGTTCCGGAATGGGCGGCAAACCTGCCGAACAGAAACTTTCGTTTGAAGGCAGTGGAGGAGATTGATCTGCGTATCGGCCTTGGGCTCGCCTGGAGCAACCAGGACCCGACCGCCAATCGTGATGACATCATAGAGATCGGCCGCCAGCTCGCATCCAATATGGCAAAAGGGCCGGCTCGTAAACAGCACCGCAACTGAACATCCGAAGTAGCATGCGGCAGGCTGGGGTTTCTGGTTGGCTGAACAGTCGTTAACGCACTGCTACATGCGGACGTTATTCTCGCGCAACACAGCAAACAGGAAGGCTGTCGTCGCAAATCACCGCGCGACATCTCGGGGATCGGTGACCTTCAGATCGGCGGCATCGAAAATGTTTGTGACGCGGGTGTTGACCGTCAAGCCCCGCGCAACCGCGGTGGCAGCGATGTTACTACCCACCGGCCTTGACGCACTTGCTGTCTCGTTTGCCGGCCATGAACTGGACACGGGTCTGCCAAGCGTTGGGGGGCCGAAGGAGGAACCCGTTCTGAAGAATCGGCAGAACCTCTCTTTCCAATTTATCCTGATAAATACTATCCCGCCCACCGCACGGTGTAGCTTCGAGGTACGCCGATCGTATCGATACCCCTCATATGAGGGAGCGCCGTTGTGGGTATTTCCCATCAACCGGACCAACTGCATGTTGTCCTCCATACCACCGTTGGTCGTCGGTTATGTTTTATGTTGGGCAAAGCGGATGGAAGACACTTCTGAGGAATGATAAATGGGGTATCAAAATGTCTCAGAGGCCTTCATCGAGCTAAAAGCCGCACTCACCGTAGCGAAGAAAATCTGCACGCTGAGCCGAGATATCTGCTCGTCGATAACCGACAGGTGCAACGGCAGGCAACTGAATTTCGAAAATGGGTGTGCCATCATCACGGTCGTTGACGATGGTCTCATTGTAAGGGTCTCCGCCGGAGATCTGCTCACGTTCTACGGCATTCAAACGGTGATCGAGGGTCGCTTGTGGGAGACAGCACCCAGTGCTGCAAGATCAATGACATGGCTACCAGCAAAGGAGTCCCGCTCCGGGCAATTCCCTAGAACAGCGACAACGGGCATGAGAGAATGACGGTCTCTAGCTCCGTTGGATCAATGCGAAAAATTTCCAGGTCGTAGCTGTCGAACCACCGTTTGTGCCAGCGCCATGCAATATGCGCCTGGGCACCTCCGTGCGCTGCTGCGGGCTGCCCCAATCACTCTCGAGCAGACCGCGAAACCTCTCAAAGTCGAGGGGTGGGGCTGGGTGCAACCCTCCCTCGATGCCTCGGTCATGTATGTACGAGGATTTTTATCTTGCGATTTCGCTTCCAAGACGATCAGCGGCTTGCCGTCGTTACCCTGCAACAAAAATCGATCAATCCCTTCGCGCTTTTCTCAAAGTCCGCACCGAGACTTTCGATGTGGTCAGGCTTCAGCTTGACGTTCGGCTCAAGAACGACATTCGCGGGACCGCTTGTCATCGAAGAAGCGCCAGCCAGCGGCCTCCAGCAGCCGATTGATTTTGATCCTCGCCGTCGCTTCCTTGCGTGGTACCATCGCCCATCCCCCGAGAAAATTCAGCCATCATTGCGCCTTCGGAATAAACCCCACAGTAAATCCGAACAATCGGCCAATCTTCCCTAAAGTTTCGAGCGTTGGGTTCGCCGTCCCGGCTTCGATCTCAGCAACTTGGCGCCTGGTGAGCGATAGCGTCTTGGCGAATTCGTCCTGCGTCAAACCAAGCCCTCTTCGGATTTCAACAACAGCCTCAGGTAACCTCAAGTCGCCAGTCCGAGCGCGTTCCGCCAGTGTTCGCCGGTTCTCAAGAATTTCCTCTTTCGTTGGCTTTCTCCATCGAGCCATTTAGCTGTCCTCCGGCATCACTGGCACGCCGCCAGAACGCTCTCCGCGATTTCAATGCAGCGCCCCATTGCACGCTTTAGAATTTCCGGAGACCCACCCATATCTTTCGCCATAGCCGGTGTTTGCCGGAGGTATTCGGCAAACACGGAAAGCTCAGTTGCGAGCGCATTCTGCTCATCAGGATCAGGGATCAGTTCAGCGCAAATGCGTTTCCAATCGGGAAGGTGATCGCGACCACCGTCCCGCATCATGGCCCAGCGGGTGGAACGAACGATCCCCTCTTTGGCGAGCCGCATTGGCGCGAAATCAAAGAGCGGAGACAGGCGGATCGTGCCGTCCTGGTGCTTACTCAGTGCAGAATTTCGGCCATGATTATCGGGATTGCCGAGCGCCAAATTGGCGATGTCCCGCTTCAGGTATTCGACAATGTCCGCGAAGGGATTGGCAGAATATTGGCGCAAAACGTCGATGTAGGCCTCGTGCGAGCCGACATGACCGAAATCAGCAACGCCGATCGCGGATACCAGGCTTTCTTGGCCCAGCCTAACGGTTCCGCCACCTTCTTTTTTCTTCCGGTCGAACCGAGGAATGATCAAGACACTTTCGGCATAGGTCGAAGGTTCGTGCACATTCAGGCCGATCTCGTGAGCAATCCGCGAATAGAGGGCTTCGCCTTCGAGTATAAGGCGGTCCACGGGCTCGTTGCTGCGGACCAGCTTGACAATGACGTGGCGCACGGCCTCATCGTCAGTTACGAAGCTGTCGGGATAATAGAGACCGTCATTCGCTTGGGTCATCGAGACCTTGGGCCATTCGCCTTGCAGGCCGCTTGAGCCAGAGGCGAGCATTCCGAAGCGATCGGCGACTTCCATGAAACGATCCGAGCGCTCAAGCATTTCCGCTTCTGTAACCCCCTGGCGCTCAACACCGCGCAGCCGTTCCGTCTCGGCCTCTGCCGCTTCTTTGATCCGGATATTGCCTATGCCGCCCGTCGCCGATCGCAGAAGCAGCGGGAGATCAGAAGCGCGCGAGCCTTCAGCAAGATTGAGATGCTCGGCAAGCTTTCGCCTTGCATGCCCCTGGGGCATAAGATCCAAGAGGAACGGCGGCCAGCTGCGGCTATATCGATTTTCGAGATCAACGGGATATCGGACAGATAACGCGCGATGGTCGCGAACCGTTTTTCCACCCGCGAACTCCGCAGATGCAACTGTGACGAAATAGTCGAGATCGTAATCGACGATGGACGCGCCCTGGAAGCCGGCCGCGTCATCCTTAAGTTCTAGCGTCGCGGCGTGATGCCACTGGCCATAAAAATGGATTTGGAGCGTTAGGCGCATTAATTGACCCTTTCAATGGTTCAAATAATGCATATTTTCAATTTATTCAACCCATCAAAGTGGGTTGAATAACTGCCCTTGGAACTGCCAGCTACTCTACTGAAGCGGTCATTAAAGCTCCTGATCCGCCTGACCATCTTCCGGCCACGCAACGCATTGCCGCAAGCGAATAGCATGAGGGAGAAGCTCAGCACAGGTCTTAGCCATTCACTGGTTAAAGAGGATAGCGCCGCGGGCACGGTCGAGTACACGCCGGTGGCGCTCTGCTACGATGTTCTGGCTTGCCTGCATGCGGACAACCTTCTGCAGCACCTTCAACTGTTCCCGCATTACCTCGAACGCACGGCGCTGAGCAGGCGGCACGCGATTGATAACATCCAGCTCTCC
>NZ_JBFREP010000011.1:0-253569 GCF_052114365.1 Agrobacterium sp. MCAB5
TGAAGGCCGCAGGTTCAAATCCTGCCCCCGCAACCAATATCTTCAAGACTATCAACAACAAAGCCCTCCCATCCCGGAGGGCACCTTGCGTTTAGGGCCTTGGATACCGCAAATGAATTGCTGGCGGTATAGCCACGTGGGGCTCTGATGGCGTGCAGCGGTCGATCCATTACGCCCACTCGAGCTTCGCGAACTCAACAGGCTCACGGCCTCTATTAATAGAACACCTCCATCAAAAGTTCTTCTGACCCCATCAAACASCCTATCGTGCTAGGTCTAAGGCAGCCGAAAGTGACCCCGATCGTGCGGGATTACCGGGTGGCTTTGGACAATGCCGAGTAYGCTTATGGACCTGCCGAAGATAAAGACGCTGATTGATTTTGTCGGACGAACGAACGTCACCGAACTCATGGTGACAGAGAAAAGGGTAACTGTGCGGATATTCAAAACCGCACCTCGAACAGAGACTGGCAGCAATGTCTCGGTTAAAGCCGAGGATAACGCCCTAATCGATCAGTCGGAGTCGATCCTTCCTGGCACCACATCGGCGACCTCCGTTCATGCCCCGATTTTTGGCGTTTTGCATCGCGCTTCCGCGCCGGGACAACCTTCATTTGTCGAGGCTGGAGATGTGGTCGAGGAGGGGCAGGCCCTCTTCATTATCGAAGCCATGAAAGTCTTCAATAAAATTGTTGCGCCACGCGCTGGCCGGATCACCTATCTGACGGAGGTTGATGGTGGCGAGGTTGAGGCCAATGATTTGCTGGCGGAGATCGCGTAGTGACGGAAGGTCTCAACACCACATCGGATATGCCGGGTTTCGACACGGTCCTGATTGCCAACCGGGGTGAAATTGCTGCACGCATTCAGCGCGCCTGCCGCGAATTGGGCTTGAAGACCGTRGCCATCTGCTCTGAGGCGGACAGGCAGGCTCCATATGGYCAAACGGCWGACACCTTCCTTTGTGTTGGCCCGGCGAATGCTGCCAAGAGCTATCTCAATCAGAATGCCATCTTAATCGCTGCCCGTCTGACGGGTGCCGGTGCGATCCATCCCGGTTATGGATTTCTGTCCGAAAATGCCGCCTTTTCTCAGGCGGTCGAAGATGCCGGTCTCGTATTCATCGGTCCAGACGCAAGGTCGATCTCCACGATGGGCGACAAGATCGCTGCCAAACGGGCAATGATTGCGGCCGGTGTGCCATGTGTACCGGGACCGGATACAGCGCTTCCCGAGGATGCCGCAACGGTTGAGCGTATCGCGAATGAGATCGGCTATCCAATCATCATCAAGGCTGCGGGCGGTGGTGGCGGGCGTGGCATGCGAGTRGTGCAGGAAGCTGCCTTGCTTCACGAAGCCATTACCTTGACGAGGGAGGAGGCGAGGCAGGCTTTTGGCTCTGCTGTCCTCTACATGGAGAAGTTTCTCCAGCATCCCCGTCATATCGAGATACAGGTCTTGTGCGACACGCACGGCAATGCCGTCTGGCTTGGTCACCGCGACTGTTCGATGCAACGTCGTCATCAAAAAGTGGTCGAAGAAGCGCCAGCGCCTGGAATTTCGGTCGATGTGATCCAGCCGGTTGGTATGGCTTGCGTCGAGGCTTGCCGACAGATTGGCTATCGCGGGGTGGGAACTTTCGAATTCCTGTTTGAAGACGGCAAGTTCTATTTCATCGAGATGAATACGCGCTTGCAGGTCGAACATCCCGTCACGGAAATGACGAGCGGCATCGACATCGTTCAGGCCCAGATCAAGGCGGCGCAGGGTAAGCCTCTGGACTTGCGGCAGGCAGATGTTATCTGCGACGGACATTCTTTCGAATGCCGGATCAATGCCGAAGATCCTGATAAGTTTCTCCCCTCGGCAGGCATCGTGACCGATCTTGTGCTGCCGGAAGGAGAGGGGATTCGCGTCGATACCCATATCCATGTCGGCTACCGGGTGTCACCCTATTATGATTCCTTGATCGCCAAGTTGATCGTACATGCGCCGACCCGTGCTGAAGCCATGGTTAGGATGCGCCAAGCGCTTGCGGGTACACGGGTGGAGGGTATTTCGACCAATCTTCCGCTCCTGCGCGCCCTGTTTGAGGACGASGCTTTTGCGCAGGGCCAAACAGACATTCACTATCTTGAACAATGGCTAAAAGAACGGAACGCGGCATGAGCAGGCCCGACTTTAGCGACCCTGTCTTACTCACAGCTTTGACCGATATGCTGACGGATGCAGGCGTGGATGGCGTGGAAATCACGACGCCTGAGGGTCAGGTACGCATTATTGTTTCTGCTTCGGCAAGATCTGCAATTTCCGTCGCCGGCACTGTTTGCTCACCAAAGGGCGCTGTTTCGAAAGTGGTGGTAAAAGCGCCGATTGCCGGTCTCTTCTGCTCTTCTAAGCCTGCTCTGCCTGCAAAAATGCAAWATCTTCCGCGTTTGGTTGCTGCAGATGACGTGATTGGATTTATCCGGATCGACCACATTCTCATCCCCGTTGTCGCGGGTCGTAACGGTTCGCTCGTCAATCAGCTTGCCGTGCAGGATGCTCTGGTTGGTTTTGGTGATCCGCTGTTCGAAATCGAGCTTCAATCATGATTGCGACATCGAACACTCTAGCACCTCGTCACGAAATCCAGCCCGTCATCAAAGGCCAGGCGCGCGTTTCGTTCATAGGCTCCCGGTCATTCTTGCTCGAAGCATCCGGCGAATTTGATCTGCCAGCACAACGCTGGATCTGGGCGCTTTCGCAARCGGTAAAAGTCTGGGCAGGTGTTGCGGAAGTCATTCCCGGCATGACGAACCTTCTGGCGATTTTTAAGGAAACGCCTGAAGATCCAGAGTCCATCGTGTCTCAGTTGCTCGATGCCTGGGATAAAGCAGCCAGTTTGGATATTGTCGGGAAGACAGTTGAAATACCGGTACATTATGGGGGCGAATACGCTGCCGACCTTCCAGCCATCTGTGATTTTTCAGGGCTGAGCGACCGCGAAGTCGTGCGGATTCACCATGAGGCGACCTACCGCGTCTTCGCGCTTGGGAGCGCGCCGGGCTTTGGCTATCTGCATGGTCTTGATGCGCGCATCTATATGCCCCGAAAAACTGTGCCATCGATCAAGATGGAAAAGGGTTGCGTGACGATCGGTGGAATGCAGACGGGTGTGGCGATGTTGACCGGACCGAATGGGTGGAATTCCATCGGTTACGCCGATTTGCAGATGTTCGATCCCGCCTCTTCTGCGCCAGCTCTTTTGGCACCCGGAGATACGGTTCGCTTCATACCTACAGGGATCGAGCTATGATCGAGATTATCGAAACCGGCCCCTTCAACACCGTGCAAGACCTCGGTCGCCCCGGTTACCGTGACATCGGGGTTTCTGCTGGCGGTGCCATGGATCCTCTGTCGCTTAAGATCGGCAATATTCTGACCGGTAATGCCGCAGATGCTGCCGTCATCGAGGTCCAGACTTTTCCATTCAAATTGCGTTTTACGAAAACAGCAACATTTGCCGTTACCGGGACGGATGGGCGCCCGTTGCTTGACGGGAAAGAGCTGCTTTCCTGGTGCGCTCATATCGGCAAGGAAGGTCAGATACTGGAACTGAGGCAGCCGCCGAAACTCGCCCGCGCCTATGTCGCGGTTACGGGCGGGTTGGACGTTCCGGTTTTGATGGGATCTCGAAGCACGGCACTGCGCGGCAGTTTCGGCGGTCACGATGGGCGACCGCTTGCAAAAGGTGACAGGCTCGAAATAGGGGCTTCCGCCGATCTGTTACCACTGCCATCAAACGGGCTTGGTGTAGTTGAGCCTTCCGTGGCTTTAAGCGATATTTTCCCGCCTGTAGTGGACGGCGTTTTGCCGATACGTGCTATTCCGGCCGGTGAACAAAAGCTGTTTGCCAATGATGGCGAGGAATTCTGGAGCCAGATCTGGCGCATATCCTCCCGCAGCGACCGGACCGGTTACCGGCTGTCGGGTGATCCTATAAAACCGACCGAAGCCATCGAAATGCGTTCCCACGGTGTGATGCCGGGCGTTGTACAGGTGCCGCCAGGTGGCGAGCCGATCATCCAGATGAGCGATGCAAATACGGCGGGCGGTTATCCAAAGATTGCCGGCGTGATCGAAGCCGACCTGTGGCGGTTAGGACAGGCACGCGCGGGTGGGAAGATCAAATTCGTGARGTCCAATCACGAGGAAGCGCGTGTGGCCGAGCGGGCAGTTGCGAAATACGTMGATGATGTTCGCCAGACCTCACAAATGGTCAAGCGAGCGCTGAATGCGATGGGTTGACGGACAACCAGGGAGCAAAGGGAGGAAACGATGAAGATCGATCTGAACTCCGACATGGGCGAAGGCTTCGGTCCTTACTGGCTCTGTGACGACGAAGCGATGATGAAGATCGTATCGTCGGCTAATATTGCCTGTGGTTTTCATGGCGGCGAGCCAGATACGATGGCGCGAATGGTTCGCCTTGCCAAAGAAAATGGCGTCGGCATCGGCGCACATCCGGGATTGCCTGATAGGGCAGGCTTCGGCCGACGCGAAATGCCCTTCCAGCCGGATGAGTTGAGACAGCAGATGCTCTATCAGCTCGGGGCCTTGATCGCGATTGCCAAAAGCGAAGGCGTCGAAGTCGGGCACTTCAGTTTTCATGCGGCCATGGGCAATATGGTCAATCGCGACCCGGCGCTTGCCGATATGATGATGAATGCCATTTCTGCAGTTGATCCGAAGCTTGTGGTGTTCGTAACGCCGGACAGCGAAATCGAGAGAGCGGCAAAACGCGCTGGATTGAAGACCCTGGCATTGTTTTTGGCCGATCGCGCCTATGACGCCARGGGAAGCCTTGTAGCGCGGGGTCTTCCCGGCGCGCTGGTCAAGGATGAACCATCGGTGCGCGCCCGTGTCCGCCGGTTCCTGACCGATGGCACGGTCGAAGCCATTGATGGCACGGTCATCACAATGCCGGCTCGCTCCATTCTCGTCCACAGTGATACGCCCGGTTCACTGGAGCTGGCGCGTATCGTGCGTAGTGAAATCAGCGCCTCCGGCGCAACGCTCGCGCCTGCCGCAGAACTCGCGTCTTAATGGGCCTCTGGTTGGCCCGTTCTCTAAATCTTACTGAAAGATCATGCAGATGCCCTCTACATCAGACCGCCTGAAAAACGTCTCCATCTCCGCTTCCGCTGCCATGACCCAACGCGCCAGAGAGCTGGCCGCGCAGGGTGTCAAGGTGGTCAGCCTCTCCTCAGGTGAACCGGACTTCCCGACGCCTGCTCACGCAATCGAGGCCGCGCACGAAGCAGCCCTTGGCGGGCAGACGAAATATCCACCGATGGATGGCACGCCTGCGCTGAAAGCCGCGATYGCCAGAAAGTTCAAGCGGGACAATAATCTGACCTACGATGCCAGCCAGATCATCGTTTCCGCAGGCGGCAAACAGGTAATTTTCAACGCCATGCTTGCAACCTGCAATCCGGGCGACGAGGTCGTTATTCCCACCCCGTCATGGGTCAGCTATGCGGATATCGTCAAATTCGCAGGGGGTGTTCCGGTCGCTGTGCCGTGCGTCGAACAAACCGGTTTCAAACTGCGTGCCGAAGATTTGGAAGCTGCGATTACGCCACGTACCAAGTGGCTCATTCTCAATTTTCCCAACAACCCCACCGGCGCCGCCTCCTCCCGTGCGGAGATGAAAGCAATCGCAGAGGTTATGCTGCGTCATCCCCATGTCTGGATCCTGACTGACGATATTTACGAGCATCTTGTCTATGATGGCTTCGAATTCGGCACAATTGCCGATGTGGAGCCGCGGCTTTATGACCGCGTTCTGACAATGAACGGCGTGTCGAAGGCTTACGCCATGACGGGATGGCGTCTGGGCTATTGCGCCAGCGGCTCGAAGGAACTTATCGCCGCAATAAGCAATGTAAACGGTCAGAACGGCGGCGGCATTGCCACTGTTTCGCAGGCGGCAGCGATTGCAGCGCTGGACGGTCCCCAGGATCTTCTTAAAGAACGCGCCGCTATCTATCGCGACCGTCGCGATTTTGTTCTGAGCAAACTCGGCGAGATTGACGGTTTGCGCTGCCATAAGCCGGAAGGCGCTTTTTACCTCTATCCCAATATATCTGGGCTTATCGGCAAGACCACCAAGGGCGGACGCAAAATCGAAGGTGATGTGGATTTTGTGATGGCGCTGGTGGATGAGCATCACGTGGCAACGGTACAGGGCGCCGCCTATGGTATGAGCCCATACTTCCGGATCTCCTATGCAACGAGCATGGAGATGCTGAGCGAAGGCTGCGCCCGCATTGCGCAGTTCTGCCAGGATATGCGTTGATCCTGAAAACGATCCTTTGGCTCCGTTGCCGGGCCAAAGGATACTCTAAAGTTTCAATTTTTCCGTCAGTTCCACCAGGATATCTTTGACGGCAAAAGCCGGCTCAGACAGCGAATTCTGGTCGGACATGCAGAGCGACAGTGTTTCTTCGATCCGTGGCGACAGCAGCCGGCAAATAAGTGGTTCGCTCGTTTCCGAGACGATCCGGTTGGCAATGGCTTTTGGCATGATGGTTGCGCCGAGACCACTTGCAACGGCGCGGGCAAGCGTCCTGACGATTTCCACTTCCGCGACGACCTTCAGATTGATCCGGCTGCGGGTGAATGCCGTGTCTACAGCGCGCCGGACAAAATTATACGCGGGTGGCATCAGCATGGGCATGCCATCAAGCGCGGCGATCGGCACCGGTTTTGAATCCGCTTCGATTGCGAAATCGCGATGTGCGACAAGATAAAATTCTTCGCTGAGCATGGGCTCGAATTTTACGCCCTTGATTGGTCCGACGCCGTGGATCAATGCCAGTTCCAGACGTCCATTCATGATCATCTGGCTATAGGTTTGTCCCACACTTTCCGTCAGGTGGATCAATATCCCCGGATGTCGCTTCCGCGTTTCCGCCAACAGTTCCACGGAAAGCGTTGCAGCGCTGCTGAATGGGACCAGACCGACMGAGACGCGTCCCGCAATTGAGTTACCCGCCGCCGATACGTCGACCTGCGCCTGTTCCATCTGGCGCAATATGATCTGTGCATGGCGGTAAACGGCATGTCCCGCATCCGTCATCGTCACGCCCTGCTGGCTGCGGATGAGCAATTTCTGGCCGAAATGATCTTCGAGCGCGGCTAGTTGCTGGCTGAGTGCCGGTTGCGCCAGATGCAGAATATCTGCGGCGCGCGTGATGCTGCCACTGTCTACGATGACGATGAATGATTTGAGACGTCTTATATCCATGCTTGGCGCAGCTTACAGGCTCGCACGCGTTTTGCAATCTGGGCGCCAGAGCGGAAAGCTCCTGCCTGGAACAAGAACATCCCGGAATCCCGTCTCTAATTGCCTGTTTGCGGGTCTCCATAAAACTTACTTATTACTCCAAAAATAATCGGTCTTAGGCAAGCAGGGAAAGCTTCGCTAGTGTTGATGGTAACAAAAAAGGGGATCAGAATGYCATTCTCCGATTACAAGACCGCTTTGGTCACCGGTGCTTCATCCGGTATCGGTGCCGCTGTCGTCGAGCGGTTTTGCCGCGAAAACATTGAAGTCCACGCGGTTGCCCGCAGCGCCGGCGCCCTGAATGAACTTGCCGAACGCACCGGCTGCATACCGCACGCGATCGACGTTACCGATCGCGCTGCAATTGCCGATCTTGCAAACAAGGTGCAGTTCGACATTCTCGTGAACAATGCCGGCGTCGACAGGCCGAAGAAGTTCCTTCAGGCTGATGCGGAGGATATCGACCTTTTGATCGATGTGAATCTCCGTGCCGTTCTCCACATCTGCCGGCTGATTGTTCCGGGCATGGTGGAGCGTGATCGCGGGCATGTCGTCAATATCTCGTCCATCGCCGGAAACTATAATTTCGGTGGCAACTCGACCTATCATGCCGTTAAAGCTGGTGTCGCCATGCTTTCGAACCAGTTGAGGCTGGATGCATTCGGCAGACGCGTCCGCGTAACGGAGATCTGCCCCGGCCGCGTGGCGACGGATATCTTCACTCACGTTCACGGCAACGATCCGAGCGTGCGCGAGCGCTTCATCGATGGTTTCGAGTTGCCGAAAGCGGAAGATATTGCCGACGCGATAGCCTTTGCCGTTGCCGCGCCAGTTTCCATGAATATCGGCCATATGGAAATTACCCCGACATTGCAGGTTATGGGCGGACTTCAGACGGCCAAACCGCAGACTGTGGCGCAAGCTGACGCAGCGAAGGAACAAAAGCCGTGAGCGGTTTCGACCTGTCGGCAATCCTGAGCGACCCGCAATATATTGCAATGCTATGGCACGGATTGCAGATGACCTTCGTCATCTTTATCGGGTCATGGTCTCTCGCAATGACGCTTGCGCTGGTCCTGTTATGCGTGCGGTTTTCATCGTCGCGTTTTGCTGATCGCGCCGTGGCGGCCTATGTTTCCTACCACCGCAATGTGCCCACACTCGTGCAATTGATGCTGTGGTACTTCGGGATATTCACGCTCCTGCCTTCAGGTTTGACGGACTGGCTGATCGGTCACAATGCCGAAGCGATCTTTGCCGTGGTGGGTCTTGGTCTCTGTCAGGCAGCCTATTTCAGTGAGGATCTGCGTTCAGGCCTGCGCTCCGTCAGCCCGGGACAGATGGAAGCGGCCAAGGCATTGGGACACGGTTATCTCTCCGCGATGCGCTTCATCATCATGCCGCAAGGCGTGCGCAATGCCCTGCCGCCGCTCATCAATCACAGTGTCTCCCTGTTCAAGAACAGCAGCCTCGCCCTCATTATCGGCGCTTCCGAATTGACGCATGCCATCAAGGAAATTGAAAATCTCAGCTTCCAGACCTTCGAGATCTATCTTGTCGGAACTGTTCTGTACCTCTTCTTCTCGCTGTTGATCATGGGTGCCGGTGCGTATCTTTCGATGCGCCTTGATCCGGCGTGGAGGGCACGCGGATGATCGGCGACATGATTACCATCGTTCATGACAACTGGTTGCTGCTGCTGATCGGGCAATATCCGAACGGCCCGCTTGGAGGGCTTGCGAACACGATCATCCTGTCTGCCCTTGCCATCGCACTGGCCTTTCCTGTCAGCATCCTTATGGCGATGGCGCGCCTGTCCAAGTGGCGGCTCCTGCGGTGGCCGGTAACGGGGCTGGTCTATGTCACGCGCGGCGTGCCTTTGCTCATGCTCATCCTGTGGAGTTATTTCCTCGTTCCGCTGTGGACCGGCGCAGACGTGCCGAGCTTCGTCATCATGTTGACGACGCTTGTCATCTATCAGGGCGCATTTCTCAGCGAAGTCGTAAGAGCGGGTATTGTCGCTCTTGGTGCGGGGCAGATGGATGCGGCGAGAGCGCTTGGCCACAGCTATCTCGGTGCAATGCGCTTCATCATCTTGCCGCAGGCGCTTTACAACATGATCCCCAGCATGATCTCGACATTCGTCGCCACGATCAAGGATACGACGCTCGGTTACGTCATCAACGTACCCGACCTCACCTTTGCGGCAAGTCAGGTCAATAATCAGCTTCTGACCCAACCATTCCAGGTCTTCCTCATCCTCGCGGTTGTCTACTACGCCATTTGCTGGAGCTTGACGTATCTCGCAAATGCCGTCGAGCGGCGTATCGCCAAACGCCGTGCCGGTGTGGTCGGTCGCCGGCAACAGGCATTGCAGGCGCAGGCGAAAATCATAACGGAGCAGCCATGACAAACACGGCATCATCAACACAGCAGACCATCCGCATTTCCAATGTCTGCAAGAGTTATGGCGACTACGAGGTTTTGAAGAATGTCGACGCCGAAGTCGCGCGGGGCGAGGTTATCGTCATCTGCGGCCCTTCCGGCTCCGGCAAATCCACATTGATCCGTACCGTCAATCGTCTCGAAGAGATCAACAGCGGATCCATCACGCTCGATGGGCAGGATATTCACGCGGCAACCAAGACAAAGGAACTCAATCTTCTGCGCAGCAGAGTTGGTTTTGTGTTCCAGAATTTCAATCTCTTCCCGCACCTGTCCGTTGTCGAAAATGTCACGATTTCCCCGATCCGGGTGAAAGGCGTCGCACCTGATGTTGCCCGCCAGAAAGCTTTGAAGCTTCTGGATCGGGTAGGCCTCTCCGACAAGGCCGGCGCCTATCCGGGGCAATTGTCCGGCGGTCAGCAGCAGCGCGTGGCAATTGCGCGTGCGCTGGCCATGGAGCCGCCCGTCATGTTGTTCGATGAACCGACAAGCGCTCTCGACCCGGAAATGGTTGGAGAGGTGCTGGCCGTCATGAAGGGGCTCGCGGCAGAGGGCATGACCATGCTTTGCGTGACCCACGAAATGGGCTTTGCCCGTGAAGTTGCCGACCGCATCTGGTTCATCGACGCCGGCGAAATTCTCGAAAAAGCGACGCCGGAAGAGTTTTTTACAGCACCACGCCATCCGCGCGCGCAGCGGTTCCTTTCCGATCTGCGCCACTGATACCAATCAATCATAAGAGGAGAACTGACCATGAACTGGAAATGCCTGACACTTACCGTTGCACTGGCTGGAACCGCTCTCGCGTCACCAGCGGCGGCTGATCAACTCGATACGATCATGGCGAACAAGGTGCTTCGTTGCGCAACCTTTGCTGATGTCGTGCCATTCGCGGCACCCGATCCGAAGACCCGTGAAATGGCCGGTTTTGACGTTGATCTTTGCAACGCGATCGCCAAGGAACTGGGCGTTAAGGCCGAAGTCAAACCGGTGTCGGTGGAAGCCCGTGTGCCGGAAGTCAAGCTTGGCCGCGTCGATATCACCGTCGCCAATCTCGCCTACACACAAAGCCGCGCCGAGCAGATTCAGTTCAGCGATCCCTATTATCTCGCCAAGGAAATGCTGATCGTGCCCGTTGATGATGCCGGCAAGAAGAAGTCGGATTACGAGGGCCAGCGTGTCGCCTCCACCAAGGGCTCGACCTCTGAAATGTCTATCAAGCTCAACAAGTCCGAGCCGCTGACCTTCCAGGATACTGCCTCTGCCTATCTTGCCGTTCAGCAGGGCAAGGCGCGGGGTATGGTGGCCAACACCATGACCACCACCAAGTTCGTCAATGAATCGAAGACCAAGGGCAAACCGATGCGCATGATCGAGGAGCCTATGCTCTATCAGCCGATCGGTGTCGGCATGGCAAAGGACAATCCTGCCCTCACAGCGAAAATCAATGAAGTGCTGCGCACACTCGACGCCTCCGGCGAGATAAACAAAATCTGGGACAAGTGGCTTGGCCCGAATACCGAATACAAAATGACCCGTACGGACAAGGTCGTCCCGCTCTCCGAGCTGAAATTCGACCCGATCCCCTGATCCCGCCTGGCTTCAAGCCACGGCAACGATTGACACATGACAATTAAACTCAATGCGAGTGGCGGGACGTTCCCGCCGCCAGCCTTACCGTGGGAGGTTTTATGATCCACATTAAAGATATAGCAGAACGGCCAAGCAAGGCAGAAATCGAAGCCCTTTCGAAGTTTTCGCCGGCAACCATCCACGAGGCACAGGGTCGCAGGGGCGCACTTTCCTCCCGCATCAAGCCTGTCGATTACCGCATGAAACTGTGTGGTCCCGCCTTTACCGTCAAATGCGCGCCGCGTGACAACATCATGTTGCAGCTGGCCATTAATTACGCCAAGCCCGGCGACATCATCGTGGTTTCAGCTGGTGAGTACGAAGAGGCTGGTTCCTTTGGCGACGTGCTGGCAAATGCCTGCCTTGCAAAGGGGATCGGTGGTCTGGTGACGGATACCGGTGTGCGTGACACCTTGCAGCTTCGAGACCTTGGCTTCCCTGTGTTCTCGTTCAGCGTCTGCATCAAGGGTACCGTCAAGGAAACGATTGCCGCAGTAAACGATACGATCATCATTGGCGATGAGATCGTCAATCCCGGCGACATCATTGTTGGCGATGCGGACGGTTTGGTGGTTGTGCGTCGTGCGGACGCTCAGGAATCAGCACGTCTTTCGCAAATTCGCGAAGATGCTGAAGCGGGCTTCATTGAAGCTTACAAGCAGGGCAAATCCGTTATCGAAGTTAGCAATCTGGAGCCCGTCCTGAAGGCAAAGGGGCTTGTCGTTGATATCTGATTTTTGTGTGGTGCAGCGAGGCGCGTTTGGCGTTTTTGAACTTTTAAAACCGTCGCAACCATAGCTACATCAATGCAAACAAAAGCCCTCCCCCCGCGGAGGGCTTTTGGCTTCACGGCTGACGAGACCATCGAACTCCAGGAAGCCCCAAGGGCGGCCCTTCTTGCGCGCTGCGTGGCCAAGGATCCAGTATGGGCGGATCGCGGTTTTTTATGCGTTCCGAGCTATGAAGATACGTCCGATCGTGTTGAGCAGAATCTGCGCAGCCAGAATGGCGGTTGAGCCGGTGTGATCGTAATCAGGCGCGACCTCGACCAGATCAATGCCGACGATCTCGCCACGCTTTGCAAGACCTGCAATCAGTTCCAGTACCTCGTAATAGATGAAGCCGCCATGGCTCGGGGTCCCGGTTCCTGGCGCGATGGACGGGTCGAAGCCATCGATATCGATCGAAAGATAATAGCGCTTGCCCGCGGGGATGCGCTCCACTACGGCGTCCACGCCGAGTTTGCGGATCTGGCGCACGGAGAGAATATCCGAACCCTGGGAGCGGGCATAGTCGTATCCTTCCTTTGCGGTGGAGGAGACGTTGCGGATACCGAGCTGGGTCATTCCGGTGACCCACGGTTTTTCCGAGGCGCGGCGCATGGGGCTGCCATGTCCGAAGCGGACGCCGTGACGCTCATCGACGAAATCGAGATGCGCGTCGATCTGCACCAGATGGATCGGCTCCTGATCGCTGAAGGCATTGATGCAAGGGATGTTGATGGAGTGGTCTCCGCCAAGCACCACAGGCAGTGCGCCGGCTTTAAGGATCTTGCGGACGCCGAACTCGATATTCGCGTGGCTGTTCACCGTATCGGTATGAACAATGTCGGCGTCGCCTATATCGACGATCTTCACGCCTTCCAGATATGTGACGTCGTCCTCGTGATCGTAGGCGCCCGCGTGGCCGAAGGAAAACAGGGTGGAGGCCTCACGGATGCTGCGCGGCCCGAAGCGGGCGCCGGGGCGCCATTGCGTCCCAAAATCGAACGGGGCACCGAGAACCGCAACATCCGCGTCGATCGCGTCCCAGTTTTCGACGTAGGGACTTTTGGCAAAGGTGGAAATACCGACGAATGGCAGGTTCAATCGTCCGCCGTCATAGCCGTGGGCAGTCATGGAGATGTCCTTTCAGATATCAAAGTGCGCGCTCGCGCCAGGTTTGCAGAAATTGGGAAAGGCGTTCGCTCTTCGGATTACTGAAAAGCGTCTGCGGCGCGCCTTCCTCAACGATCTTGCCGTCATCCATGAAGACGACACGGTTGGCCGCATGCGCGGCAAAACCCATTTCGTGCGTGACGATGACCATGGTCATTCCTTCCGCCGCGAGCGTCTTCATGACGGAAAGCACTTCACCGACAAGTTCGGGATCGAGTGCCGAGGTCGGTTCGTCGAACAGCATGGCGCGGGGGTTCACCGCCAGTGCGCGGGCGATGGCGACGCGTTGCTTCTGCCCACCGGACAGGCCGTCGGGTCGGCGGTCAGCGAAAGCGGCAAGCCCGACTTTATCCAGCATGGCGCGGCCGCGCTTTATCGCTTCGGCCTGGGGAAGACCATGGACGAGCCTGAGCGCCAATGTCACGTTTTTGATGACGCTCATATGCGGCCACAGATGAAAGTGCTGAAAGACCATTCCAAGCGGGCGGCGCGTCTCTGCCAGTTCTTTCGGACCGGCGCGTTCGCGGCCAAGCGGGGTTTCACGCCAGCCGATCAGGCGGCCGAAGACATCGACATCACCCGCGTCATAGGGATCGAGAAATGCAAGCGAGCGCAGAAGCGTGCTCTTGCCCGATCCCGAAGGTCCGATGATGCACAGGACATCACCCATATGAATGTCGAGATCGATGCCTTTCAGAACGGTCTTGTCACCGAACCTTTTCTCCAAGCCGCGCGCGGAAATAACAACTGTTCGTTCGCTCATGTCAGGAGCCTTCGGTGGAAAGGCGGCGTTCGAGATAGAGGCCGAGCCGCGACAGGATTTCGACGATTGCCCAGTAGAGCAGGGCAATGGTGAGATAAGGGGTTACGACCGCGAAGGTGATCGAGCTGATCGTACCGGCGACCTTGGTCAGCTCGCTGAGCGTGATGACGGACAGAACGGCGGATTCCTTGACAAGATTAATGGCCTGGCCGACGGAAGCCGGCAGCGTCAGTGCCAGCGCCTGCGGCATCTGGATGTGGAGAAAGGTGTCGCCGGAGGTAATGCCCAGCATTCCCGCCGCTTCGATCTCGCCTCTTGGAACGGCATTGAAACCGGCGCGGAAAATCTCCGCAAAGGGGCCAGCGCCATAGAGGCCGAGACCGACGATGCCGGCGGCATAGGGGCTGAGGATCAACCCCAATTGCGGGCCGCCATAATAGAAAAGAAACAGGATCAGCGCGAGCGGCGCGCCGCGGGCAAACTCCACATAAAGCCTTACCGGCAGGAAGATGGCCATGTACCGCGACCGTAGCGCCGCAGCCAGCACGATACCGATGATGACGGCCAGCGCGATACCCGCAATGGAAACTGTCAGTGTTGTGAACAACCCGGCCGCATAGAGAGGAATATCGTTCAGGAAGCCGGAAATCATCGCGTCGCTCCCTTTGTCAGGTGGCGTTCGACAAGGAGGCCTATTCCCGCAAGCAGCGCTCCAACCGCGACATAAAGCAGGAGAGCCGAGAGATAGGCGTCGAGTGGCCGGAAGGTGGTGGCCGCATATTGCTGAGCACGGCGCGTCAAGTCGGTGACGGCGATGACCGAAACGAGTGAGGAGTTCTTCACGAGAGCCTGTATCTCGCCGACAAGTGCCGGCAACATGGTTCTGAAGGCCTGAGGCACTTCAATGTGCAGGAATGTACGACCTGCGGAAAGGCCGAGCATGGCGGCGGCTTCCCGTTCTCCCTTTGGAATGGATTGCAGGCCTGCCCTGTATATCTCCGACTGGAAGGCGGCTGTGTTTAGCGCCAGCGCCAAAGTTGCGGCAGCAACCGGCGTCAGATCCAGCCCCAGAAGTGGCAGGACGTAGAAGACGATCAGCAGCTGGACTAGAATGGGCGTGCCTCGCCAGAAGGAGATGTAGAGACCGGATGCCAGGCGGGGCAGGCGGCCGCTGCGACCGCAGGCCGCGAGGAGAAGGGCCAGCGGCGCTCCCAGAAGAAGCGCCGAAAGGCTGACGGTCAGCGTGGTGAAGAGGCCGTCCACAAGAACCGGCCAGATGGCAAAAGATATCTTGTCCATGACCGGTTCGACCTGCCGGTCACTCAGTCGCCGGCAGAGTGGCGGGAAGCTCCATCTGCGCGCCGAACCATTTCTTCTGGAATTCCGCCAGTTTGCCGGATGCATTGAGCTTTGCCAATTCACTGTCCATGAAGGCATTTAGCGTCGCACTGTCAGTATCGTTGCGGCCCGCCCATGAGAAATAGGTCTTCGGTCCGAAGGTCGGCAGAACGACTTCAAAAGCATCCGGCCGCTGGCGTGCAGCTTCCAGAAGGTTTGGAAGCGAGTTGACGACGGCGCGCAGGCGCCCGGCACCGAGGTCGGCATAAGCTTCCGAGAAATCCGTGTAGCTGGAGACCGTCGTGGCATCCTTGCCGGCGGCCTTCAGTTCGGCGGAAAACGTCTCAAGCGCCTTGAGCTGCGCGGAGCCCGCCTGCGAGCCGACGGGCTTACCCGCGATATCTTCCGGCTTGGAGATCTCGGCATCGCCCTTGCGTTTCAGGATTGCCATCGTCGCATCGGCGACGGGTGCTGAGAGCTTGTAGGCCTTCATGCGTTCCGGCGTCACGGTGACCGAGGTCACGACATAATCGAAGCGGCTGGCGGCAAGGCCTGGCAGGATGCCCTGCCAGGGCAGATCGAGACGCTTCAGCTCAACGCCCGGCAAGGCTTTCATGACTTCTTGCATGATGTCAGCGGAATAACCGACGATCTTGCCGTCTTCGACAAATTCGAACGGCGCAAACCGGGCCTCGGTTGCGACAGTGAAAACCTTATCGGCCTTGATCTTTTCCAGAAGATCGGCGGCATGGGCGGATGCGCCGAGGCTGACGGCGAAGGCTGCGCAGAGCGTGAGAGATTTCAGAGTGAGCAGGTTTTGCATGGTTTCGTTCCCTTATTGGTTTGTCATTGGGGAGGAGGAAACCATGGACATTATTCCAGAAAAATAGGAAACTGATGAAGTTTATATTTGTAAAATTGATGTAACGGTTCCCATGCAGCTCGCGCAATCCGACCTTCGTTCTCTCGCCGTCTTCCGCGCCGTCGTGGAGCACAAGAGTTTTCTCGGCGCGCAAATCACGCTCGGGCTGAGCCAGTCCGCTGTCAGTTTCCATATCAAGGCGCTGGAAGACAGGCTCGGTTTCAAGCTGTGTCGGCGAGGGCGATCCGGTTTTGAATTGACGGATCGCGGCGCGCTCGTGCATGAGCGTTCGAAAGTGCTGTTCCTGGCGCTGAACGCCTTCGAAAGCGATATCGGTACGCTCAAGAACCGTATTACCGGTACGTTGCGACTGGGACTTGTGGACAACACGATTACCGATCACGACCTGCCCATTCACCGCATCATCGCCCGCATCAGCGAAAAGGCGCCGGAAGCACGTATCGAGCTGGTGATCGACACGCCGGACGCCCTGTTGTCGGAAATTGCCAATGGCGGCCTGGACATCGCACTTTTACCGGAAACGCTGCCGTATCAGGGCCTGAAGCTTTCGCGCTTCAGGGAAGAGGCGCATTCACTGTATTGCGCGAAGGGACACCAGCTCTTTCATCTTCCCGATGCCGAACTTTCCGTCGAGCGCATCGAATCCTTCGATTTTGTCGTGCGGCCCTATGCCAATATGCGTGAGCTGCAATATTTTCCGCAGGCACGGGCGCGCGCTTCGGCCTCCAACATGGAGGCGCAGGCGATGTTCGTGATGTCCGGCCACTATGTTGGGTATCTGCCTGATCATTATGCAGATGATTGGGTCCAGAAAGGAATTTTCCGGCCGTTGATGGCAGCAAAGACCCGTATCCAGTCCACCTTCGTTATTGCCACGCGGTCCGCTGAAAAGCCTTCGACGGTGCTCGATTTCTTCATTCGCGAACTCGCCGGTTTCGCATCAGAGGCGTTTCACAAGAACGCGCGCAAGGCGTAGAGCATACGCCGCTCATAGCCCCGTCGCCGCGAACGCCTACGTATGTTCCAGAGGGGCAAGTGTGATCTCGGGAAGAAATTGCCTTGCCGATGGCATCGCCGTTCGCTATCCATACTTCAATAATTCAAGGATTATTGAAGTATGGATCAGCATCAGGCTCTTTCGGCATTTGCTGCCCTCTCTCAGGAGACGCGCCTCGCGATCGTTCGAGCACTTGTCGTTGCCGGTCCTGACGGACTGGCCGCCGGTGCAATCGCCGAGCGCATGGGCGTCTCGGCGACGAACGTGTCGTTTCATCTCAAGGAACTGGAGCGGTCTGGCCTGGTCTCGCAACGACGAATATCGAGGTCTATCCTTTACAGCGCCAGCTACGACACTTTGGCCGAGCTTGTGAAATTCCTGGTAGAAGACTGTTGTGCCGAACATCCGGCGATTCTGGAGAATGTCGAGCGAAGCGATGGATGCGCCAGTCCGGCCGGCACTTCCTCCGATGGGGGCAATGTCGTTGCATAATTCGAAAGTACCTGCTGGCATCGTCTCAGCGCTTGGCCTCACGCAGATCATCGGTTACGGCACTCTCTATTACAGTTTCAGTATTCTTGCCCCCGGCATGGCGGAAGACCTCGACCTGACATTGGCGGAGGTATTTGGCGTCTTCTCGGTGTCGCTTTTCATCGGAGGTCTGTCGGCAACCTATATCGGCAGGCAGATGGATAGGATCGGAGCCGCCACGGTGATGACGGTCGGCTCAGGCCTTGCGGCCTTGATGCTGTCGCTCTGTGCCTGGTCACCGTCAGTCGCAATCTTCGCCGTTGCCATCATCCTGCTCGAGGTATCGTCCGGAATGGTGCAGTATCAGGCCGCATTCGCGACGCTGGTCGAAAGCGATCCCAGAACCGCATCCAGGAGCATCACCTACCTCACGCTGATCGGTGGGTTCGCATCGACGATCTTCTGGCCGATCTCGGCCGCGCTTTCCGAATGGATGTCGTGGCGTGAGATCTATCTGGTCTTTGCAGCGCTGAATCTGTTCCTTTGCATGCCTCTACACGTCTGGATCATGCGCGTCGGCAAGACCGGACCGAATGCGGATGCGGCCGTCCCTCGCGAAGCCATAATCGGAGCAATCCCCCACGATGCGCGCCGCCGAAGCATGATCATGGTGTCGTTCGCCTTCGCGCTTCTCGGATTTTCGCTTGCCGCGATCCTCGCGCACATGGTGCCGATGCTCGGTTCCATCGGGCTAGGTGGCGCGGCAGTAGTTATAGGATCTCTGTTCGGTCCGGCACAGGTCGCAAGCCGCCTGATCAACATGGTCTTCGGAAAGAACCTGTCGCCGCCAGCGCTCGCCGTCCTGTCGGCGGTGCTGATCGTGTTCGGCATCCTGATCTTGCTGGCAACGCGAGACTGGCTACCGGGGGCAGTCGCGTTCGCAATCTGCCTCGGGCTTGGGTCAGGCATCAACAGCATCGCGCAGGGCAGCCTGCCACTCTATCTGTTCGGATCGGAAGGGTATGGCGCGATCACGGGCAAGATGGCGGCAGCTCGACTGGCGCTCGGAGCCGGGGCACCCTTCGCGTTCGCGGCGTCCATGGAAAACTTTGGCCTGAGCCTGTCACTCATTGGAAACGCATGTCTCGGCGCGGTCAGCATCACGGCATTCGTTGCGGTGGCAGCATCCTGTCGGCGGCCAGCCACCGCAACAACCTAGGTCGTCAGATCGATTTCAGGGAGACCCGCTTCTCCAACTCGACCGCTTCTTCCTTCCGCTCGCTGTAGCGGTCGGTCAAATAGGCCGAGGCATCGCGGGTCATGATGGTGAACTTCACCAGCTCCTCGCAGACATCTACCACCCGGTCGTAATAGGGAGACGGCTTCATCCGTCCGCTAGCATCGAACTCCTGATACGCCCTTGCGACCGACGATTGGTTGGGGATGGTGATCATCCGCATCCATCGCCCGAGGATACGCATCTGGTTCACGGCATTGAAGGACTGGCTGCCGCCGGAAACCTCCATGACGGCGAGCGTCTTGCCCTGTGTCGGGCGAACAGATCCGAGTGAGAGAGGAATCCAGTCGATCTGCGACTTCATGATGCCGGTCATCGCGCCGTGGCGCTCGGGGCTTACCCAAACCTGCCCTTCCGACCATTGCGAGAGCTCACGCAATTCCTGCACCTTCGGGTGGCTCACCGGTGCTTCGTCGGGCAAAGGCAGGCCCTTCGGATCG
The DNA here is from genome assembly GCF_052114365.1 of Agrobacterium sp. MCAB5. NCBI lineage: Bacteria > Pseudomonadati > Pseudomonadota > Alphaproteobacteria > Hyphomicrobiales > Rhizobiaceae > Agrobacterium > Agrobacterium sp. MCAB5. The sequence goes on from NZ_JBFREP010000011.1 coordinate 19,537, forward strand.
AATATCCGAACTTCGCATCCAAGCCGTTCGAGCAGCCGCCCTGCTTCGAAGGCAAGCAAACGACTGTAGGATACCTCGCGTAGCGAACCGTAGAGGATCAGAATGCGGGGCTTATGTGTCGAAAAGGCCGGACGCAGAGCATCGAGATCAATCGCGTGCAGGTGCTGGCCCTCAAGTGCGGGGAATGTGTCAGGCAATGCGCTTTCCTTCATCATCGAGGACCTGTTCGCCGTCTTCTTTGGTAAACGGCCCCTTGAATGCGTCTGCCGGAAGTATATCCAGAACCACTTCCGAGGGGCGCGACAACCGCGTACCCATCGGGGTGATGACGAATGGTCGGTTGATCAGGATTGGCGTCTCGAGCATGGCATCGATCAACTGGTCATCGGTCAGTTCAGGATATCCAAGCCCAAGCACCGTATAGGGCGTGCCCTTCTCGCGGATCGCCTCGCGGACGGTCAGCCCGGCGTCGGCGATCATCTTGACGAGTTGCTCGCGGCTCGGCGGGGTTTTCAGATACTCGATCACAGTGGGTTGAATACCGGCGTGCTCAATGAGTGCGAGGGTGTTGCGCGAAGTGCCGCAATCCGGGTTGTGATAGATGGTGACGTCCATGCTCATTGCCTTTCGGTAATTGTGTTTCGGGAAACGGCTGGGGCCGCCTCGTACCAATCCTTCGAGCGGTTCACGATCCAGACGACCGAGAGCATGACCGGAACCTCGATGAGGACACCGACAACGGTTGCCAGTGCTGCGCCTGATTGAAAACCGAACAGGCTGATAGCGGCCGCAACTGCGAGTTCGAAGAAATTGCTTGCACCGATCAGTGCCGACGGACCGGCAATGCAGTGCCGTTCGCCGCTCATCCGGTTCAGAAGATAGGCGAGCCCGGAGTTCAGATAGACCTGGATAAGGATGGGGATTGCAAGCAAGCCAATAACGGCCGGTTGGGCGATAATCTGCTCGCCCTGGAAGGCGAAGAGAAGAACCAGTGTTGCAAGCAGCGCTAGCAGCGAAATCGGCTGCAGCCTTGCGAGAATGCGATCGAGCATCCGTGACGTTCCGTCCGCCATGAGCCGGTGCCGGATGAACTGCGCGAGGAAGACGGGCACGACGATATAGASGGCAACGGAGAGGACGAGCGTGTCCCATGGAACGGTGATTGCGGACAGGCCAAGCAAAAGGCCGACAATGGGAGCAAAGGCGATGACCATGATCGCATCGTTGAGTGCGACCTGCGAGAGCGTGAATAGTGGTTCGCCGCGTGTCAGGTTAGACCACACAAAGACCATGGCAGTGCAGGGCGCTGCGGCAAGAATGATCAGTCCCGCAATATAGGAGTCGATCTGGTCAGCGGGAAGATAGGGGCGGAACAGCCAGCCGATGAAGAGCCAGCCCAGCAACGCCATCGAGAACGGCTTGACGGCCCAGTTGATGAACAGCGTGACGCCGATACCCCGCCAGTAGGTGCCGACCTGCGTGAGAGAGCGGAAATCGATCTTCAGAAGCATCGGAATGATCATCAGCCAGATCAGGATTGCGACCGGGATATTCACCTTGGCAATCTCGGCCGCGCCAATGAGCTGGAAGACGCCGGGCAGCAAATGGCCGAGGGCGACACCGACGATGATGCACAGAAACACCCAGACGGTTAGGTAACGTTCAAATGTGGACATCAGGCGGACTTTCCCGCGTGTGGAGTGCAGCAGGGCGTCAACTCGGCGATCAGCGGAGCGCAAAGCTCTGCCGATCCACCACAACAATCTTTCAGGAGAAACAGCGTCATGTCGCGAAGCTGTTCTATCTGCGCGCGATACATGATGATTCTGCTCTGGCGTTGCGATGATACGAGGCCCGCGCGTGACAGAACATTCAGATGCGCGGACATGGTGTTTTGGGGCACCACCAGCGCGCGCGCGATGTCACCCGCCGGCAAGCCTTCCGGTGCGTGCCGCACAAGAAGCCGAAAAGTTTCGAGACGGGTTGGCTGGGCAAGCGCCGCCAAAGCGAGAATAGCTTGTTCTTGTTCCATATATCCAGATTAATGGAAATATAGGCATAGTCAATGTGTTTTTGCGGGTGTTACCAAACACCACAAACTCCAGGGGATMATTTTACGACTATCGACAGAAACCCATTTCGGGCCGGTTTTTAGTGCGAAAAAGTCGTCGGCCCAGTCGCTTCGGCGACTTGGTATTATTGTACATGCGAGTCCGCCTGCATGAGTGGGACGCTACCCATGCAGGCTTGCTTCAAGGCATTGCGGACGAAACCGGCAAGCGTTCTGTTCGGCTCACGCGCCCGAACGGTCTCTCTGTTCGCGCCATACGGCGAAAGCTTTCTGGTGTTCGTCCTTCGTGCAGGGATAAAGACCGATGATGGTTGCGCCGCCCTTCACCTGTTCGACCACGAAATCCTCGTAAGCGGTCATTTCCACCGCTTCTGTCGCGATTTCGTCGGCAATTCCGGCGGGGATGACGATGACGCAATCCGCATCACCGACAATGATATCCCCGGGGAAAATCGGGGCATCGCCGCAGCCGATCGGTCCGTTGATTTCAATTGCTTCGTGTTTGGTGAGATTGGTAGGGCTGGATGGTCGGGTGTGGTAGGCTGGAATATCCAGCTCCGCAATCGTCGCAGCATCGCGGAAACCGCCATCCGTAACGACGCCGGCAGCACCGCGCACCATCAGGCGGGTGATGAGAATATCACCAGCAGATGCGGCGCTCGGGTCTTTGCGGCTGTCCATGACCAGTACGTGGCCGGGCGGGCAGGTCTCAATGGCGACGCGCTGGGGATGTGCGGGGTTGCGGAATTCCACCAGCTGGTTGCGGTCTTCGCGGGCGGGCATGTAACGCAGCGTGAAAGCGGGCCCAACCATGTTCGCGCCCTTGTGGCCAAGCGGGTGCACACCCTGAATGACCTGGTTGCGCAGGCCGCGCTTGTAGAGTGCGGTTGCGAGGGTGGCGACGGAAACCGTCATCAATTTTTCCCTGGTTTCTGTATTCATCTTATTCTCCTCGAATAGCGTGAGTGTCTGCACATCAGTTTTTGTGGATCGGTTCGTCTATGAAAACGCCGCCCTGGTATTTCGCGATTGCGGCATCCGGATCAGGGCGAGGGACATCCCGTTCGATATCGGCCCGGAAGCGTGCGGCATTATCCCGCCGCTGCCAGCCGAGAAAATCGACGTGGGAATTATCCCACCAGCTGTCGTCATTGGCAGAGACGCCCCAGATGACCGGGCAACCGAGTTTTGGCGCGTGAAATACGCACTCTACCAGGGAGACCAGATCGTCATGGCTGAGCCAGGTGGATAACATGCGCCAGTTGGTGGGCTTCTCTTCGCAGGAGCCGATGCGGACGATGGCCGTTTCCTGTCCGAATTTGGAATGGTAGAGGCTCGCCATTGCCTCGCCGAAAATCTTCGAGACGCCGTAAAGGCCATCCGGCAAAAACGGCGTCTGCGGCGATAGCTGCTCACCCTGCGGATAATATCCGATGGTGTGGTTGCTGGAGGCAAACAGGATGCGTGGCATGCCAGCAAGCCTTGCTGCCTCGTAAAGATTATAGACACCGCGCAGATTGGCGGCCTCGATGGGATCGTAAGCCTTTTCGACGGAGATGCCGCCGAGATGGACGATGCCGTCGCAATCCTTCACCAGCGCATGGACGGCGCCACCGTCCTCCAGAGAGCAGCGGATGATCTCTTCATTCGCTGCCGCCGCACCCATATCAACCACATCCGAAAGGCGGATGATCTCCGCGAGGTGGCCGAGCCTGCCGCGCAACATGCTGCCCAGCTTGCCGCCGGCGCCCGTAATCAGCAAACGTTTCATCATTTTGCGCRCTCCCGTCTCAGAATATGTCGGGTTCGCCAGCGGTGCGGCCGAAATCCGTCTGCAGGAAATCGAAATCGCATCCGGCATCCGCCTGGGTAACGTGTTTCGAGAAGATGTAGCCATAACCACGCTCGTAACGCGGCGGCGGCGCCTGCCATGCGGCCCGACGCTGGGCGATCTCCTCTTCGCTGACCAGCATGTCGAGACGGCGCTGGGGCAGATCGAGCCGCACGATATCGCCGGTCTTCAGCAGGGCAAGCGGCCCGCCGACGAAGCTTTCCGGCGCGACATGAAGAACGCAGGCGCCATAGGAGGTGCCGGACATGCGGGCATCGGAGATGCGCACCATATCGCGGTGACCCTTCTTGATCAGCGCCTTGGGGATGGGCAACATGCCCCATTCGGGAAAGCCTGGGCCGCCAAGCGGGCCCGCATTACGCAGAACCAGAACGTGATCGGGCGTCACATCCAGATTTTCATCGTCGATTGCCGCCTTCATCTCGGGGTAGCTATCGAAGACCAGCGCCGGACCTTCATGGAAATGGAGTTTCGGATCGCAGGCGGCGGGCTTGATCACAGCACCATCCGGGCAGAGATTGCCGCGTAGAACGGCAAGCGATCCTTCAGCGTAAACAGGGTTATCCAGCGAGCGGATGACGTCGTCATTATAGACCCGCGCGCCTTCGAGGTTTTCGCCCATGCTGCGGCCGGTAACGGTGAGCACGGAACAGTCCAGACGGCTTTCGATCTGCTTCATCAGGGCTCGCAGACCGCCCGCATAATAAAAATCCTCCATCAGGTAATCTTTGCCGGAGGGGCGGACATTGGCGATAAGCGGCGTCACGCGGCCGAGTTCGTCCAGCTCGTCCAGCGTCATCGGTACACCGGCGCGGCGCGCCATGGCAATCAGATGCACGACGGCATTGGTGGAACAACCGGTCGCCATGGCAACGATGGCCGCATTCCGAAACGCGGCCGCAGTAAGAATACGATCCGGGGTCAGCTCCTCGGCCACCATTTCCACAATGCGACGGCCACAGCCTGCCGACATGCGCTGGTGTTCGGCGTCCACCGCCGGGATGGAGGAAGCGCCGGGCAAAGTGAGACCGAGCGCATCGGTGATTGCCGTCATGGTCGATGCCGTACCCATGGTCATGCAGACGCCGGCGGAGCGGGCAATGCCGCCCTGCACGCCGCGCCATTCTTCATCGGTCACGTTACCGGCCCGGCGCTCGTCCCAGTATTTCCAGGCATCGGAGCCGGAGCCCAGCACCTTGCCGGCATAGTTGCCGCGCAGCATCGGCCCGGCCGGAAGATAGATCATCGGCACGCCGGCCGAGATCGCTCCCATGACGAGGCCGGGGGTGGTCTTGTCGCAACCACCCATCAGCACCACGCCATCCAGCGGATGCGAACGGATCATTTCCTCCGTCTCCATGGCGAGCATGTTGCGATAGAGCATGGAGGTCGGCTTGGTGAAACTCTCATCGACCGAAAGCGAGGGCATCTCGACCGGGAAGCCACCTGCCTGTAGAACGCCGCGCTTCACATCCTTCACACGTTCGGGAAAATGCGAGTGACAGGTATTCAGCTCCGACCAGGTGTTGAGAATGCCGATGACGGGCTTGCCGGCAAAATCCTCCTCCGAATAGCCAAGCTGCATCATGCGTGAGCGGTGGCCGAAACTGCGCAGATCGTCAGGCGCGAACCAGCGGGAGGAACGGAGTTTTTTGTCGGTCATGTCAAAGGTCCTGCTTTACGGGGCGTGGCGACGGAGGCTTAGTCCTGCTTCAGCGTCAGCCCGCTTTTCGTATCGAAGAGGTGGATATGTTGGAGGGGCGCCGACATGCGGATGACTTCGCCAGCCGATGTCGATGTCTGCCCCTCAAGATGCAGGGTGACGTGGCTGCCGTCACCGAGGTTGCCATAGAGATAGGATTCCCCGCCGAGCTGCTCTGCCGTTCGCACGGACATGGTCACCGCACCGTCCGGTGTGGGCTGCACATGGTTGGGGCGAATGCCGAGCGTGACCTTCTGGCCGGATGCGTAGGAAAAGCCGCTCTGCGGCAACGGGATCAATTCGCCGGTCGCGATTTTAAGGGACGGCTGACCTTCTGCTACTACTTCGCCGGCGAAGAAGTTCATCTTCGGCGAACCGATGAAGCCTGCTACGAAAAGGTTTGCGGGGCGATTATAAAGATCGAGGGGAACGCCGAACTGCTCGAGCTTTCCGGCGCGCAGCACGGCAATCTTGTCGGCCATCGTCATGGCCTCCACCTGATCGTGGGTCACATAGATCATGGTATTGCCAAGACGCCGATGCAGGCTGGAAATCTCGCCGCGCATATCCACGCGCAGTTCCGCATCGAGGTTCGACAGCGGCTCGTCAAACAGGAAAACCCGCGGTTCGCGCACGACAGCGCGACCGATCGCGACGCGCTGTCGCTGGCCGCCCGACAGGTCCTTCGGCCGCCGCTCAAGCAGCTGGTCGATCTGCAGCATCTTGGACACCTGTGAGACCTTCTCGACGATGTCTTTTTTCGGCGTGCCGATATTTTCCAGGCCGAAGGACAGGTTTTCCCGAACCGTCATATGCGGGTAGAGCGCATAGGACTGGAACACCATGGCAAGCCCGCGATCGGCAGCCGGAACCGCGTTCACCACATCGCCGCCGATGACGATATCGCCGCCGCTCAGCTCTTCAAGACCGGAGATCATGCGCAGCAGCGTCGACTTTCCGCAACCGGACGGGCCGACGAAAACACAGAACTCGCCGTGCTTGATATCGAGATCGATACCCTTGATGACGTCGAGGGCGCCATATGTTTTTTTGACCTGACGAAGCTCTATACTTGCCATTGTGTCATTCCCTCCCTTGAGGATCATTTTCCGCCGGTCGATGCGATGCCGGTGGCGATATATTTTTGCAGGAACATGAAGACCAGCGCGATTGGCGCCAATGTCAGCACCGTCATGGCCAGCAGATTGCTCCACTCTGTCGTCATTTCGCCCTGGAAGGAGTTGAGCGCCAGTTGCAGGGTGAAATTGTCGTTACGCGTCAGCACGATAAGCGGCCACAGGAAGTCGTTCCAACGCCACATGATGGCGAGGATGGCCAATACCGCGAGCGCCGGTGCAGACAGCGGCAGGATGATGCGCCAGTAGATTTTCCATTCGCTGGCCTTGTCCATGCGTGCCGCATCGAGGATTTCATCCGGGATGGTCAGCATGTATTGGCGCAGCAGAAATACCCCTGTCGGTGTGGCCGCTCCTGGAATGATCACACCCCACAGGCTGTTGATCATGCCGAGCTGGCTGGTGATGAGAAAAAGCGGAACGAGCACGACGGTCTGCGGGATCATCAACGTTCCGACGACGAGTGCCAGAACCACGCCTCTGCCCTTGAAGCTGTATTTCGACAGTGCAAAGGCCGCCATGGAGTTCACGATCAGCATGATGACGGTCGACGTCACGGTGATGAAGGTCGAGTTCCAGAAATAAAGCGGAAAGTTGAAGCGCTGGAAAAGCTCGGTGTAGTTCTCCGTCGCCAGTGCAACCTTCTCGGCCGGGCGCAGCTCGTTGAACGGCATCTTCATGACTTCGCCGGGCTTTGCCGGATCCACCACCTGGGCGACGAGCCCGACGCGCCTGATCATGCCGAGCTTGCGGCCTTCCTTGTCGACAAAGGCCGGCAAAGGTGCGGCCTGACCGTCAATCACCACCGTTTCCTGCGCATAGGGAAGCAGGCGCGGCGGAAACCGCTGGAGGTCGGCTTCCGTCTTGAAGGAGGAGAGAACGAGCCAGAGAACGGGTCCGAACATCATCAAAACGGCAACGCCGAGATAGGCGTAGGACAGCCAGTCGGTCCAGTGCAATTTGCCGTTTCTGCCGCGTGTGCGGGTTAGAAATGCGCCAATCCTAGCCATCGACTTTGCTCCTGTTGGCCCGGAATTGCAGGGCAGTCAGCACCACGAGAACCACGGCAAGCAGCAGCGAAGCGGCCGCGGCCAGTCCGAAGTTGCGGGGTGTTCCGGCAAAACCAGTCTGATAGATGAATTGAATGATGAAGGTCGTCGCCGAACCCGGCCCACCGCCGGTAAATGCGAAGACTTCATCGAAGGTCTGTACGCCCTTGATGAGGGACAATACGAGAACCACCAGCATGGTCGGGGCGAGAAGCGGCATTGTGATCCGTCGGAAAATCCGCCACGGGCTTGCCTTGTCCAGCTGTGCCGCCTCATAGACGTCACGCGGAATGGCCTGAAGGCCGGCAAGCAGGATGAGCGTGTAGAAGCCCATATGCGCCCAGACGGACAGGAATACCGACCATCCAAAGGCAAGGTTGGCCTCCAGCAGCCAGTCCACCGAACCGATACCGAGGGAATCGAGCGCAGCGTTCAGGACGCCGAAACGCTGCAATATCCACTTCCATATCAGCGCCACGACCACCGGTGAAAGCAGCACGGGAAAGAAGAAGACGGCGCGGAAGAAACCGCGTGCCCTGATGTCACGGTTGAGCACGACCGCCGTAATCAGCGAGAAGCCCACCATGAACCCGACCTGCAGCACGACGAAGAAAAGCGTGTTCCAGACGGAGCGCCAGAAAAGATCGCGCTGACAGGAATTGGGATCGAAATAGTTCTGGCACGAGAGAAGGACCGAGAAGTTTTCGCCGCCCACGGAGGGGCGTTCCGACAGCAGGATATGCTCGCTGCCGGTCACTGAATAAGCCATGTTAAGAACGATCGGCAAAAACGCGAAGACCGCAAACAACAGGAGATTGGGTGTCAGAAACACCCATGCGATGCGCCGATGCCCGAGCATTTTCTGCAAGAGGGCGAAAGGCAGCTCTATGATGCCCATGACGGGCGCAAGAAGTCTGTACATTGATGGTCCTCCTTCGATCCGGCGCGGCGCGGCAAGGCCGCGCCGGAAGGCGATGGATCACTTCGCCTGTTTCAACGCTTCCTCAAGATCGGCCTTCGCACGTGTCATGGCGTCGTCAACCGAGCTTTCGCCAACAATCGCCTGCGTGACGCGCTGGACGGAAATGTTGAACATCGCGCGGTTGTTCTTGTAGCCCTGATAGGCGTAGGCGATGGGGCTGATACCGGGGACCTGATCCAGCCACGCGTTCATGGCCTTCTGGGTCGCCGGGGTTGCGCCGGTGTAGTCGATAGGCTTTGCGCCGACGGCCTTGTGAGCCGGGACGTTGCGGGTACGGACGGTGAAATCGAGGTAATTTTCGTCCTGCGCAAGGAAGTTCAGAATATCCGCGACGATCTTGGGGTTCTTGGTCTGTTTGAAGCCCACGATACCCGTTCCGCCCGGCATGCCGGTGCATGCGGCCGGTCCGCATGGCTGCGACACGACTTCCCAGTCGAAAGCATCGCCGACCTGACTGTCGAAGCGCGCTGTCTGCCAGCTGCCGGAATAATAATAGACGAGCTGACCGTTGATGAATTCCTGCGCCGCATCGCGGTAGGTGTTGCCACCCTGGCCGGCCCAGACGTCACGCGCCATGGTGCCGTCCTTGTTCCACTCGACGAATTTCTTCACGAAAGTGGTGAAGCCCTCGTCGACCAGGATCGGCTTGCCGTCGGCGTCGAAAAGTTTCGCACCGTAGGAAATAGCCGGACCGGCGATACGGTGACCGGAGCGGTCGATCGCCATGGGGTATGGCGAGCCGGTGGCTTTGGCCACTTCATTTGCGGCCTTCGCCCAGTCGTCAAAAGTCGCATCCTTGCCGGGAACGGCGACTTTCGCCTGATCGAACAAGGTGCGGTTGATGAAGGCGCCGGTAATGGTAAGCTGCGTCTGCATACCATAGATGCCCTTGTCGTCGGGGCCGCTACGATACCATTTCAGCACATCGCCGAAATTGTCCTGCCAGTACTTTGCATCCACATAGGGCGTCAGGTCGAGATAATAGCGATTGAGGCCGCCAAGATCAGTGACGGTTGCGAAATCCGGGCCGCTGCCGCCGGCGAGCTGCACCGGCAGGCCTTCGAGAAGCGCCTTGTAGGGCACGATATCCGTAACGATCTTGACGTCAGGATGCTGTTTTTCGTAACGCGACAGGATGTCCTTCAGGACTTCGCAGCCGTTGCCGTCATAGGCGCAGGTGAAGCGAACCTCCTGTGCCTCAGCGGCACCGGCAAAAGATGCCGTCCCGAGGGCCAAGGCAAACGCCAGGCTGTATTTTCTGCTCATCTGGTTTCCTCCCTTTAGATGATTATGCCGTGGCGGACGCGCGCGGAGCCCAACCCTTGAGCCGCTCATTGTCAGCGGTCAGCGGCAGGCGAACGGCCGTGCCTTCCTGTACCGATGTGTAGATTGCGGTTACGAGTTCGATGGACTGCAAGCCGTCCGTAATCGTCACTTCCTTGCCCGCGCGACCCTCCATCGCATTGGCAATCGCCTCGACAAAACCGGTAAAGCCGTTTTCGCCATCTTCCACCGTTGCGAGTACGGCGTCGATCTGGTCCTGCGTGGTCGGCGCCCGCGCCGTAAAGTGCCATTTATCTTCCGCCGGACGATAGGGCAGCGTTCCGCTTTCGGCCGTGAAGCCTTCGAAGCAGAACCGCAGACGGGACGTGTCGTCGGCTGCACCAAGCGTGACCGAGCTGGTGGCGAGCGCGCCGCTCTTCATGCGGAAGCTGATGGCGGCGCAGTCTTCCGTCTCGATCCTGTTCACCCGGGTGTCGGCCATGGCGAAGACTTCATCGACCGGACCGAGGACATGGCACAGAAGGTCGTGGGCATGGATGGCGTGACCGAGGATCGCGCCGCCACATTCACCCTTCCAGGTGCCGCGCCAGGGAATGTCGTAGTAGCTCGCGCCACGGTTCCAGTGAACTTCCGAGCTTGCCACATAGGCTTTGCCAGCAAGTCCGGCGTCGATGAGGGCGCGCAGCTGCCGTAGGGCGGGACCAAAACGATACTGGAAAACCGGAAAGACGCGCCGTCCGGTCTTCTTGACAGAGTCCATCAGCGCATTTGCTTCCTCCAGCGAACGCACCAGCGGCTTTTCGCAGACCACGTCCTTGCCGGCCGCGTGGGCCTTCAGCATTACGGGGAAATGCAGATGCGGCGGCAGGCAGACGTCTATGAGCGAAATGCTTTCATCGGCGAGGACTTCTTCGAGATCCGCCGTGATGCGGATGGAAGAATTTTCGCCAGCCACCGCCCGTGCCCGCTCCACATCAAGATCGCAGATCGCCTTGACGGTGAAACGTTCCGGCAGCGCCAGATAACCGGTGAGATGCTGTGCGCCGATACCGGCGCCGATAATGGCGACGCCGATCATGCTGCGGTTCCTTCAGCCTTGGCCTGCGCCTGAAGCGAGAGGTCACAAACCTTGAAGACGTGTTCCTGCGTCATGGCAGTTTCCGTGCGGTTGCGGATATCGTCGCATACACGGGCGAAGTAGGGCAGGCCGGCACCGGATGCGTCGATATATTCGCAACGGTCGCCATTGACGAGGATCAGACGGTCTGTGCCCTCGGTGTTGCCGACATCAACGTATTTGCGCAGTTCGATGTAACCTTCGGTACCGAGGATCGTCAGGCGGCCATCACCCCATGTCGGCAGTGCATCGGGTGTGTACCAGTCGACGCGGATATACCCATGGCCCTTGTCGCCGCGCAGCACGACTTCGCCGAAATCCTGCAGGCCCGGATCGCCCGGATTGGCGTAATTGGCAACGGTGGCAGATACGATCTCAACCTCGGTGGAGCCGGTAAAGAACATGAACTGGTCGATCTGGTGGCTGGCAATATCGGTGAGAATGCCGCCATAGGCCTCGCGTTCGAAGAACCATGTCGGGCGAATTTGTCGGTTCAGGCGGTGCGGACCAAGGCCAACCGTCTGGATGACGCGGCCGATGGCACCCTGTGCAACCAGCTCGGCGGCTTTCGTGACGCTCGGGACTTCGAAGCGCTCGGAAAAATCGACGGTCCAGATTCTTTTGGTCTTGGCAACGGTCTGGCGCAGGCGCTCAAGCTGGTCGAACGTGGTGCAGCCCGGCTTGTCGGACATGACGTCCTTGCCCGCTTCCATGGCAGCGATGGCAAGATCGGCACGCTTGGACGGAATGTCGGCAATGATGACGAGATCGATGGTTTGGTCAGCCAGCAAATCCTCCTTGGAGGCAGCACGCGGCACGTCCGGGAAGCGCTTTACGAAACCTTCGACCACGTCCGGCTCGCCTTGCGTCCACCAGCCCGCGAATTGCGCACCGGCATCCAGCATGTTCTGCGCCATGCCGAAAATGTGCCTGTGCTCTATGCCGAGAGCCACGAACTTGATTGGTTTACTCATCCTGCAGTTCCACTTCCTTGCCGGTTTCGGCTGAGTTGATGATCGCGTCGATCAGTCTGTGAGACAAAAGAGCTGCTTCACCGGTGACGACCGGCGGACGCCCTGAAGAAATGGCGTCGACGAAATCGTCGAAAACGCCCTGGTGCCATTCATGCGTGAAAGCCATGGGATCGGCGCCGCCGCCGGTGCCGGAAGCGGCACCACCGAAGGTTTCCTGGCGGCCGTCGCGCCAGTCGACATGCAGCAGGCCGGATGCGAGCCGCAGGCTTGCCTTGTCGAAATGGAGAAGAATGGATTCAGGCGCACCGGGAAAGCTTGCGGTGCTCGCGACGAGCGAGCCGACGGCGCCGTTTTTGAAACGAAGGCCGGCCGATACGTAATCCTCGGTTTCCATCTTGTGAAAACGCGTCGTTGCCGCCATGGCCTGCACGCGGGCAACAGGGCCTGCAAGGCTCAGGGCCAGATCGATCGTGTGGATTGCCTGCGATATCAGAACGCCGCCGCCGTCACGCGCAAGCGTGCCGCGTCCCGGCTCATCATAATAGGCCTGGGTACGCCACCACGGCACCGAAATCTCGCAAAGGCCTAGTTCGCCGAGCGTGCCGGATGCGACCAGTTCGCGTGCCTTTTGCGATGCGGCGCGCATGCGGTGCTGGAAAATGATACCGAGCGTTACACCCGCATCGCGGCAGAGCGCTACCAGATCGGCCGCTTCCCGCGTGTTGCGGGCGACAGGCTTTTCGAGAAGAATGTGTTTGCCGGCTTTTGCAAGCGGACCGACGATATCGGCGCGGGCATTGGGCGGCGTTGCGATGATGGCGAAATCGACATCGCCGTCACGCGCGGCTTCCTCGATTGACGCGTATACGGCAACGTGGTGACCAGTGTGTTTTGCCGCTTCGGCAGCCAGCGCTTTCGCGCGGCCGGAGCCACCGTCGACAATCGCTTTCAGGCGGATTTTTTCAGGGCTTGCCGCACAGGCAAGCACATGCGTCTTCGCTACCATTCCGGCACCAACGATGACGCAGGTCTTGATATTTTGCATTCGGGAGCCTCCTTCCCATGGCCATTCAATTGCATACCGGTATGCCGGTTGTCAACACACCAGTGTTCCGGTATACCGGTTATAGAGAAAGACATTTGGAGAGCGTATGCCAAAGATCCCGATGACAGGCGGCACGGTGCCGATGATGGAACGACTGGATTTCAACCGACCGGTTGTGGACCAGATCTATTCGGCGCTGAAATCTGCCATCCTTTCGCGGGAGCTGTTTCCGGGCCAAGCCGTGTCGGAAAACGAGATTGGCCAGTCCTTCAACTCCAGCCGCACCCCGGTGCGCGAGGCGTTGAGCCGGCTGCGAGATGACGGTTTGATCGTCACCCTGCCGAGCCGCGGGACCTATGTCTCCAGACTGTCGGACAAAAATATCCGCAGCGCGCAGTTCATTCGTGAGGCGCTGGAGGTTGCCGCTGCCCGCAGGCTCTGCCAGACCGGCATTCCGGCCGAAGCGGACCAGGAAATCCTGCATGCGCTGGAAGGCCAGCGTGTGGCGATGGAGCTTGGCGACAAAAAGGCCTTCCGTATCCATGACGACCAGTTCCACAGCGCCCTTGCCGCCGCAACCGGCCTCGAAAGGCTGGAGACCCTGTTGATCCGGGAAAAGGCTGGGCTAGACCGCCTGCGAGCGCTGGCGATTACCGACGAAGCACACATGGCCAGACTGCTGACGGAGCATGAGGCCGTCTACAATGCAATCAAGGCACGTGAGGAGGAGAGCGCGGTGGATTATCTGCGCCAGCATCTCCGCCGCGTCCTCGGCATTCTGTCGCAGATCTTCGAAGCACATCAGGAATATTTCGAATAACGCCACGCTGCGCAATTCAACGGTTCAGACAGAAAATGACAACAGCAAATTTCGACAACGCGCCTGCGATCGATCAGGCAGGACTCCTGTGCGACGAAATCAGCATTCTTGCGGAAAGCCCGGTGTGGGACGAAAGACGTCAGGTCCTGTTCTGGTGCGACATTCTTGGCAAGAAGCTACGTTCAGCTGGGATGGGCGGCGTCCAGTATCGTGAATGGACGTTCCCGGAAACCGTCTCCAGTCTTGGGCTCTGTCRGAGCGGTGATCTGATTGCCGCTTGCGGGATGGATATACTCATCCTCAATCCGGAAAGCGGCGCGCGGCGCACACTTCATTCCATTCCCGCACCTGAAGGCATCGCCTGCCGGCTGAATGACGGACGTGTCGGTCCGGATGGAGCTTTCTGGGTTGGTACCATGCACAATGTCCCGCTCTCGCAGATGCAGCCCCATGGAGAGCTCTGGCGTATTACGAATAACGGGGCCGAACGTATCCAGACCGGACTGACATGTCCCAACGGCCTCGCTTTTTCGCAGGACGGTTCCGTCATGTGGCAAAGCGATTCCGTACAGAAATGGATACGCAGGCGGAATTTCGACAAAACCAACGGTGTATTTGATGAAGGTGTGCTCGTCGCACAAATGCAGGAAGAGACCGGAAGGCCCGATGGTGGATGTCTTGACATAAGCGGCCGATATTGGAGCGCGGGTGTCTCTGCCGGCGTTTTGAACATTTTCTCGGAAGACGGCAGTCAACAGATCGGGACGGTAAGGATGCCTGTTCCGCATCCAACGATGCCCTGCTTTGGCGGGCCGGATTTCGGCTCGCTTTTCGTGACATCGCACCGCCATAACATGACGCAAGACAGGCTGAGCGAGGTACCTCTTTCCGGTGGCGTTTGGGTCATTCCGTCCGACATCAAGGGCTTTCCCGCATTCCGTTTTGAGGATGGCAGGTGAAGCCCAAATCGTAAGTCTTTGATCTTTGTTGCCCAACGCAAGTGATGGGTTTCGGCCAGTCTACGTCAGGCAAATTCGTCCTGTTGATCCTGTAGTCTGGCCGTAATCAGCATCGCTTCCGCATTGGTAGATATTGCGGTCGAGATCAGCGTGTTCCGTGCTTTTCCTGCAAAAGCCGGATGGTGAGGTGCTGCAGCAGAATGATGGTCTTGGCGTCGCGAATATCGCCGCGGCTGATCATCTGCATAGCGTCTGGCAGAGCGATTTCCAGCACGTCTATGTCTTCTCCCTCGTCCGCGGAGCCGCCGCCTGTGCCCACTTTATGGTTCTCGGCATATTCGCCGTAGAAAAAGGCGAGGTATTCGGTGACCGATCCGGGGCTCATATAGATATCGAACAGATGGGTGAGTTCGGAAACCTCATAACCGGTCTCCTCCATCAGTTCCGCACGCATGCGCGCTGCCGGTTCAGCGCCTTCCAGCAGCCCCGCCGGAGTCTCGATCAGCGACTCGAGGCCGCCGTTCAAGAGAACCGGCAAACGGAACTGGCGGGTGAGCAAAACATGGTCGTTTGCGGGGTTGTACAACAGGCATGTCGCTCCGTTGCCGCGATCATACGCCTCCCGGGTCTGCCGTTGCCAGCTTCCGTCCCTTAGCTGAAGTTCATACTCATATTTGGTCAGCCGTCCCCAATCATCCGCCAATACGCGTTGCGAAATCGGGCGGTAAACGCTGCTATTCATCAAGTCACCTCGTCATTATCTGTCTTTTCAAAGGCCGTGCAGCCGGCCTTCGACTTGCGTGCGTGTCTCGCCGCCGACCCATATCTGGCCGGTATCATCGCGGGTCAGGTAAATGCGGCCTTTACGGCCAAGACGTGTGCCCTGGGCGGCGACATAGTCTTCCGCGACCACGCCTGTCGCAAACAGCCATTGCGCCAGCGAGGCGTTGAGGCTTCCGGTGACCGGATCCTCGGCGATGGCGCCCAGATGATCGCTGAAGAAGGCGCGAACCTCGAAGGCGGCTTCGCCGCCATTTGCGTGCGGACCAACGACGCCAACGTCAATGCGGCCGGGCCAGCTGCGGACCGGCTCAAGGGCAAGCACCTTCTCAGCCGATGCCAGCCTGATCCCCAACCAGCCGGGGCCATTGTCGATCCATGCGGCATCAACGATGTCGCGTGTCTCTATTCCCAGCAGCTGCCGGGCCTCTTCCAGCTCTGCGGGTGTCGGCGCGCCGGAACGGATAAGGGGCGGAGCGGCAAAGGAAAGTCGACCATGCGCGTGACGGATCGTGACCAGACCGGCACCACACTCCTGAACGATGCCCGTTTCGCTTTTGGGCAGGCCGTTTTCGGAAAGCCAGGCATGGCAAGTGCCGAGCGTAGGGTGTCCGGCAAAAGGCATCTCCCGGTCCAGTGAGAATATCCGGACACGGTAATCAGCTTGGGGGTGGGTGGGCGGCAGCAGAAACGTGGTTTCGGACAGATTGAACCACCGCGTCAATCGCTGCATGTCATCCGTGGTCAAGGTGTCTGCACCCGTGACGACCGCCAGCGGATTGCCAGAAAGCGGGCCGGAGCCGAATACATCGATCATATGGATAGTAAAGGTCATGGCATCGTTCTTTCAGTTCGGATCGATTGTCGGCGCGGACTGTCTATTGCGTAATCCGTTCCAGCACGCGGCTCAATGCCCGCTTCAATGCGCTCGAACCGCCATTGCCGTCAAAGTCCTGAAGAACCTGCTCGTTCAGGCCACCCTTGGTGGCGAATTCGCGGCTGAGATCGGTAAAGTCCGTGTCCTTGCCGGCAAGCAGCGCCACTTCGGAGAGGCCGGCGAAGAGGGGTGCAAGATAGGCGCGGCCCTTTTCTTCCGGCAGGCCGTTTTCGGCCAACCACTCCGTCGTCTGTTGCAGAATGCCGAAATAGGTTGCCATCAGGGCGCTTGCGGCGGCGAGAAGGTCGTATTCCGCCTTTGTTTCACATTCCACCGCATTGCCGAGCACGTTGAAGATCGCGGCGGTATCCGCATCGGAGGGGTAAACGGCCGTGACGCCTTTGCGGCGGGCGACAAAAGGCAGCGGGATCGCCTGGGTCAGGCGCACATCCGCGCCGATCCAGTCAAGCAGTGCATGTCGACCGGTTGCGGCAACGACGCTTATGACTTTCTGCCCCTCGCGAAACCGCAGCGGCCGGATGACGTCCTCGGCGATCTGCGGGCGGATGGCCAGAACGACGGTATCGCAGCCGTCAACAATCGCCTGATTGTCGCTGGAGACGATCACCTGCGGGAAATCGGCGGCAAGCCTGTCCGAGATATCCGCGCTGCGTTGGGACACCATGACATGCGGCACGGCGGCAGGCGTGCTGAGGAGCCCCCGCACCATCGCATCGGTGATAGCGCCGGTTCCGATAAAGCCGATTTTCTGGGGAAGGGACATGATGACTCCATTGCATTGATAGGAAGGAACGATACATCGGTACGGCTGACGCAGGAAGGCGATGAAACAATCTCGAGATTGCCGGGGGCTGGCATATCTGCCGAAGAAATGGCTTGGCAACCGGATCGGCCACTTCACATAACCTTCAAATCTCTCCGAACCAAAGGGCTGCTGCCCTTGCGAATTTCTCCTTGTCCGGAGCAGACTCCGTGGCACAGGCGACGATACCATCGGGGCGCACCAGGACTGTGCTCAAGCCCAATTGATCGATGGCATTGCCGACGACATAGAAGATCCGGCCGTTCCAGCGGCCTGCCAGCGCTTCAAGCGATGCGTCCACGCTAAAATTCAAAAGCAGACCTTTGCCCTTTCTCAGAAGTTCGCCGGTCCTGCTCCCGTCCGCCAGTTCGAAGTCCGGAACGCTGCAGCCCACCAGCGGATGGTTCTCGCCTAGCTCATAGCGGAGGGAAATGCCGCATACGCGCTCGGCGAAATACGTCGCGCCGTCGCGGGTCTCGATGAGATCGCGGATGATGGCTTCCAGCGCTCGTGTGCTCCGGCTTGGGCGCATCAGTGCGACCTGGGCGCGCGACCAGTCAAGGACCTGTGCACCCACTGGGTGTCGCTCTGTGTCACGGTCGATGCTCCCGGAAAGCGGCGGCCAGTGTGCGCAGCGCCTCACGGGATCTGCTGTCGGTAAGGGTCGAGAACATCACGATCTCGGTGGAAGGCAGCGGCGGGAGGCTGAAACGCTGGCTGACCTCGATTGTACCGGGTGGCGCCAGGCGGCAGGAGAATGCCGAAATGGCGAGACCTGCCGAAACGGCCGCGGTCACCATCGATGAGGTGCCGCCAAGAAAGACTTCCGTCCACGCGATGGCGGCGGAATCAAGAGCACGAGTGGCGATGTCACGTACACCGCAGGCGGGCGAAAGCGCTGCCAGTCGCAGCGGCTCGCCCTGACGATGCTCGAATTGCGGGGCTGCGAACCAGCCGAAATGCTCTTGCCCGAGCACTTCGCCATCACGCCTGTCATCCTCGCGCCGGATGATTGCAGCATCGATCTCGCCGCGGTCGAAGGCATCCAGCAACGTGCGGGAATTGTCCATCCGCACTTCTATCGTCAGTCCCGGATCGTGCGCGTTGAGCCGCGCCAGCAGCGTTGGCACTTCCGGCCCTGCAACATGGGCGGCTATGCCAAGGCCAAAGCGTCGGCGCGTGGAAAAAAGCCCTGCCATGGCGCGATCATGCGCGGCAAGGAATTCGCGGGCTGGTGTTAGAAACACTGCGCCTTGCGCGGAAAGGCGCACCGAGCGCGGCGTCCGTTCAAGAAGCCGCTGGCCGAGCCGGTCTTCCAGCCGCTTGAGCTTGACGCTGATGGCACCCTGCGTGGTTCCGAGCGTTTCGGCAGCGCGGGTGAAGCTCTGCAGATCGGCAATGGTGACGAAAGCCTGAACGGCATCCACATCCAGAGTGGTCACTTTAATAATCCAAATTTGTTGTCTCTGAAATATCCAAGCATCCAATTCAGTTATGGTCAAGCTTTCACTAATTTGCCTTGGACTCTGCAAAACACGGATCGAAGCGTGCATGTCTTCTGATGCTTCAGTCCGAACCACGAAAGGCTGAAGAATGACCCTTGCCGTTACCGCCCCAACCCGGAGTAGAAGTGCCATTGCGCTCGCCGCCGTCTGTCTCTCCGCTCTGATGTTCGGGCTGGAAATCTCCAGCGTGCCGGCGATCCTGCCGACGCTCGAGCAGGTGCTGCACGCGGATTTCCGGCAGCTGCAGTGGATCATGAACGCCTATACGATCGGCGTGACGATGGTGCTGATGGCAACCGGCGCGTTGGCCGACCGCTTCGGTCGCAAACGCGTCTTCATCGCGACCATCGTCGCTTTCGCCATTTCCTCCCTCGCCTGCGGCATGACTGAAAGCGTGGCGGTGCTGATCGGCGCACGCTTCCTTCAGGGACTAAGCGGTGGAGCGATGCTGGTATGCCAGATCGCCATTCTGTCACATCAGTTCCGCACGGCCCGCGAGCGTGGAATGGCTTTCGGCTGGTGGGGTATTGTCTCCGGCGTCGGGCTGGGTTTCGGGCCGATCATCGGCGGAGCCATCGTTGCGCTGTGGAGCTGGGAGTGGGTATTCCTCGTTCACGTGGCGCTCGGCATCGTGACACTGTTCCTTGCCGCAAGCGGTGTGGAAGAATCGCGTGATCCGGATGCGACCCGTCTTGATCTTGCCGGTATCGCCACACTCTCGGTTGCCGTGTTCTGCCTTGCGTTTTTCATCACCCAGGGACCGGAACTCGGCTTTGCCAGTTCAAAGGCACTTCTGATCCTTGGTCTATCAGTCGCGAGTTTCATCGCCTTCGTGATCGTCGAAAAGCTCACGCCAAGGCCGATGTTCGATTTCTCCGTATTCCGCATCCGGCCATTTTCCGGCGCGATTATCGGCTCGGCGGCGATGAACATCAGCTTCTGGCCGTTCATGATCTATCTGCCGATCTGGTTTCAGGCGGGCCTTGGTTATGACAGCGTCACCGCCGGTCTCGGTCTGCTTGCCTATACGCTGCCAGCGCTGGTCGTACCGCCGTTGGCCGAGCGCCTGTCGCTGCGTTATCAACCCCGTCTTGTCGTCCCGGCCGGGCTGTTCACCATCGGTCTCGGTTTCATGCTGATGAAACTTGGCAGCAGTGTCGCAGATGCGAGCTGGCTCACCATGCTGCCCGGCTGCATCCTGTCCGGTGTCGGGCTTGGCCTCACCAACACGCCGGTCACCAATACGACAACCGGTGCCGTTCCCGCTGCCCGTTCCGGCATGGCCTCCGGCATCGACATGAGCGCGCGAATGATCTCGCTTGCCATCAACATCCCGATCATGGGCTTCATTCTGGTTGAGGGCGTCTGGTCGTCGCTTAGGGCCAACCTGCCGTCCGGCGCGGATTTGCCCGCCCTGCGTTCGCTCGCGGAGAAGATCGCGGCGGGAACCGCGGGATCGTCGGTGGAGCGTGTTTCGGATGCACTCGTCCATCAGGCACTCGCAGACGGTTTCGGTCTGGTCATGCTTTATGCCGGCATCAGTGTCTGGTTGCTCGCCGCTCTGAGCTTTGTGATCTTCGGCCCGGCGCGAAAGCTTGCCCACGGTTAGTGGTGCCCTGGCGCTGGGACGATAGTCAGGCGGATTTCAGGATTTGCAGTCCTGCCGATGGTTTTGCGGCCGCAGTCTCCTCGCGGCTCCAGCGGCCAAAGGCGGAGCGGCCCAGAATCGCAATCGACGTATCCTCCTGCGGCGCATGGACGAGCACCGTCTGGATGTCGCGGAAATGTCGTTCGAGGCCCAGTTCGCTACCAAGACCTGGATTGCCGATGCCGCGCACTGCGATCTCGACGGCATCACGCAGCTGCCGGCCGGCAAGCAGCCTTGCCCTGATGAATCCTTCCGCATCGCCATTGTTGTTTTCGAGCGTGCCGAAAATGATCTGGCGGGCGCCTGAGACCAGAAGATCGATTTCGCCTGAAAGCGTTATGAAACGTTCCGTGCGGGCGATGGGATGGCCGAGATTGGCCGGCACACGCTCATGCGCGAAGCGGATGAACTTGGCCTGAGCGGCTTCTGCCACGCCGAGGTAAAGCGCTGTCAAAGCCAGCGTGAGTGCCGCATGCGCCCGGTTGTCCTGCTGGGCGACCGATGGATCGACGAGGTCGATGACGTTTTCCGCCGGGATTTCGACATTGGCATATTCGACATCGTGCGATCCCGTAGCGCGCATGCCGAGGCTCTGCCAGTTCTCGATGACCTTGATGCCCGGCAACCCGTTCGGCACCACGAATGTTCCCACCCGCGCCGGCGTTTCGTCAGTATGCGCCCAGACGAGGAAATGCGTGAGACCATATGCGCCCGTCACGAAGCGTTTTCGGCCCGTGATAGACCAGCCATTGTTTGTCCGGCGGGCGAGCGTCGCGGGAAGGCCACCGCGCGCCGGCGACCCCAGCTCCGGCTCGACACGCGCGGCATTGAGCAGCAACGGCCGTTGTTTGGCGTCCGTCAGAAGCCGCCGGTAGAGATCTTCGGGCCAGTGGTTTTTCGCGGCCTGGGCGAGATGGGTAAAGATCGTCATGGCGCTGATCAGCGCCACGGAAGGATCGCCCCGGCCAAGTGCCGCGAGAATGTGGGCGGTATCGGCAAGCGTCGCTCCCTGGCCGCCATAACGTGTCGCAACTGTGCTTTCGAGGAGGCCGTTTTCGTGAACGGCACGGATACCCGTCCAGGGAAACTGGCCAGTCTGGTCCGCATCCGGTGCGGCCTGTTCAAGGATGCGAGCGGTTGCGTCTAGGACAGTTGGGTCATGAGACATGCGTGGTCGAGGCTCTCTGTCTGTGGGGAATACCATTTCCCCATCAGGGGCGATTGGCTCCGTCCGCACTTCAAAAAAATGCCCGGTCAGGCGACCGGGCCGGATCGCGGCATCATGCAGCGGTCTTTTTCTTCGCATCTTCCCGTTCGCGAATGCCTTCGCGGACAAGCGGCAGGATGTAGCGGCCATAATCCACCGCGTCGTTGTAATTGTCGTAGCCGCGGATCGAGATCAGGTCAGCGCCAAGATCGATGTAGTCGAGGATGGAATCCGCAATGGTGCGTGGCGAACCGACCAGCGCAGTGGTGGCGCCGCTGGCATTGGTGGCGGTGACCGTCGGATACCAGAGGGCGCGATCATGCACATCGCCGCGTGCGGCGATTTCCAGAAGCCGTTGCGAACCGACATTGGCCGGGCGCGGCGCGTTGAGCGGTGCGCGTGTTACGCCTTTCTGGCGGTTCTCGTTCAACCGATCCAGAGTTCTGTGAGCCTTTTCCCAGGCAAGCTCGTCCGTCTCGGCGACGATCGGCCGGAATGTGACCCAGATCCGGGGGCGATCCGTGCGGCCCGCTTTTGCGGCTTCCGCATAGACCCGCTCGATCTGCTGCTTGGTTTCGGCAAGCGGCTCTCCCCACAGGCCGAAGATATCGCAGAGCGAACCACCGATGCGATAGGCGGCGTCCGAGGAGCCACCGAGCGAAATCGGAATAAGCCCGTTTGTGGGCCGCACCGCGCTGCGGAATTGCTTGAACTGGTAATATTTTCCGTCGAAGTCGAAGGGCTCTTTCGAGGTCCAGGCCAGGCGCAGGATGCGGATATATTCCTCCTGGCGCTCATAGCGTTCTTCCTTGTTGAGGAAGTCGCCTTCACGCGCCTGTTCTTCATCGCTGCCGCCGGCAATGAAGTGCACCACGACACGTCCACCACTCAACTGATCGAGCGTCGCGAGCGACTTGGCCGCAACTGTGGGATAAACCGTGTTCGGCCGCAGGGCGACGATGATCTTGATGTTTTTCGTGTGCGCGAGCACCGTGGCGCCCAGCGTGAAAGGATCGAAAGACGATGAGGAGTARGGGATCAGCGTATAGTTGAAACCGTAATCATCAAGGGCGCGGGCATAGCGCTCCAGAAAAACAGGATCCACAGGTGCGTCTGGAACGGGGTTTAGATCGTTCGATGCATTGGGAAAGCTTACGCTGATAAATTCCGCGGACATGGGCGCTCCTTCAGGTTCAATGCAAGCATGTTAGGGCGCGGCGTAGGAACGAGGAAGACAGGTCTTTCTTTTTCTATCGAATATGTAGAAAATATTCCCTGTGACGGCCTTCGATATAGGACCAGCAACCGCCGCCGCGTTTCCGTCTTCAAGTCGCTGCCACGAAGTGGCAATCGCTCGGTGCCCTAACGGTTAAAAGGTGGGCGACCAGCCCAGGCCCGGAGCCACCGTGTCCGCCAGATCGGTCAGCAGTTGTATGTTTTCGGCGAGACCGAAGGCAGGCGGCAAAAACAGCACGACCTCATCGGCTGCTGCAAGGCCCGGATCGTTGAATACCGATTCCAGCACCTGATCGGGCGTGCCCTGGAAAACGGGCGAAATTTGAAACCCCGCTGGCTGGGCTGCCTGTTCGAGAGCGCCTTTGGGGCGAGACGCGGCAATACCCTTGGTACGCCGCTCCAGATCATAGGCGGCGTATTTTTCGCGAAGCTCGGCTGTGGTGCCAACCAGGATGGAGGCGGCGACGGCGACCGGCGGCGGTTCCGTTGTCCATGTCTTTCGCCATGTGGAACGGAAGGCCTCGATGATTCGGGCCTGATATTCCCCGAAGCTCTCGCCTTCTGCCTGATCGTGCTGGACGGTTCCCGAGATAAGGCCGATGCCGAGTTCCGCCGCCTGCACAGCCGAAGCAATGCTTGCTGCACCCTGCCGGATGCGCGAACGCAGTGTCGGGCTATGCGGCGTGACACGCAGTGCCGTGCCCTCCGGGTTGGATTGGCCGCCTTCGACACGGTGCAGGACATCGCCAGCGATTGCCGAGAGGAAGCGGGCCTGACGACGTCTGGCCTCTGTGCGGGCATCGGTGTCGACCGTGCCGAATACCGCGTCAAAGGCGGCGTTTGCGCCGGTCGAAATGGCAAGTTCCAGTCGCCCATCAATCAAAAGATCGGTCGTGCCGGCCGCCTCGGCAAGCAGGATCGGATCCTGATAGCGCATGGGGATGACCGCAGAACCGAGCGTAATATGCCGGGTATGCTGGCCGGCAGCGGCGAAGAACGGAAGTGGCGAGGACAGATAGTGATCGAAATGCCGCTGATAGGCCCAGCCGGACTGGTAGCCCAGTTGTTCGGCARCCTTGAACAGTTCGATACCCTCACGCAGCCCCTGCGCCGGCCCGGCATCGTCGCTGAAGGATACACGGGTATTGAAGCCGAGCCGCTGTTTGGGGCGGAAGGACGTRGACGCAGTATCGATGGGTGCAGCGATGGTCATGCGATCTTTTCCTTATCGTGAACCCGCCGGGGCGGCGGCTGTGGCGCACGGGCGATGGTTGCGGCACCGGATGGGATCGATTCCAGCAGCGACGCGGTATAGGGGTGCTGCGGATTGTCGAAGATATCGACGACCGTTCCATGTTCGACGATACGCCCGCGCTGCATCACCGAAACGGTGTGGGCGAGCTGGCGTACCAGTGCCAGATCATGGGAGACGAAAACATAGGTCAGGCCGAGCTTCGCCTGCAGCGAGAGCAGCACATCGACGATGTCTGCCTGGACGCTGACATCAAGTGCGGAGGTCGGCTCGTCGAGCACGATCACATCCGGTCGGAGAACCAGCGCCCTTGCAATGGCAACGCGCTGGCGCTGGCCACCCGAAAGGGCCGTCGGCTTGCGGTTGAGAAGGTGTTCGCTCAAGCCCACATTGGCCAAAGCCTCACGAACAGTTTTGAGCCGTTCCGCACGGGTTCCGATCTTGAAACGATCAAGCGGCTCGCGCACCAGCTGTTCGACACTCCAGGTGGGATCAAGCGAGGTAAACGGGTTCTGGTAGACGAACTGAAGATGGCGCCAGGTTGCACGCAGCGACGTGCGGGAGCGGCCGGTCAATTCTTCGCCGGCTACCGATATTGTGCCGGTGTCGGGTTCCTCGAGGCCAAGCAGCAGCCGAATGGTTGTCGTCTTGCCAGAGCCGGACTCACCAACCAGCGCATGGGTGGTACCTGCAGGCACGTTGAAGGAGACGTTGTTGACCGCCGTCAGCACCCTGTCGCCGACCCTGAAATTCTTGGTGACGGCATTGACCGCGATCTTTGGCGTCGTGGTGGACTCTGCCTTCAGCAGACGGAAACCCGGATCGCGCAGCCGGGCGTAGCGATCCGGATTGAGTGCCGGCACGTCCGCATGCAGCTTCCTTGCATAGGCAGAGGCCGGTGCGGAAAACACCGATGCGGTGCTTCCGGCTTCCTGAACCTTGCCACCCTTCAGGACTACCAGCGAATCCGCCCGTTCGGCGGCGATCGCCAGATCGTGTGTGATGAGGAGCAGGCTGATATCCAGCTCGTGCTGCAACCGCGAGAGCAGATCGAGGATCCGCTTCTGGATCGTCACATCGAGCGCAGATGTTGGCTCGTCTGCGACCAGAAGTGACGGGCGCGGCAGAACCGCAAGGCCTATGAGCACCCGCTGCAACATGCCGCCGGATAATTGGTGCGGGTAGGACTCGTAGACAACACCCGGGTTGTCCAATCCCACCTGCGCGAAGGTCTCGAGAATGAGGGCCTTGCGGATCGCCTTGTCAGGCTCGTCGAGAAGTGCGGCCGCCTCCATGGCCTGCGCGCCGATTGTCCGCACCGGATTGAGCGAATTGCCTGGATCCTGCGGGACAAAGCCGATGGCG
The DNA here is from genome assembly GCF_052114365.1 of Agrobacterium sp. MCAB5. Lineage (NCBI taxonomy): Bacteria > Pseudomonadati > Pseudomonadota > Alphaproteobacteria > Hyphomicrobiales > Rhizobiaceae > Agrobacterium > Agrobacterium sp. MCAB5. The sequence goes on from NZ_JBFREP010000011.1 coordinate 45,221, forward strand.
CGTCCCCGCAGCGGTCGGAAGTTGCGCTCTGGCAGTCCCAATATCTCCTGATCACCAAAGGTGACGTGGCCGGTGGCATGTCCTCCGCTTGGCAAAAGCCGCAGGACCGCACGGGCGATTGTCGATTTGCCGGAGCCGGACTCGCCAATAAGGGCAAGGCTCTTGCCACGGCCGAGTTCGAAACCGACATTGCTGACGACCTCCTGGCCTCCATAGGCGACCGAAAGATCGTTGACCCGGAGAAGCGGGACAGGAGCCTGCTGCGGCTGCGGTCTGGCCGCAAAGGTAACGGGGCGGGCGATAGTGGTGGTCAGTCTGTCTTGCGTAGCCATCGGCTGATCCTGTTTACAGAGAGGACGGTCGCGATTGTGACGAAGGCGGGGGCGTATACGAGCCACGGCCATTTGAGGTAGTCCTTGCCGATCGAGATCAGCAGGCCCCAGTCGGAGGCGGGCGGCGGGTCGCCGTATCCGAGAAAGGCAAGGCTTGCGATCACGAGGATCGACTCGCCGAACTGCAACACGGCAAGCGGCAGCACCGAGCGTGACGCGTTAGGCAGAACATGGCGCAGAAGGATGAACCAGCGCGAGCCGCCGAGCAGGTACGAAGCCTCCACGAATGTCGCCTGTCTGGTCTTGATGACCTCCGCACGCGTGACGCGGGCAAAGACCGCTACGGCGGAGACGCCGGTGGCGATGGCGGCATTGATGGTCTCGAAACCTATGGCGGTGACCACGATCACCGCCAGCARAAACTTTGGAATTGCCAAGAGCACATCGACCAGCCGGGCAAGTGTGATATCGACCCAGCCGCCGAGAAAGCCCGCAAGAAGCCCGATGAGACCGCCGGCGAAGACGCCGATGACGACAGCGACGAGTGCGCTGGAGACGGAAGAGGACGTGCCATAAACGACGCGTGCGTAGACATCGCGGCCGAGGTGGTCGGTGCCGAACCAGTGTGCGAGACTTGGGCCGAGCAATTTGTCCGTCGGCACCCCGACGACCGGGCTGTGACTGGTAAACAGGCCGGGCGCCAGTGACCAGGCGACGACGAGCGCGATAATGGCGAAGGACAAGGCGACGGTCAGCGGTATCCGCAGGCCTGTCAGCCTGTTTGCAGGGGTCGCACCCGGCAGGGAGGCGTTCGAGGCGAAAGTCATGGTGTCACCGCCTTGGTGGTGGTGGAGGGATCCTCTGTAATGGCCAAGCGAGGCTTTCGCGCGCCGAGAATTTGCACGCGTGGATCGAGCAGGGGATAAAGAAGATCGGCAATCAGGTTGACGAGCACGAACACCACGGCTCCCAGCGAAACGATCGCTTGCAGGACGGGCAGGTCCTGCGTGCTCACGGAGCGCTGCACCAGGCTGCCGAGACCGGTTCGCCCAAAGACAGACTCGGTGATCAGTGAATTGCCAAGCAGTTCACCGACGGTGATGGCGATCACGGTGACGACGGGCAACGAGGCAGGCTTGAGCAGATGCTGTGCAAACAGCCGCGCCTGTCCGATGCCGCGGCTGCGGGCGACGGCCGCGTATTCCTGTTCTGCCTCCCTGTCGAGGTTCGCTATAAGTACCTCGGCGATTTGCGCAGAGAAAGGAATTCCGATTGTGATTGCGGCAAACACCGTTGCCCAGAAGCTATCGGGTTCGATAACGCGGAAGAGGCGCAGCTGAAAGCCGAAGAGATGGATCAGTATCAGGCCAATCACAAAATTAGGTGTCGAGAGAAACAGCGATGGGAAAGCTCGTAGCAATCCCTGGCCGTAGCGCTTTGGTACCACCTGGGTTCCGTAAGCAACGGCCATTGCCAGAATCAAGGCGACGGCAAGTCCCGTGGATGCAAGGATCAGTGTCGATGGCAGCACTTCAGCGATGAGGGTCGCCACCGGCCGGTTGGAGCGCATCGACATGCCCAGATCACCAGTCAGAAACCCCGACAGGGACGACCACAGCTGCACGAGAACCGGTCTGTCGAGGCCCTGCGCGGCGATGATTTCCGCGATCTCCTGCTCGGTAAACCCGTTTTGCGGGTTCCTGAGCACGCTGGTGATCGGGTCGCCAGGCAGGATGCTGACGACCACGAAGGTGAAGACATAGGCCAGCAGTATGACGACGACCGCCTGGCCAAGCCGCTTTGCGGCGTAGGTTAGGTAGGCATTGCTCATGCCGGTGACCTCCTTCAACGTTGCCTTGTTGTGCGCGTCAGTCGCTGATGGAGGCGGTRTAGTAGCTGGCATAAGCCACGCCGTTATACACTTCGCCCTTCAGYTTCGGGGACTGCACGTAGATCCGCTGCACGATCTGCGTTCGCGGAATGAAATAGCCCTGCTCAAGGACATATTTCTGCAGCTCATCGAGAAGCGGGCTGCGCTCGTCGACAGAGCCGGCGCCGGCGATCTTGTCGCGCAATCCGTTGAGCGTCGCGTCGCGGTCGTCAAGGGCGAACCAGTTCTCGCCATTGTTGGCGTTGGTGAGAATGCTGGCGACGGTGCCTGCATCGATGAAGCTGCGCGTCACCTCATAGGTCGGGATGGCCGCACCGCCGAATTTGACCTTTTCACCAAAGGTCACGACGTCGTAAGCGCGAATAGCGACTTTCCAGCCGAGCTTGCCGAGTTGCTGGGCGATGAGTTCATCGACCGACTTGGATGTCGCGAGATAGGGATTGGAGTGGATCGTCAGCGACAGCGGTTTGTCGTCTTTGGTCCGGATACCATCGGCGCCCTTGACCCAGCCCGCCTCGTCGAGCAGCTTTTCGGCCTTGGCGGGATCGTAAGCGAGAAGTGCGCTGTGGTCGGTCGCGCCCGGCACGTTGCTYTGGATGAAGGACGTGGCGAGCTTCCAGTCYGGCGTATAGACGGTGTCGATGATTTCCTGACGGTTYACGCCGGCCTGMAGYGCCTGGCGAACCTTCACATCATCATAGGGCGGAAGCTTGGTGTTGACCGCCCAGCCGTTGACGAAGCCGAGATAACGCGGCGTTGCGACGGTAAAGCCCTCTTCGTGCAGCGACTTCAGTTCCTGCGGCGAAGCATTATAGGCGACATCGGCCTGGCCGGACTGGACCGAGGCGACACGCAACGACGGTTCCGACACCAGCTTATAGGTGATGGAATCGAGGAAGGCTGGGCCGGTGTGGCCAACGGCGGCAGGACCCCAATTGTARTCCTTGCGCTTGACCAGCTTGACGTAATCTCCCTCCTTCCAGGATTCGACCACATAGGGGCCGCTGCCGGAAGTCTTGCTGAGATCGGCCTGCTGGGTGGCGGGCTGGGCGATGGTCTTCGGCGAGATCAGGATCGAGCCGTGGTAACCGAGCGTCGGAATAAAGCCGAGCGTCGGCTTCTTGAAGAAGACCTTCACCGTGGATGCGTCCACCGCTTCAGCATGGTCGTAGGTCTTGGGGAAAAGACCGATCGGGTTGATGCCTTCGCTCTTGCGTCCGGCATACCAGATGTCGAGATTGGCGACGACCGCCGCTGCATCCAGCGGTGTGCCATCGGAGAAGGTCACGCCGTTTTTGAGGTGAAGCGTGAATTCGGTGGCATTGTCGTTCTGCTCCCAGCGCTCGGCAAGCCAGGGGCTGACCTTACCGTCGGCATCGACATAAAGCAGCTTGTCGGCGACATGGCCCCAGATATGGCCCTGGAAGCTGGAAATGGCGCTGTTATTCGGGATCCAGGTGTCGCCGAGAGAATCGATGAGGAAGGTGATGTCGCCGCCATTGCGTGGGGTATCGGCTGCCTCAACCGGAGCAGGCSCCATCGTCGTCAGAAGCGCGATTGCCCCTGCGAGAGTGGTGGTCAGCAGACCCCGACGGGAGAAGGAAAAAAGCGARGAACGTATCGTCATTAAAAAATCCTGATTGGTCGCGTTGTTTCTTGTCTTTGTGATTTCAGGAACTATCGCCGCTCTGCGCCGGTCTTTTGCGGCCACACGAAAGGCTTCACACGACAGCCTTGCCGGTGGTTTCAATGTCCTGAAATCGGGAAAAATGTGCCTGCGTTACCTCTTGGAGGGTCCGACCGATGTTACGGCTTAGCCGTTACTTTCAGCCATTGACGGCTCGTTCGATCGCAGGCCGTGCTTGCTGATACATCGTGCGGTCATGACGCGGTCCCTTGTTTCGAAATTCGGTTCTTGATGTCTAACGTAGCAGGGTGGCCAGAAGGAGAAAGACCAGTTGTTCTTTTTCTATCGAATTAATGGATTATTTTGCCGCGGTTTCCGAAGGTGGTAGGATCAGCTTTTCCGACGCCCGGAATACGTTGGCGGTGCGATTTTTCCGGCAGTGCCGGAACACCGGTCCCTCACTTATTTTGCAAATGCCATCTTTTCGAAAATCCGCACCGGAGGCGCCTCACCGGCAAAACGTTCCACCTCCACTCTGGTAATCTGACCGGTCGATCCCTGCGCCAGTTTCGAGGTGCCGATGTCGCGCGTCAGGATGTTCGGATTGCCGTGAATGCACRTCGCTTGCTCTGCATGCCGGTCATGCGGTTCGAACCACGCACCCGTTGCCAGCTGCATCACGCCGTTGCGCACATCCGTGCTCAGGACGGCTGCGGCGAGGCAGCTGCCACGACTGTTGAACAGCCTGATGATATCGCCATCGGCAATGCCCCGGCGGGCTGCATCTTCGGGGTTGATGCGCACGGGTTCCCGGCCCTTAATCTTGGTGGAGCGGCTGAAAGCGCCATAGTCGAGCTGGCTGTGCAGACGCTGATGCGGCTGATTGCACACCAGATGCAGCGGATAGAGCGCTTCGTCTTCCGGTTTCGTCCTGCCGGGATACCATTGCGGATGGCCGCCGCAATCGTCATAGCCGAAACCCTCGATCGTCTCGGAGAAGATTTCGATTTTACCGGATGGTGTCTTCAGAGGGAAGGCTATGGGATCATCACGGAAGGCACGCGCAGGCCCTCCGTCATCCGGCTTGAGCGGAAGACCTATCTCTCCACGTTCCCAGAACGTTTCGAAATCGGGAGCCTCRTRCCCACCGGCGGCAAGCGCCCCACGCGTTGTTTCATAGAGGAAGGCAAGCCATTCCCGGCTGCTGCGRYCTTCGGTGAAGGTTTCGAATTTGCCGAGCCGGCGCGCGATCTCGGAGAAGATTTCRTAGTCGTCGCGCGCCTCACCAACCGGTTCGATCAGCTTTTTCATCGCGATCATCAGAGGATCGCGGTCGGCGGCGCCAATGTCGTCGCGCTCCAGAGTTGTCGTCGCCGGCAGCACGAYATCGGCATGCCGCGCAGATGATGTCCATGCGGTTTCRTGCACGATGATGGTCTCGGGCCGTCTGAACGCTGCCCGTAGYCGGTTGATATCCTGATGGTGGTGGAACGGGTTACCACCCGCCCAGTAAACCAAGCGGATATCGGGATAGTGCATCCTCTGGCCGTTATAGTGAAATTCCCCACCCGGATTGAGCAGCATGTCGGCGATGCGCGCGACCGGAATGAAATCCGCGACCGGGTTTTTGAACTGGCTAAGTGTCGGCAGGGGAACGGCCAGCAGGTTCTTGCCGACATTGCCCAAAGCGCCGAGGGAATAGGAATATCCGCCGCCGTCGAGGCCAATCTGACCGAGCATGGCGGCAAGAACGATCCCCAGCCAGACGGGTTGCTCACCATAATCGGCGCGCTGAAGCGAATGGCTGACAGTGATCAATGTTCTCGCGCGCGCCATGGTGCGGGCGAGTTCCCTAATAGTTTCCGTGCCGATGCCGCAGAGCCCGGAAGCCCATTCGGGGCTTTTCGCCACACCATCGGTCCGGCCGAGCAGGTAGTCTTCGAAACGCTGATAGCCGACGGCATAGCGGTCAAGAAACGCACGATCGTGCAGGCCCTCGGTGACGAGAACATGCGCAAGTCCGAGCATCAGCGCGACATCGGTACCGGGTATGACCGGCAGCCACTCCGCATTGAGGTCTTTCGGAAAATCGTCTTTTAGCGGGCTGATCAGCACGAATCGCGCGCCGCGTGCACGTGCGCCATTCAGCTTCTGTGGCACGATATGCAGGCTGTTGCCGCCGCCATGCACGTCCGTATTCTTGATCGCCATGCCGCCGAAGGCGACGATCAATTCGCTGCTGCGCTCGATTGCATCCCAGGTAACGCTCTTGCGGTCGAAATGATCGTAGGGTCCGAGCACATGCGGAATGATGACCATCGCCGCGCCGGAACTGTAGGTGTTGACGGAGCGCACATATCCGCCAAGCGTGTTCAGAAAACGGTGGACCTGGCTTTGCGCGTGATGGAAACGCCCGGCGCTCGACCAGCCGTAGGAGCCGCCGAACACGGCCTGTGGGCCGTAATCGCCGTAAACCCTTTGAAGCTCCTTCGCGACGAGGTCCGCCGCCTGCGGCCAATCGACCTCCACATAGTCGTCCGCCCCGCGTATCTGCGCGTTGCCCGGTTTCCCCTCCAGCCAGCCGCGCCTGACCGCCGGACGCCGGATGCGCGCGGCGCTATCGGCGATTGCCGGCAGATTGGCGAGCAAGGGCGAGGGGTGTGGATCGTCCGGATGTGGACGGATATCGAGCTTGCCATTCCGGTAGCTGCCGGAAAAGGCGCCCCAGTGGGAGCTGTGGGTCTTGTAATTATCCATCTGCGAAATCCCGCACGGTCAAAGCGTTTCTCGGCGGCTGGGCAAGTCTTGGCTCGGCAGGATCTTGCCCGGATTCATGATGCCGGCCGGATCTATGGCGTTTTTGATGATCGCCATGAGGTCCACCGCGTCGCCGTGTTCCTGCCGCAGATAAGCGATCTTGCCGGTGCCAACCCCATGCTCGCCGGTGGAAGTGCCGCCAACCGAGATGGCGTGCTGCACCATCTTTTTGTTGATTGCCGCCACCTCGTCGAGTTCGGCTTGATTTGCAGGGTCTACGGCGAAGACCACATGATAGTTGCCATCGCCGACATGGCCGAGAATGGCGGCGGGCACGCTGCAGTCGCGTAGCAATTCCCGGGTCCTGACGATGCAGCCGCTCAACTCGGATACCGGCACGCAGACATCGGAAGACCAGCCCTTGGCGTTCGGGCGCTGCGAGACCACGGCGTAAAACGCGTTGTGGCGCGCCTTCCACAGGCGGTTGCGGTCCTCCGGCGCATTCGCCCATTCGAAATCCCTGCCGCCATTGTCTTCCACTATGGCAGCGACCATCTCGACCTGTTCCTTCACGCCAGCAGGCGAGCCGTGGAACTCGAAGGCGAGCGTGTCCTCGACCTTGAGGGAAAGACTGGAATAGGCGTTGACGGCCTCGATCAGGCCACGGTCCATTAATTCCATTCTCGCAACTGGAATGCCGAGCTGCACGACCGTAATGGCTGCCGCAACTGCCTGTTCGACGCTTTCGAAGGAGCAAAGTGCAGCCGAGATGGTTTCGGGAATTCCGTAGAGTCGCAATGTCACTTCCGTGATGATGCCGAGCGTCCCCTCGGAGCCGACGAACAGCCGCGTTAGGTCATAACCTGCTGATGATTTACGCGCCCGCCCGCCGGTGCGGATGACCTGGCCGTTCGGCAAGACGACTGTCAGCGACAGCACGTTTTCTCGCATTGTGCCGTAACGCACGGCGTTTGTGCCGGAAGCGCGGGTTGCCGCCATGCCGCCGATGGACGCATTGGCGCCAGGATCGATCGGAAAGAACAGGCCCATGTCGCGCAGATGTGTGTTCAGTTGCTCGCGCGTGACGCCGGCCTCCACCGTGCAATCGAGATCCTCGGCGCTGATGCGGACGATTTTCGACATGCGCGACAGATCGACGGAGACACCGCCACGCACTGCCGTCAGATGGCCTTCGAGCGAAGTGCCGGTGCCGAAGGCGATGACGGGAACACCTTCAGCGGCGCAAAGCCGCACGGCTTCCGCCACATCATCCGTGCTCTCGGCGAAAACGACGGCATCCGGGATCGCCGGCGTGTGGTGGGATTCGCCACGGCCGTGTTGTTCCCGCAATGCCTGCGCGGTGGAAAAACGCTCGCCGAAACGGTTGCGCAAAGAGTCCGAGAGAGCGGGAGGCAGTGCGCTCATCGCGATACTCCGCGCGAGGAGGGCGGGAAAAGAGACATGAGAAACTCCACGGGAATGGTCTGGAGAGAGCCATGGCCGGGTTGCGGCCACGGCGTGACAGTCACCCGGTTTTCGGCGGGGATCAGGCGGCCAGTTTTTCGCCCTTGAGATGACGTTCGAGGAAGGGCAAGCTGTCCTGTCCCCAATACAGTTCGTCCTCGTAGCGGAATGTCGGAAGCCCGAACACACCGGCTGCCTTTGCGGCCTCATAATTGGCTTTCCGGATGGCTTCCACGGCATCGCTTCCGCCGCGTTCGTCCAGCGCCGCACCGTCGAAACCGGCCTTGTCAGCGATTGCGCGGCGAACTTCGGCATTGCCGATATCTTCGCCGCCTTCCCAGAAAGCTTCCTGAAGCGCCTTGGTCAGCCTCAACCAGTCCTCGCCCGCATCGATCGCGGCAATGACCATGAAGCCGGCCGGCGTGGGATCGGAAAGGGCGGCGCGATTGTCGAAGTTAAGGGACTTGCCGCGCAACGCCGCCCATCGCTTCAAATCCTTCGTCCAATAGGCGCGGCGCGCTTCCGGACGGTTGCGTGAGTAGATGGCGCCATTATCCTCGATCAGCGGGATGACATAGGGCCGTATCGTGGCGTTGTGCTCGTTAGCGAGCGCGGCGAAAGGATCCAGGCCGAGAAAGGCCCAGGGGGAGCCGATGCCGAAGAAATAGTCGATGGTCTTGGTCATATCTTGTCTCCTGAGGATATCTTGCCGGTGGCGAGATCGAACACCGAGAGCGCACAGTCCCGGGCGATGAGTACGGCATGCGGATCGCGCCCGACCGCGACGGTGGCAAGTGCGCCTTCGTAAAGAAGCGAAAGGTGGGAGGCGGCCTGATCCAGTCGCACCCCCGCTTTCGACATGACGGTCTCGAAAATATCCCGCACCATTCTTTTGTGGGTTCGAGCCACGGTGACGACGCGTTCGGAATCGCCGTGTTCGGCAACCGCGAGTGCAAAGGCACAGCCCCTGAATTCAGGGCTGTCGGCCTTCTCGTAAAGCCGCTCGAAAATCACCTGCAGCTGGTCCCTTGGATCAATCGTCGCCGTCAGAACATCCTTCAGCGAGCGAATGACACGATCGTGGCGATCCTGAAGATAGGCCGCGACAAGATGATCCTTGGACGGAAAATGCCGATAGAGAGTAGCTTTTGCGACCTTCGCTTCTTCGATGATGCGGTCGATACCGACCGCCCGGATACCTTCGGTATAAAACAGCGCTCCGGCGGCGGTGAGAATCTGGTCTGGAATGGCTTCTCTCATTTTATCGCTTCAGCTTGGTGGTTTCATGGGAAGAACAGGTCGCACGCATCATTGCGCGGCGGCGAGACCGGTTTTGTCGCGCTCGTGGAGCTGCCCGACAAAAGAAAGGATCGCGTCAAGCGGCACCGCCCTCGAGAAGCCGCCCTGATGCGCCAGCCTGCCGCCAAGAGACTGGATAGCCTCGTTATACGGTGTCGCGACGTTATGCAGACGGCCGAGCAGCACAATCTCACCGTTGAGAAAATCGACCTCGCTGGAAGCGCCTCTGGCAAAGCTCTGCCAGGTCGATTGCTGGCCGGGCTGAATGCCGCTGTTTTGAGCGATGCTCCAGCCTGAAATATCGACAGCCCGTTCAGAGGGAGAGGCGAGATTGTAGCCTGCTACCTCAAGCGTCTGGCGGGCTTCATTGACCAGCGCTTCGGCGATCGATGCTCGCAGATCGTCTTCTCCGTCGAACAGATCCAGCGCATTGCGGACGTTATGAAGCAGTTTTGCCGATTTCCAGCGGCGGATATCGCTGCTGGTTTCCGCAAGATAATTGGCGCGTGTGAGGTCTGCGGCAATCTCCTTCGCCGTTTCGTCGGAACCGGCCGGGAAGCGCCCGATCGTGACCACGCCGACCTGCGGATTGCCGGCCGCCGCAACCGCGCCGGTTTGTGTAAACCGGGCAGGGGTCAGAATACTGGCGCCGTAGACATTGGCGAAGGTCCTGAGCGCCAGCGCTTCCGTCGCCAGACCGTTCTGAAAGGTAACCACCGGCAACTGCGTGGCTGTTAGACCTTCCACGCCGGATACCTGTCGCCATGACCAGTCTGCCAGAGTGGCTGCCGCATCCTGCGTTTTGACGGTCAGCAGCAGGATATCGTCGGGCGCCAGGTCCGGCGGAGCGGATACGTCGAAGGCGTTCAGCCTTATTTGCTGCGTGCCTGAGGGGCGTTGGTAGCTCAGCCCCTGTTCAATGATGGAGGCAATTTGTGCGCCGCGTCCGACCAGAGCATATTTGATGCCGGAAAGCTCGAACTGTGCGGCAAGGCTCGCGCCAACCGCGCCTGCGCCAATGATAACGTATCGTGTCACCTTTTCCTCCAATTCAACCGGGCCGATAATGCGCCAGTATCAATTGCAGCGGTGCAGTTTGCTGGATCGATACGGGATTTCGCTCAACATCGGTCCTCCCTGACGGCGACCAATGATGACAGCTAAACTAGGCATGAGGAGCGCCTCAAGAAAGACAGGTCGTTCTTTTTCTATCTATTTTATAGAAAATAATTCGGCGTAGGGAAAATTTGCGATCACCTTATTCCCGACAGCAGTCCTGGCGCGGTGAACCGTGGAATAAGCCCCAACGAAGCACACCGTCAGCGCGCATGGGAGAGCATCAACTCGCCGGGATTTTTCAGGAGGCCGCCTTGAAGAGAACCGTGACGACGGTTCCGCCGTCCTGTCGCGGATCTATCTGCAAATCGCTGTCATGCGCCCTTGCGATCGCTCGAGCAATCGACAGGCCGAGGCCGGTGCCACCGGTCTTACGTGCACGCGACGGCTCTGTGCGCCAGAAGAGTTCGATGCCGTGTGCCTCGATGCCGGGGGGAAAACCCGGCCCCTTGTCTTCGATTGTTATGAAGGGACGTCCTTCCCGGACTCCGGTCGAGCAGAAGAGGCTCTTCCCGCTCGCCGCATAGCGGCGTACATTATCCATCAGGATGAGCAGCAGCTGTTGAAGGCGTTGAGGGTCGCCGCTAATTGGAGCCGTCTGCAGCGACATATCGAGACGAATTCCTGCCTCTTCGAGAAGAGGCCGTGCCGCCTCCGCCACGGCCGCGCATTCGGTAGCGAGATCGAGTGGCCGCATCTCCGTAACGAGACTGTTGGTTTCTGCCAGCGAAAGCGTCCGCAGATCGTCGACGAGACGCGCAAGTCCTTCCACATGGCCGATGAGGTGGCGAATGGCCTGCTTGTCGAGCGGAAAGACGTCATCGGCAATGCCGTGTAAACGGCCTTGCAGGATGGTCAGCGGGGTGCGCAGCTCGTGGGCTACCGCCATGGTGTTGAACTTCAACCGGCGCTCCATCATCTGAAGCTCCTGCGTCAAAGTCTCGAAACTGTCGACCAGAAATCCGACTTCGGCGATGCGGCTCGCCTTGATCTTTGCGCCTCCGCTGAAGTCGCCGGTCGCCATGCGCCGCGCCGCGTCGGCAAGTTCGCCGAGAGGTGCTGCAATGCGCCGGGAGATGAAATAACCAAGCAAGCTGCACAGGAAGACACCGAGCAATCCAAAGAGGAACACCGATTTGAGAAGTTCGCTATCTGCCTGGTCCTCCAGGCCCGGTAAAACCTCGATAAGGGCCTGAAGCTGGCTCTGATCCGGCATCACGCCCCGGTCAATATCCGAGAAAGCCTTGGCGGCATCAGGCGACAGTTGGGCAAGGATGCGCTCCTCAATGGTGTCCGAATACCAGGAAACGCCGAAATAGACCAACGCAACCGCAAAGATGAGCATTGTGGTGATTGTGATCGCTGTCATCGTGCGCAGGCGGAGCCGCCGGAACCTCATGATGTCTGCTCCCTGGCAAGCCGGTAGCCGATGCTGCGCACCGACACCAGATAACCGCCAGCACCGTGATCCGTCAGTTTTTTACGCAGATTGGCGATGTGCGTATCGACCGTGCGTGCCAGCGCATCGCTTTCCGGCAGGCAGGCATCCAGAAGATCGGCCCGCTGAAAGGCATAGGTGGGGCGACGCGTCATATGGGCAAGAATTCTGAATTCGCTGAGCGTCAACGGCAGAACGGTTCGTCCCGCATCGCTGCAAACAGCCGCGATGTAAGCTTCGGTATCTATTTCGATGGCGCCGAAACGCAGGATCCCTCCGCCAGTTGGCTGACGCGAGCGTTTTAGAACGGCATTCACCCGGGCGACCATTTCCTGCGGGTTGAAAGGTTTGACGATGTAGTCGTCGGCACCCAGGCGCAGACCGGTCAGCTTGTCCATATCTTCGGCAAGGGCGGTGACCATGATGATCGGTGTATCACGCTCCCGCCGTATGCGTGTCAGCACATCGATGCCATCGAGCTTCGGTAGCCCGATGTCGAGAAGAATGAGATCCGGCCGCAGCATGGAGAAATGCGTCATGGCCGTCTCGCCATCCCCGGCTCTAACGGTTCTGTATCCGTCACGAATGAGATAGGCGTCCAGAATCTGCATGATGTCGGGGTCGTCTTCGACGATGAGAATGAGCCCTTTGTCCATGCTGACCTTACGAACTTACTGATATTACCGCTTTATTGCCGGGACGCTAAGCCGACGCAAAGCGCCGGGCAAGAGCCGTCTCACGAGATAGATGCGGCAGGCACGCTTTTCCTCTCAGTCTTGGGACTTCCTCCGCAGAACCTTGACATTTCTACGGAAGAAAGCTGGCTATGCACCAGTATCTCTCCCATAAGACCGAACAGAAATGGCCAGGCCGGCCCGAAAAACCGAAGTTCCGCTTTGCCGTCATCCCCACGGCGCGCCAGACTTTCGCATGGGTTTCCGGCAGCCCATCTCTGCTCGCGCTTTCGACCACGCTTGCAATGATGGTCTTCTTCACTGTCAGGCCGGATATCGATCTTGACGCCAGTCGCTGGTTCTGGACAGATGGTTTTCGTCTTGGCGAGGATCAATTCCTGATTTCCGTCCGCGATCTGAACCGCGCACTTCCCGCCATTTTATTGTCCACGCTTGTCTGCCTGCTCCTTGCCACGCCATTTGTCTCCGGCGTGCGGCGTGCCATCCGCCCTCACAAACTGCTACTTGTTCTCACCTTTTATGCGCTTGGGCCGGGTGCGACCGTGCATGTGCTGAAAGACCTGTTCGGACGTGCCAGACCGCGGCATATCAGTGAATTCGGGGCGGATTTGTTTTTTACGCCCGTTCTTTCCCTCGATGGCAGCTGTTCGCGCAACTGCTCCTTTCCATCCGGCGAAAGCGCGTCGGCAATCGCCCTGCTGGCGTTCATCATCTTCCTGCCGGAAAAATTCCGCCTGAGCGCCACGGCGATCTTGATGCCGTTCATCGTGCTTTGCTCCCTAAACAGGGCAGCTATGGGCGCACATTTTCTCTCCGATGTCCTGATTGCATGGCCACTGATGCTCGCCGTGTTCCTCTCACTGCATCGGCTGTTCACGAAGCATGCGGACACAATCGACACTGCGTTTCTGCGCTAATTCATGGGAATACGGCATAGCGCCGAACAAAGGTCATGCCCCGAGCAATAAATTTGTGTTCGGGGTTCGTCCGCCGCCTGCTCAAATCGCACATGCCCGTGCCTGTGGTCTGGTACGGGCATGTGCAGACGGTGACTGCCTTATTTCACCTGGGCGACGACCAGCTTGCCATCCGCACGTTCGGCGATGAACTCGATGTTCGCGCCTTCCTTGAGCTTGGCGAGCAGGGCATCGTCCTTGACTCGGAACACCATCGTCATGGCGGGCATGTCAAGGTTCTTCAGTTCCTCATGAATGATGGTGACTTTCTTGGCGGTGGCGTCGACCTTCTTCACCGTACCCTTGGTGAATTCCTGTGCGAATGCGCCAAAGGGGGCTGTAAGCAACAAAGCGGCTGCAAGGGTAATTTTAACGATCGTCTTCATGGTCAGATTCCTTTTTTCGATTGGTTACTTGGCCGAAACTTTGAGATCGCCGCGCATGCCGGCCTCGTAATGTCCGGGCTTCAGGCAGGCGAATTCGAACATGCCGTCATTGGTGAATTTCCAGATGATTTCGCCGCTTTCGCCCGGCGCAAGGCTGATTGCGTTCGGATTGTCGTGTTCCATCTCCGGGGCCTTTGCCATGGCGGCCTTGTGCTCCAGATTTGCGCTCTGTTCGTCGAGAATGAATTCATGGTCCAGCTCGCCGACATTCTTCACGGCAAAGCGAACGGTCTTGCCCTTCTTGAATTCGAACTTGGCGGGCGTGAACAGCATCTTGCCATCAGGCGTTTCCTTCATGGTGACCTGTATGGTCTGGGTTACCTTGGATTTGTCGCCGGGTTCGCCGATCGCCATCGCTTCATGGCCGCCGCCGTGGGTGCCCGATGCGAAGGCGGGTGTGGCAAGAGCGGTGAGAAGCAGTGCAAGTTTCAGTCTGGTCATCGAATTTTTCCTTGGTTCTGGTGGGGATATGGTCTGCACGATCAGCCGTGTTTCATCGGTTTCGGCGTTATCTGTGTTTTCGGATCATTGGTCTTTTCGGTATCCGGCACGTCGCCGGTCCATTCCCAGGCCTGGGTACCGGGCGGGTTTTGGTACCAGCCGGGATCTGAGTAATCGCCCGCGGAGATGCCTTCGCGGACCTTCACCACGGAGAACATGCCGCCCATTTCGATGGGGCCGTGCGGACCCCAGCCGGTCATCATGGGAACGGTGTTCTCAGGGATTTCCATCTCCATCGCGCCCATATCGGCCATGCCGGCTGTACCCATCGGCATGTATTCCGGCCGCACCTTGCGGATCTTTTCGGTGACGGTCTTCTTGTCGACGCCGATGAAGGTCGGGACATCGTGTCCCATCGCATTCATCGTGTGGTGCGACTTGTGGCAATGGATCGCCCAGTCGCCGACATATTTGGCGTCGAATTCATAGGCCCGCATGGCGCCGACGGGGATGTCGATGCTGACCTCCGGCCACCGGGCCTCGGGCCGCACCCAGCCGCCATCGGTGCACGTCACCTCGAAATCATAACCGTGCATGTGGATCGGGTGGTTGGTCATGGTCAGGTTTCCGACCCTGACACGCACCCGGTCGTCCTTGGAGACCACCAGCGGATCGATGCCCGGAAATACCCGGCTGTTCCATGACCACAGATTGAAGTCCGTCATGGTCATGATTTTCGGAACGTAGGAGCCGGGATTGATGTCGAAGGCGTTGATCAGGAACACGAAGTCGCGATCAACAGGCATGAAGGTCGGGTCCTTTGGATGGACCACGAAAAAGCCCATCATGCCCATCGCCATCTGCACCATCTCGTCTGAATGCGGGTGGTACATGAAGGTGCCGGACTTCACGAGATCGAACTCGTAGACGAAGGTCTTGCCAACGGGGATATGCGGTTGCGACAGGCCGCCGACACCGTCCATGCCTGATGGCAGGATCATGCCGTGCCAGTGGACCGTTGTATGTTCCGGCAGCTTGTTGGTCACGAAAATCCGCACCCGGTCGCCTTCTACGGCCTCGATGGTCGGGCCGGGTGACTGGCCGTTATAGCCCCAGAGGCGGGCGGTCATGCCCTCCGCCATCTCGCGTTCCACCGGCTCGGCGACAAGGTGGAATTCCTTGACGCCATTGTTCATCCGGAAGGGCAGGGTCCAGCCGTTGAGGGTGACGACCGGATTGTAATCGGGACCGGTAGTGGGCTTGACGGGGGCTTGCGTTGCTGCCGTTTCCATCACGGCTGCTTCCGGYAGGCTGCTATTCGATGTCTTTGCCCAGGCCGCCGTGGAGACCATTGCGGCGCCGACGCCCAGAAAGTTTCTTCTATTGAACATGGTCGTTTCCTTTCTCAGTGTCCGCCACCGCTGCCGCCACCAGTGGCGGCAACTTCGGTCTCCGCGCCTGCCGTACCCGCGCCACCGCCGTAGATGGCGGGCGCAAGGCTGGCTTCCGCGAGCCAGAAGTCACGTTTGGCATTGATGGCGAGCAGGTTCGAATTGACCTTTTCGCGGCTGTCGGCGAGCAGTTCGAAGGTGTTGGTGAGCATGCCGTTATAGGTCAGCAGCGACTCCTCCTCGATCTTGGTCCGCAGCGGCACCACGCTGTTGCGATAGTGCCGGGCGATGTCGTAGTTCGAGCGATAGGCCTGATAGGCGGAGCGGGCTTCGGAGCGGATATTGACCGCTTTTTCGGCCAGCAGGTTTGCTGCGCGCATATAGGCGAGTTCGGATTCCCGCATTCTTGCCCGACCGGAATCGAAGATCGGAATGACGAATTCCAGCTCGGCATTGCCGGTCGTCTGTTTGTGTTTTTCGCCGTCTTCAAGTTCGCGTTCGGTCTCGAAGCCGGAACGAAGTTCTAGATCGGTAACGTATCGGGTGGCTTCTGTGAGTTTGAACGACCGGGCGGTCGATTCCAGATCGAGCTTCGCCATCTGCAAATCCACCCGGCGCTGCAGCGCCTCAGCCTCGATCATCTCACGTTTGGCCAGATCCTTTGGAAGCTGGGGCAGGCGGTTGGGGATGGAGTAGTCTATGTCCGCGCCCCACAGGCCCATCAGCCTTGTCAGTTCCTCCTTCGCAAGCCGGGCTTCAAGCCGCGCCTTGGCGATCTGGCCGGTCAGTTCGGCATAGAAGACCTGCTCGCGAGCCTGGCCTTCCTTGTTCAGCGAGCCTGCTTCGCCAAGCCTCCTCGCAAGTTCCGAGGCGGCATCCGCGGCTGTCTGGGCCTGAGCCAGCTG
Organism: Agrobacterium sp. MCAB5; assembly: GCF_052114365.1. Lineage (NCBI taxonomy): Bacteria > Pseudomonadati > Pseudomonadota > Alphaproteobacteria > Hyphomicrobiales > Rhizobiaceae > Agrobacterium > Agrobacterium sp. MCAB5. Next base: position 61,979 of record NZ_JBFREP010000011.1, read on the forward strand.
GCCGACATTTTCCCAGGCAGCAACCGCCGTGATCCAGGCGCGGCGGGTATCTGCCGCCAATTGCAACGTCTTCAGCGCGGCTGCGAGCTGCGCCTTTCGGAAGCCGGTATCGGCAATCTCGACATTCTGTTTGAGCGTGGCCAGTGCCAGAATATTGGTGACGATCACACCCTCGATCGCCTTGTAGGCCCGGAGCCCCGGAGTGCCGATCCCCGTCAATCCGATGCCGACCCTCGGATTGACCAGCATGGTCGATTGCCAGGCGGTTGCGGCCGATTCACCCAGATCGGCATAGGCCGCCTGAAGGCCCTTGTTGTTGAGGAGCGCGACCTGAACTGCCGTCTCGACATCGATTGTTTTCGCTGACATCAGCGATTTGACGCGGGTTGCGGTTGCCTGCGCCTCGGCCCGGTTCTGTATCCAGACAGTCTGCTTTCCTGTCGCCTCGGTCGCCCTGGCCGAAACGGTGGTGAAGCCTGCGTTCGTCGAGGTGTAGTCGGCGGCCGTGACGCAGCCGCCAAGAACGAGCGGGACGGAAAGGACGGCCGTGAGTTTGATCACGCGTAGCGTCATGATGCGTCTCCTTTCGGAGCCTGCGCATCGTTCTGGTTTCGCCAGGGCTTCGGGTCCACCGGAGCACGGTGCGAGTAACCTGTGACCGGTGTCTTATAACGCAGAGGGGTGACGCCGAGCGACGGGTTTGTCGCGTCTTCATACGAGGCGGCCTCGTTCATCGAGGATGTGGCTGTGCAGCCGCCCAGCAAAAGGGGCGCTGCAACCACGATGTAGATAGGGTTCATGGTAATTTCCGAACAGGAGATGCAACGGCGCGACGGCGCTAAAGCCGTTCACGCACGATCATTGCCCGAGAGGCGGGCTTTGCCTGTTCAGATATTCGGTGGACGGTGAAGCAGCGGGATCTGGCCCACGGTCTTGCTGTCGTCAAGGAAGGAACGGATGGAATTGACGACTGGTCCGCCAAGGGCGTCATGCGCAATCAGCACCGCCATGCCGAGACAGAAATCGTTGCAGCATTCCTGCTTCACGGGCTTTTTGACGCCGCTGTCGTGGTCTGCCGTATCCATATTATGGTGGTCGCTGGACATCATGGCCGAACCGCCATGGTCCATCATCGCGCGGTGATCCATCATCATGGCGGATTGGGTGGTCTGCATTTCCGCGGTATCGGGACCATGCATTGCGGCATTGACGGTGGAAACGCTGTATCCCGCCAGTGACAATATCATCACCAGTCGAAACAGCAGTGCCGTCAATTTCGATGTTCGCAACATCCCACGCATGCCCTGTAGAAGAGCCGCAGTCCTGAAGTTTGTCAATGGATATCGCTCATAACCATCAATAAATAGCACGTCTGCCGGTTCTTAAACCTCACACTGTCTCCATAAAGGCATCGTCGAGAATGAGGAGTTTACGTGCCTGCATGCGGGCATATTCCTCGTAAAAGCCCGTGGAGATCCAGAGAGCGGAACGCCCCTTCCGTCCGCTCCAGCCGATGCCGCCGATCAGTTCGGCCGCGCCAAGCTTGCGCCTGACATGGATTCGGGAAAGGGAGAGCGATGCCGCCAGTTGCGATGCTGTTTTCACATCCGTCAGGTGTCTGCCCTGTTCTGTCGGCTTTTCCCAGTCGATCCCGGCGATCAGGCGGTCCATCAGCAGCCCGCCCGCGTCGAACCAGTTGAAGATGCGCGCACTTCCGGCATTGCAGGCGAAAGTCGTCCACGCGCCGTTATGGCTAATCGAGCGATATGCGTCACATCGCGCACGGAATCGATGAGCCTGCTGTGTTCGCCGTTCAGCGCGTTGAAGAGCGCCCGGAACGGCCGGGAGAAGGCGGTCTTGTCGGCGTAACGCGTGGCGAACAGGTCATCGGCCGGTCGGCCAAGCATGACTTCGTCGTCGACGGGGATCTTGAGCATCTTGTAGTGAAAATCCGCCTCACCGCCCGGTATCGCGTCATAGGGCAAGTCCGAATAGTTGATGGTGAAATCACCACCGCTAACGGCATGGATCCTGTCTCGRCCGGCATGCAGCAACCCCGAACCCTTCACCTGCAAGCCAATGCAGAGGCTGTCGCCGGCAATGCGGGCAATATCGGCTTCCGTGCGGTTGACCCGGTAWGAGGAAGCGCGCATTTCGCTTACGACGGCGCCTGCAACAGAGCGCGCCTGAAACGACCCGCTGAAGGCCYGGCGGCGATCCGGCGCAAGCTCGATSGTTACGCCAAACAGGCTTTTGCCGCGCACTTCGCGCCATTGGTCGAAGCGGTGCTCGGGCYGAAAATCCTCGGTTGCGAAACGGATGATGGTGTTCGTGGCTTGCTCCCCCCAGAYGAGCCATGTCCCCCCGGCTTATTGTTCGGTTGCGCSAAACCCAAGATGGACGAGCGGATAGGGACGTCCCTGCCCGTCGAGGTCGGAGCGTCCCGTCGGCTTGAAMCCGAGCCGGCGATAAAAGCCCATGGCCTGCGTATTCTGTTCGTTGACATCGGTKGTCAGCGCGGGGTGTGTGGCAAGTGCTGCCTGCACGAGCGCCTTGCCGATGCCTCTGCCGTGATAATCCGGATCGATGAAAAGCGCTTCCATGTGCCCTTCATGCAGAAACATGAACCCGAGAGGCTTATCCGACGCATCGACGGCGAGCATCAAAGCGGCCTCGGGAAGAAAAGCCGTCACTTCTTCCTCGATTGCGGCGCGATCCGCTCTGTGAAGAAAATCATGGGTAKCGTCTACGGCCTTACGCCATATTTCAAGGATGCGGGCCGTGTCGCGAGCGTTGGCGGRACGAARTGTGATCATSCCTCACCYTTAGCAATTGCGGCGTTTTTGCGCCATGGGTCTTTTCCGCAAGGCGTTTTCCCACTCGCTAAATCCCCGCAGCCAAACGCCGCAGTCTTACCCCGCATATTTCTTCGACCTCCGGTGACTGACGTTTTTCTCGAAAAAAGTTCTTGCAAAAAGGTCCGATAAAAAAATAGATAAAAATAAGTTCTATCTATTTATTTGAAGGGAAAATCGCCGGATGGATCAGATTGTTATGGAAATTGAACAAAATCAGGCGCCAGTCCCCTCAATCAAAGTGGATTCTTCACTCGAAGAAGCAAAAATTATCTATAATTTACCATTTAATGACCTCCTGTTCCGGGCGCAGCAGGTGCATCGTCGCCATTTCGATGCCAACGCCATCCAGATGAGCCGGCTTTTATCGATCAAGACCGGCGGCTGCCCGGAGGATTGTGGTTATTGCAGCCAGTCCGCCCGCAATCCAACAGGTCTGAAGGCTTCCAAACTCATGGAGGTGGAGCGAGTTCTGGCAGAGGCGCGCAAGGCGAAAGAGGGCGGGGCGACGCGCTATTGCATGGGGGCGGCGTGGCGCAACCCTAAGGAGCGCGACATGGAGGCGGTGGTGGCCATGGTCGAAGGCGTCAAGTCGCTCGGCATGGAAACCTGCATGACACTCGGCATGCTGACGCCGGAACAATCCGAACGTCTCGCTCACGCCGGGCTAGATTACTACAATCACAACGTCGATACGTCGGAGCGGTTCTATTCGGAGATCATCACCACCCGCACCTTCGAGGATCGGCTGGAAACGCTCGCCAATGTTCGTGATGCCGGCATGAAGGTCTGCGCCGGCGGCATTCTCGGCATGGGAGAAACGGTCGAGGACCGTATTTCCATGCTGGTAACCCTTGCTAATCTGCCGGTTCCGCCGGAAAGCGTGCCGATCAACATGCTGATCCCGATCCCCGGCTCGAAGCTTGCCAAGGCCGCTCCGGTTGATCCGATCGACTTCGTCCGCACCATTGCGCTTGCGCGCATCCTCATGCCCCGTTCGCATGTGAGGCTTTCCGCCGGACGTACCGAAATGAGTGATGAGACGCAGGCGCTCTGTTTTCTGGCCGGGGCGAATTCCATCTTCGTCGGCGAGACGCTGCTGACGGCGGATAATCCGGGGGAAGATCACGATACGGCGCTGTTCCGGCGGCTGGGCCTGAAGCCGATGGCGTTGCAAACGGCGGAAGCGGGAGAGACCCGGTGAATTCGTCGGCGCTCTCCGCCTATGAGCTGAAGCTTGCCGGTCTGCACCGCAAGTCGCGCCTGCGGGCGCTAGCGCCCCGGCAGGGTATCGACTTCACCTCCAACGACTATCTCGGGCTTGCCGATGCACCCCGGCTGAAGGCGGCGATCACTGACGCAATCGAGAGCGGCGTGCCTGTGGGTGCCGGTGGTTCGCGGCTGCTTCGCGGCAACCATCCCGAACATGAGGCGCTTGAAACGGAGGCGGCGGTATTTTTCGGCGCTGAGAGGGCGATCTATTTCGGTAGCGGATTTGCCGCCAATGTCGCACTTTTTTCCGCACTGCCGCTGCGGGACGACCTCGTTCTCTACGATGCGCTGATCCATGCCAGCGTGCATGACGGCATTGCCGCCGGCAAGGCGAAGGCGGTCGCTGTGCCGCATAATCAGGTTGAGGCATTCGAACGGGAAATAAACCGATGGCGGCAGGCGGGCGGCAAAGGTCGCCCGTGGATCGCGGTGGAGAGCCTCTATTCCATGGATGGTGACCGGGCGCCGGTTGCGGCCCTTGCCGACCTCGCCGGGCGACATGGCGGCTTTCTCGTCGTCGATGAGGCGCATGCCACCGGCGTGTTCGGGCCGGGCGGGCGCGGCCTGGCCGCTGAACTGGAAGGTCGCGGTAATGTCGTGGCGCTGCACACCTGCGGCAAGGCGCTTGGTCTTTCCGGCGCGCTTATCAGTCTGCCTGCGGTTCTTGCCGATTACCTCACCAACCGCGCCCGCGGTTTCATCTATTCGACCGCGCCGTCACCGCTGATGGCGGCGGCTGTGCGGGAGGCCTTGCGGATCGTCGCCGACGAGCCCTGGCGGCGCATCCGTCTGGAAGAACTGATAAATTTGGCCAGCGAACAATTACGATCCGGGCTGGGCGTGACGCCCGGCGGCTCGCAGATATTGCCGGTGATGATTGGTGACAATGCGCGTGCACTGAAGATCGCCACGCGTATGCGAGACGGCGGCTTCGACGTGCGCGCTATCCGCCCGCCAACGGTGCCGGAAGGCACGGCACGCCTGCGCATATCCATTACGCTCAATGTCGAGGAAAGCCAGATCGCCGATATGGTCGGGCTGCTCGCCTTCGCCATGGAGGAGGAACGATGAGCCTCCGTTTCATCGTCTCGGGCACCGATACGGGTATCGGTAAGACGGTTTTTTCTGCGGCGCTTACTCACGCATTGCAAGCCCATTACTGGAAGCCGGTGCAATCCGGGCTCGAGGAAGAGACCGACAGCGAGGTGGTGGAGCGGATGGGTGGCGTGCCGCGCGCGCGCATCCTGCCGGAGGCCTATCGCCTGAAAATGCCGGCCTCACCGCATCTTTCGGCCCGCTTCGACAATGTCACGATCGAGCCCGAGCTTTTGCTGCCGCCGGAAACCGATGGGCCGCTGGTGATCGAAGGGGCGGGCGGTCTGCTGGTGCCGCTGACCGACACATTGCTGTTTGTCGATATTTTCGCCCGCTGGCGAATTCCGCTGATCCTGTGCGCCAGAACCTCACTCGGCACCATCAACCACACGCTGCTGTCGCTCGAGGCGCTGCGGCTGAGAGCCATTCCGGTGCACGGCGTGGTCTTCATCGGTGATGAGAACCGGGAAAATCAGCGCATTATCGCCGATATAGGCCGAGTTCGCTCGCTTGGCCGCTTGCCTCGCATACCGGAGATGACTGCCGAGGCGCTGCACGATGCATTCGCTCAACAATTCGATCTCGCTGATTTCCTGGAGGTGCCGGCATGAGCCGTTCCCGCGTCTGGCATCCTTTCACCCAGCACGGGCTGGAACCGCCGATGAAACGCATCGTCTCGGCGGAGGGCGCCTATCTGGTCGATGAGGATGGCCAGCGGTTGTTCGATGCAATTTCATCCTGGTGGGTCATCACTCACGGCCACCGGCACCCGGCAATCATGTCCGCCATCCGCGCAGCGACCGAGACCTTCGACCAGATCATTTTCGCCGAGTTTTCGCACGAGCCGGCCGAAACGCTGGCCAAAGGGCTGATCGAACTCGCGCCTGCCGGCTTGGAACATGTGTTTTATTCCGATAGCGGTTCGACCTCGGTGGAAGTGGCGCTGAAAATGGCGCTCGGTTATTTTCACAATTGCGGTGAAAAGCGAGATCGCATCGTGGTCATGGAGCACGGCTACCACGGTGATACGATCGGCGCCATGTCGACGGGCGAACGCGGCGTGTTCAATGCTGCGTATGAACCACTGCTATTCGGCGTCGACCGACTTGCTTTTCCGGAAGCGGATTGTGAGCAGGAGACGCTCGACATGTTCGAGAGCTTTTGTCGTTTGGGCCGAGTCGCCGCCTTGCTGATCGAGCCGCTTATTCTCGGTGCCGGTGGCATGAAGATTTACCGCGCGGAAGTTCTCGCCGGACTGAAACAAATTGCCGAACGCTACGGTTGCCTTGTCATCGCCGACGAGGTGATGACGGGCTGGGGCCGGACAGGAACCATGTTCGCCTGCGAGCAGGCGGGAGTTTCACCGGATATTCTGTGCACCTCCAAGGGGCTGACCGGTGGCTCCCTGCCGTTGGCAGCGACCTTGTGCAGTGGCGAAATCTTCGACGCGCACTTCTCGACCGATCGCCGCAAGACCTTTTTCCATTCGAGTTCCTACACCGCCAATCCGATTGCCTGCGCTGCCGCTGTCGCCAATCTGCAGGTTTGGCGCGATGAGCCAGTGGTACAGCGCATCGGTCAACTGCAAGAAGTGCTGCGCGACAATCTCGGGCGATTTGCGGATGACAGGCGCTTCACGAACATGCGCCAGATTGGAACCATCGCAGCGCTTGACCTCGTCGTGCCCTCTGGCGGTTATCTCGCGGAGGCGGGGCCACGCATGCGGCAATTGTTCCGCGAGCGCGGGCTCATCATCCGCCCGCTCGGCAATGTGCTCTATCTGATGCCGCCCTATTGTTCGACGGCGCAAGACCTCACCCGCGCCTTTGACGCCATGGACGAAGTGGCCTCGATCGTGACTGAAGCCGCTCCGGGAGAACCCGGCGCGGCCGCGATCAAAAACCGTCTCCGAAAGGCCTGACAATGCAGACCCGTTCTTCCCGCATGGCTGGCTTCGGGCATGCCGTGCCAGCGCGATGTGTCCGCAACGCCGAGATTGAGACGCGTCTTGGGCTGGAGGCTGGCTGGATAGAGCGTCGGACGGGGATCCGCACACGTTATTGGGCGCAAGAGGGCGAGACGCTGAGCGGCCTTGCCGAAAAAGCCGGCCGCATGGCACTGGAAAACGCGAGAATTGGCGCCGAGGATATCGCACTGACATTGCTTGCGACGTCCACGCCAGACCATCTTTTGCCGCCTTCGGCCCCGCTGCTTGCGCACCGGTTGGGCCTCACACAATCCGGGGCGATCGATCTTGCCGGGGCCTGTTCCGGTTTTCTTTATGCGCTCACTCTTGCGGATGGTTTTGTCCGCACCCACGGCCGCGCGGTGCTGGTTGTTGCCGCCAATATCTTGAGCCGTCGTATCAATCCGGCGGAAAGGGCAACTGCGGTTCTGTTCGCCGATGCTGCCGGCGCCGTCGTGCTTGTCCCCTGCCGGGATGCGCAGCGCGGCCTTTTGTCTGCCGATCTCGTTTCGGATGGGAGCGGTTACGACCTGATCCAGATCGCGGCGGGCGGCAGCAGCCAGCCTTTTTCCAATGATACAGAGGCTGAAGATACCCTTATGACGATGCGGGACGGCCGCGAGGTCTTTTCCCGTGCCGTCGCAACAATGACGCAGACCTCACAGCGCGCTCTGCAACGCGCAGAAATGACGGCCACCGATATCCAGCGGTTCGTGCCGCATCAGGCCAATGCCCGCATGTTCGATGCCGTCTGCGGCAATATCGGCATCGACCGGCAAAAGACGGTACGTACAGTCGAAACCTTCGGCAACTCTTCTGCCGCCACTATTCCGCTTTCGCTTTCCGTTTCCAATGCTGAGCGGCCCATCACGGAGGGTGAAACGCTGTTATTGACGGCGGCAGGGGCGGGGATGACTGGGGGGGCGGTGGTGTATCGAGGCTAAGGCCAGCTGGAGACGGAAATGTCTTAGTCGGATCGAGCCGCGCGCACAACGTTGGCAGATATAGGCAGAGCGCGGTGATGCAGCTCAAGTGCTCGAAACAATTTGATTTTGTTTGGAGAAATTTGGCTGGGGAACCTGGACTCGAACCAAGATTAACGGAGTCAGAGTCCGTCGTTCTACCATTGAACTATTCCCCAAAAGCCCGAAGCGGGTTACCGCGTTCGCTTTGGTGGGTCGTCATATAGATGATTTCTTGCGGGGCGCAAGTCGAAAAAATCGAAAAATGCGTTTTCGTCGCTCTTTTGCGTCTGTCTCCTGCGTCAGAGTCGCGCACGGGTGGAGCGTGGGGTGGAGAGCAGAAGGCTGGTCTCGCTGCCGGTAATGCCAGGGACAAGGCGGATACGGCGGAGCACCGCGTCGAAATCGCTGAGAGTGGCGGCGTTAAGTTCTACGATCAGGTCCCAGCGGCCGTTCGTGCTGTGGATTTCGGATATTTCCGGGAAACCGCCGAGAGTGCGGATGACGCGGTCCGTCACATGTCCTTCAATCTCGATCATCATGATGCCGCGGATCGCCGCCTCCACCGCATCGGCACGCAGGATGACGGTGTAACCGATGATAGTGCCGTCATTTTCCATTTTTTCGATGCGTGAGCGTACCGTTGCGCGCGAGGTTTCCGTCTCGATCGCCAGATCGGAAATGCTGCGTCTGCCGTTATGCCTCAAAAGGGTCACGAGCCGTTCGTCGAGATCATCCATTGGTAGCCATTCTGATAAATAGATTTGACCAAATCGATAGCCTATTTCGATAATATTGCCAATATTTGATGTTCATTCCGCCATGTCTGTGTGGTTTAGTGAGGTTATCGGTTGATGAAAGCGAGGGCTCAAATGGATATCAGGCTGATCGGTGCGCCGTTGCAAATCGGAGCCGGGCAATTGGGGTGTGAGATGGGGCCGAGTGCGTATCGCATCGCCGGTCTCACGCGGGCGCTCGAAGATCTGGGCCATCGGGTGGTGGATACCGGCAATGTGACGCCGGCGCCGCTGAGGGAGTTTAGCCACCCCAATCCGGCGGTGCATCATCTCGCTGAGACGGTGGCCTGGACCGAGGCGCTGACGGAGGCCGCCTATCGAGAAAGTGCTGCCGCCGTGCCGATCTTTCTTGGCGGCGACCACGCAATTTCCGCGGGAACCGTCGCCGGCATGGCGCGGCGGGTGGCGGAGAGTGGCCGGCCGTTTTTCGTGCTCTGGCTCGATGCCCATACTGATTACCACACGCTTGAAACGACGCGCAGCGGTAACCTGCATGGCACGCCGGTCGCCTATTTCAGTGGTCGCGACGGATTTTCGGGTTACTTTCCGCCGCTCTCCCATGCAGTTCCTGAGGAAAATATCGGCATGATCGGCATCCGCAGCGTCGATCCAGCCGAGAGAGCCGCACTGGAAGACAGCGGCATCACCGTTCACGACATGCGCTCGATAGACGAGCATGGTGTCGCGGTTCTGCTGCGCGCGTTCCTTGCGCGGGTGCAGGCGGCAAACGGCCTGTTGCATGTCAGTCTCGATGTCGATTTCCTCGAACCGTCGATCGCGCCTGCGGTCGGCACCACGGTTCCGGGTGGGGCGACGTTCCGTGAGGCGCATCTGGTGATGGAGATGCTGCATGATAGCGGGCTTGTGTGCAGTCTCGATCTCGTGGAGCTTAACCCGTTTCTCGATGAGCGCGGCAGGACGGCGACGCTGATGGTCGACCTGGCTGCCAGCCTGATGGGCAAGCGGGTTATGGACCGCCCGACGCGGGCCGGCTAAGGGGGATGATGCAATGACGATTATACCGAACCTTAATATCGTACCTTTCGTCAGCGTCGATCATATGATGAAACTCGTGCTGCGCGTGGGGATCGATACGTTTCTGCGCGAACTTGCCGACGTCGTGGAAGAGGATTTCCGCCGCTGGGAAAGTTTCGACAAGACGCCGCGCATCGCATCGCATTCCCAAGAGGGCGTCATCGAGCTGATGCCAACCAGTGATGGAACGCTGTATGGCTTCAAATATGTGAACGGCCATCCGAAAAACATGAAGGAGGGCCGCCAGACGGTGACTGCTTTTGGGGTGCTTTCCGATGTCGGCAACGGCTATCCACTGCTCCTGACCGAAATGACCATTCTGACGGCGCTGCGCACCGCTGCTACTTCGGCTGTCGCTGCAAAACACCTAGCCCGCAAAAATGCCCGCTCGATGGCCATCATCGGTAATGGCGCGCAGAGCGAGTTCCAGGCGCGGGCCTTCAAGGCTATTCTTGGCATCGACACGGTGCGGCTTTTCGATATCGACCGGACCGCCAGCGAAAAATGCGCCCGCAATCTTGTCGGGCAGGGCTTTACCATCGAAATTTGCGATAGTGCGCAGGGCGCAGTGGAAGGTGCAGATATCATCACCACCGTCACGGCTGACAAGCAATATGCGACAATCCTGACCGACAACATGGTTGGCCCCGGCATTCACATCAATGCCGTCGGCGGCGATTGTCCCGGCAAGACGGAACTGCACCGGGACATTCTGCTGCGGTCGGACATTTTTGTCGAATACCCACCGCAGACGCGCATCGAAGGTGAAATCCAGCAATTGCCAGCGGACTACCCYGTCACWGARCTATGGCAGGTCATATCGGGTGAAAAGCACGGGCGGGTAAACGACAGGCAGATCACGCTGTTCGACAGCGTCGGTTTCGCGACCGAGGATTTTTCGGCGCTGCGTTATGTGCGCTCGAAACTGGCCGCCACCGGGCTTTAYACGGARCTGGATCTGCTGGCCGATCCGGATGAGCCGCGCGACCTGTTTGGAATGCTGTTGCGCTGCGAGGCGGCTCTCGCCTGAGAGGACGTTCAACCGGAATGACGTCAGCCAGCCCGCCTGCGTTCCCTGCGGGCAACGGCATGTTCCCGCCAGATGGTGAAGAGACCGGCGGCGATCACGATTGCAGCACCCAGAACCATGTTGGATGTCACGACCTCGCCATAGATGGTGACGCCGATGATGGAGACGAGCACGAGCTGGTAATAGGAAAACGGCTGCACCGAGGCCGCATCCGCCAGCTCGAATGCCTTGATCAGGCAATAATGGCCGCTCATGCCGGTAATGCACAGCGCCAGCATCCAGCCCCAATCCTGGGGTGCAAGGCTAACCCAATAAAACGGACCCACCAGCGTCAGTGCTGCCGCACCGGCCACGCCGGTATAAAAGAAGCTCGTCATCGCTGAATCGCTCTTGCTGCCAAGGCGGGTCAGGACGCTGTAGAGCGCAAGCATGAAGGCGGCGATGAAAGTGATCAGCAGGCGGTTGTCGAACCCTTCGCCATCAGGTTTCAGAATGACGAGAACGCCGACGAAGCCGACAAAAATGGCGCACCAGCGCCGCCAGCCCACATGTTCGCCAAGCAACGGCACGGACAGTGCGGCGACGATCAGCGGCGCCGAAGCGAGGATGGAGTGGCTGTGCGCCAGCCCGACAACGGCGAAGGAGAAAATGGAAAAAACAATCTGCACGGCAAGAAGGACGCCGCGGCTGATCTGCAGCCACGGACGGTTTGCCATGACAGCGCCCCGAATGCCGCCAGAGGACCTTGCAGCCATCAACAAAACGAAGACGGCGAAGGCCCAGTATCGAAGCATGGCGACGAAGACGGGCGGATAAGAACYGCCAAGATGTTTGGATATGCCATCCTGCGCTGCAAAGATCGTGAATGCTATGAGCGCATAAAGATAACCGGTCTTGGGTGATGGCATAAATAAACCACTGTCCGGCTGTTGCCGGCAAAAAGAGGATTCGGCGTGAATAAGGTGAATAGCAGCCATATGGTCTGGCCGTATCTTGTCAGACAACCTTATTTTCCGAATAGCTGCCATGCAAGTCCGAAGACTGCCTCTGCCCGGTCAAGTTCACGGGTGGCGCCGATGCTGGCGRAAGCTTTGCGAATAGCTGTTTTCCTGTCCGCCATGCGTTAACGCACCGCGGACAGGATGTCGGTTACGGAGTGATTTCCGCGTCGATCAGCCGATCGTCACGGCCGCCTTCGAGGTGACGGATTTCAGCGCAGCGTCGGCCAGTTTCAATGCGATCAGCCCATCCTTGATGGAGGGTGACGGAGCTACATTGTTTTCGATGCAATCGATGAAAGCGGTAATTTCCGCCGCGTAGGCCGCCGTATAACGCGTCATGAAGAAATCATGCAGCGGCGGGCGGGTGTAGCCCTCAGCATTGGCGATCTCGATGGAGACCGGCCGCTGGTTCTCGGCCGCAGCCGAACCGAGCGAACCATGCACTTCGATACGCTGGTCATACCCATAGGTCGCGCGTCGCGAATTCGAAATGCTGGCTTGCCTGCCGCTTTTCGTCGTCAGAATGATGCTGGCGCTATCGAAATCGCCGAGTGCACCGATCTCCGGATTGACGAGAACGGAACCGGTGGCGAATACGCTTTCCACTTCCTCGCCGAGCAGGAACCGCGCCATGTCGAAATCATGAATAGTCATGTCACGGAAAATGCCGCCGGAAACCTTGATGTATTCGGCTGGCGGCGGGCCGGGATCGCGGCTGGTGATGGTCACCATTTCGACCTTGCCGATGCGGCCATCCTCGATTGCCTTGTGCACGGCCTGAAAATGCGGATCGAAACGCCGGTTGAAACCGAGCATCACCTTTGCACCGGTTTCCTCAACCACCTTGGCGCAGGCTTCCGCACGGGCCACATCCAGATCGACGGGTTTTTCGCAGAAGATGGCCTTGCCGGCACGGGCGAAACGCTCAATCAGATCGGCATGGGTGTTGGTCGGCGTGCAGATGATGACGGCRTCGATCGTCTTGTCAGCCAGAACCTCGTCGATTGTGCTGACCTTGCACTGCGCTTCGCGGGCGATTGCTTCCGCAGCACCGGCAACGGCGTCCACAACGGCCACCAGCTTCGCACGGCTGTCGGTGGTGATCGCCTTGGCGTGGACCTTGCCGATCCGTCCAGCGCCGAGCAGTGCCAATTTCGTAACCATCTTTCCTCCGGTTCCTCACACCCGTCTTCCACTCCCGGAAAGACAGAATATGAACGCAAACAATGTTTCGATATGGAATATATGTTCTATTTTGCTAGATCGACATCGGAGGCGTGTCAAGCGTTTTGACGACGGGCAGGGCAGCGGAAATCATCTCTTCGGGAGGTTGCGCAGCACGGGTGAGCGCTGCGTTGAGAAAGCGTTGAAACGGGAATAAAGTCCTGACCGGCAGTCAGTCGACAGAGGGTGCGAGGACCTCCTGTTGGGGAAGCGCATAAACCTCGACCGGGGTTTCAAGGCCGCGCAGAAGCCATGGGCCGAGATTGTCCAGCTTGTCCTCGTGTCCGGCCATACGGACAAATTCTTCGGAAAACAGGACGTTGCGGCCGGTTTCCTTGGTCAGGGTTTCAAGCCGTGATGCGATGTTCACGGCCGGACCGATGACGGTAAAATCGAGGCGGGTTTTCGAGCCGATATTGCCATACATGACATCGCCAACATGGACGCCGATGCCGTAACCCAGAGGGTCATGGCCTTTCTGGCAATTGATGTCGTTGAGGGCAACGAGACTTTTCTGTGCGCTGGCAATGGCTTTCAGCAGGTTTTCACAAGCCTGTGGATCGCTGAGCGGGAAAATCGCCAGCAGCCCATCGCCCATGAATTTCAGGATTTCACCACCGAATTCCTCGATCGGATCGCACATCGCGTCGAAATAACCGTTCAGCAATTCGATCACATCATCGCGCGGCCAGAGGTCGGAAATATGGGTGAAGTTGCGCAGGTCGCAGATCAGGATCGCCGCGCCGACCGTTATGCCGCTGCCGCGCGTCGTTGCGCCATTGAGGATTTTTTCGCCCGCATGCGGCCCGACATAGGTCTCCAGCAGGGTGCGCGTCATGCGGTTTTTCAGGCGAATTTCGCTGACCAGCGCGAGCGCCGGTAGCAGGTTTTTCAACGCAAGGACTTCCGCTTCCAAAAAGCCACCGGGCCGATCGCTGGAAAAAGTGGCGACATGGCGCTTGCCGAACGTATGTTCGATCGGCCAGGCGAAATAATCCGTCAGCCCGTCGGCGCGCAATTCCTCATAGATCGGATAAGCGGATGGCTCGATTTCGTCGCCGGTCAGCCGGTGGCGGATTTCGGTTGCGCCCTGATGGATGTCGTTGATGGGGCTGTTCAGATATTCGGGCGAGCTCTCCGCCCCATAGCCATAGGTGGTGATCTCGGCCGACGATATGCCGGCCTTCCACAGGATGCGCGCGCCAAGCCATTGCGGGTGACGAATGCGGAAGGCAAGTGCGCCCCGCGCTATGGAAATTCCACTTTCGCGCAACCTGCTACACAGCTCGAAGAATATCTCATCGATAAAGCGCTCGTCCTTTGTGCCGGTGACGAGCCAGTCGAGAATTTCCGTTTTCTCCGTTGGCCACAATTCATCCAATGCTGAAGAAACCCGTTCTTCGGTGTTAAGGCTGAGTGTCATGGCAGGATTCCGGAAATTATTGGTGCTCTCGCGCAGGCGGGCCACATGGCGAACATGTCCCGTGCGGACATCATGTGGTGCCGGATAACGGAAATGTTAAGAGAGCGGAGCGGAAAATGTTCCGGAGAGACTTGTAGCGTTCAAACCGYTACGCGCGCCGCCCGGATGTTGCGTGAACATCGTCCCCGGCGGCGCTGAGATTTGGTTCGGATCGTTGTGAACGATCAGATAACGGTTTCGACTGGAATATGCAGGGCGGCGGCAACGCGCCTGATGCGCAGAGGATCGCTGTCTGAGCCGTCTTCCARGGCGCGGATTTCATTGGCTGTCAGGCCGCAGGTGATGGCAAGCTGATCGACCGTATATCCGGCGAGATTGCGCGCCATCAGGACTTTTCGGGCGAAAGGAGCATCTGTTTCCTGATCGGAATCGAGTTGTGAGACTGAAATTGTCATTTTTTGCATCTCCCTCATGGTGGACACTTTAATGCGGATGGCAAAGAAAGGTTGCCGGAGCCGAATGCGACCGCGTTACCGGAGAAAAATCGTGTTGCAACGCAGCGAGAACATAGCCGCTTCATCCACCTACGCAATAGTTAAATTTTGTTAAGATTCGTGATCGCAGGATTCCTGCGGGATTCATCGCAGGAACAAGGGGTTGAGAAAAATACTATTTTTCCGGGGTTTAGGCGGATGAAGACTRGCGGCTTGTGCTAYAGCATGCCCCAGGCACGGAAGCGGCCGCGGCCCGTAACCTCCCTCAACTCCAGTTGATTGGCGAGCCCTATCGCGCCCTGCGGCGTGGTGCCGAGTTCCCTGACGATCATGGCCGCCGAAACCACCGGCCGGGAGACGACAAGCTCCACCAGCTCTGGAAGACGCGAAGACGAGCGTCGGCCGGCCAGCTTGCGCATCATGCGTTCTCTGGCGTGGGTCAGCCTGTCATGTTCCTTCATGCTGGCCAGCGCCGCCTCGTAAAAGCTGTCGAGAAGGGCGACTAGGCGTTGCGTCTGGTTTCTGGCGTGCCGGCGCTCGCGCGGGACGGCACGAAGACCAGCGCTGAGCGCCGGCAGGTGGTCGGGAGAGACAGCCCCGTCGCGCAGAAAAGCGGCGGCCATGAGCCTGCCGAGCCAGGGGCTGCGTTGCAGAACCTCGATCATATTCCAGGCATCCAGCAGGATTGCGGTGCGCAGGATYGGGGGCARCTCCTCCGTCTGGCCAAGGACCTGCCGCCATTCCTTCAGCCTTTCCTCCTCGTCCCARTCGGGATCGTTGATCATCGGATGGGCCTCYTCCCGATGTGTCACCGGCGCAAGGGTGGTGCCGGCGGTGATCGCGTCCAARGTCGCGGCGCTTCGCGCCAGAAGTGCGTCCAGCTCGGAAAAGGCCCCGTCCAGCGGTGTCTCGCCTTCTGCATCAGCCTCTTCGTTGCCGGAATGATCCACCGTTTCCGGGGCAAATGCCGTCGCGTCGGCGGCAATTCCCATTCTTCCGCGCAGACGGGAAAGGCCTGGTGCAGTGAAGGCCCAGCCTGGCGCGTTTGAAAAAATCAGCCGCCTTGAGCGGACGATCCGGTGCGCCGCCGTCATTTCATGGGTTGGCGCCCGCACATCCATATGGGCGTCATGCAGGACCAGATCTTCCATATGGACAAGTTCGCCATCAACCCACATGGAGGAAATCGCGTCGGTAAAGTCCTGCCTTTCGATGAAGCCGTGTTTCATCGGCGACCGGCTTATCCTCTCATCCAGTCGTGCCAGCGCTTCACCCGCGCGCGCGGCGGGGATGAGAAGCTTTTCGATATGGATGTCCGATGTATCGTAAATCATTGATATTTTTTAGTTTGAGCACGGCCGGGTGACAAGGCGTATTAGAATGGTCCGGCGCGGAAGATGGCGAGTAGACGCTGCCATTGCCATGCTGCGATGCGGCGTAAACTTGCGCATTGCAATATGGCGGGTATATACCCCCTCCGAGAGCGACAAATTATCACACCTTCCGTTCGCCCTTCCACCTCCAGGCGAGATGAATTGGAGTTTACCGTGAATATTATGGCAAATGGTCCCGCTACGGCACCGGATCAGAAAACCCGTTTGAAATCCATTATCGGCGGATCGGCGGGCAACCTCGTCGAATGGTACGACTGGTACGTTTATTCGGCCTTCACCCTTTATTTCGCGCCGGTGTTTTTCCCTTCCGGAAACCAGACCGCCGAATTGCTGAGCGCGGCCGCCGTTTTTGCCGTCGGATTTCTGATGCGGCCCATCGGTGCGTGGTTCATGGGAACCTATGCCGACCGCAAGGGCCGCAAGGCCGGCCTGACCTTGTCCGTTACCTTGATGTGCCTCGGCTCGCTGTTGATCGCAATTACACCCGGCCACGAGACGATCGGCATTGCAGCGCCTGCCATTCTGGTGTTTGCCCGCCTGCTGCAGGGCATCAGCGTCGGCGGTGAATATGGCGCCAGCGCGACCTATCTCAGCGAAATGGCCGGCAAGAACCGTCGCGGCTTTTTCTCCAGTTTCCAGTACGTGACGCTGATTTCCGGCCAGCTTCTGGCGCTGGCGGTGTTGCTGGTTCTGCAGCGGGTTCTGACACCCGAGCAGCTCGGCGCCTGGGGCTGGCGCATTCCCTTCTTCATCGGTGGCGTTCTTGCAATTGCGGTGTTTTACATCCGTCGCGGCCTTGCCGAGACGCAGTCCTTTGAAAATGCCAAGGCGGGCAACGCGGACAAGCCGAAATCGAGCGGATGGGCGCTKTTCAAGCAYTAYCCGCGGGAAGCGATGATGGTCATGGCGCTGACATCAGGCGGCACGCTCGCCTTTTACGCCTACACGACCTATCTGCAGAAATTCCTCGTCAATACCTCCGGCTTCAGCAAGGAAAGCGCGACCGAAATCACCACGGCAGCCCTCTTYGTCTTCATGCTGTGCCAGCCGATTGCCGGTGCRCTGTCGGACAAGGTGGGTCGCAAGCCGCTGATGGTCGGCTTCGGCATTCTTGGAACGCTGTTCACCTATCTCATCTTCACGACGCTGGCGACGACAACCGACCCGATCATGGCTTTCGCTCTCGTTCTGGTCGGCCTGTTGATCGTCACCGGCTACACTTCCATCAATGCGGTGGTGAAGGCGGAAATGTTCCCCGCCCACATCCGGGCGCTCGGTGTGGCTCTGCCCTACGCGCTGGCGAACACGATTTTCGGKGGAACGGCAGAATTCGTAGCCTTGAAGTTCAAGCAGATCGGCCACGAAAACTGGTTCTTCTGGTACGTTACGATCATGATTGCGCTGTCGCTGGTGGTTTATGTGAAGATGCGCGATACGCGCGACCATAGCCATATTCACGAGGATTGAGCGGCCACAATAATACCAGCGAAAGCCCCGCCCCCTGGCGGGGCTTTTTGTTTTCAGCGCATTCCGGCGTCTTCGACCGGAAGCACGATGCGGGCCTCAAAACCGTCCTGTCTGCCGGGTGCRGGGGAGGATAGCACGAGTTCGCCGCCAATCTGTTCCATCAGGCTTCTGACGATAGCGAGGCCAAGCCCGGTGCCATCAGCCTTGGACGGGCCTCGGACAAAGCGCGTCGTCAGTTTGGGAAGAAGCGCCTTGTCGATCGCCGCGCCGGAATTGACGATAAGGATCGTACCGTCCTCTTCGGCCAGTATGTGCACCGGGCTTTCCGSCGGACTGTGGATCAGGGCGTTTTCGAGTAGGTTGCGGATGATGATGCCGAAGGCATCCGTGCCCAGCTTGCAGTTCAGGCCGCCTTCGCAGCGATTCGTGAAGCGGATGCGGGACGTGCCGATCGCCGTTCTGCTCATATCGTCGATGATGAGCTCGAGAATGGGGATGAGGTCGGTCGCCGTGTCTGTTACCCCGATCCTTGCTTCCGCGCGCGACATCTGCAGCAGTTTTTCGGCGAGATGGCCGAGATGCATCAGGGCTTTCTCGATATTTTCCACGCGCGGTGCAAGTTCAGGCGGAATATCGGCGTGCAGCCGCTGCGCCTGCGCCAGCGCGCCGGCAATCGGCGTGCGCAATTCATGGGCGCTGTTGGCGGTGAACTCCCTTTCCGCTTCGATTGTCGATCGCAGCCGCCTCAGCAGCAGATTAACCGAGCGGGCAATCGGGTGAAGTTCAGCCGGAAACGGCAGGGTTTCCAGTGGCGCGAGATTGCCGCCGTCTTTTTTCCCGATCTCGTCGCGCAAGGTCTGTATCGGTTGCAGGGTTTTGCGCACCACGAAGATAACGGCAAAGATGCTGGCGGGGATAAGAATGAGAACGGGCAGCAAAATTGCAGTGCCGGCTTCCTCGATTGCCTCACGCCGGTTGGCGAAGGCATCTGCGACCTGAAGGAAGTAATTCCCGTCCGGTGTCGCCACCGTGTAGATGCGCTGGGTCGCCGTTTCAGAAAAACCGGGGTCGAGAGAGACCTCGAAAGGTTCGGTCGAACTGTCATGTGAATGAAGGACGACCTGTCCTTCCCGGTCGCGAACCTGATAGGTCAGATATTCCGCCGCATGTGCAGACTGGTTGAGTTTTTGCGAGGCGGGGCCCGTGTTGTTTTCCCTGAGATCGTCCACCAGCAGTGGCAGCAGTCTTTCGGCTGTTTCCTCAACGCCAGCGTCGAAAATTTCAGCGAACTCGTCCTGCATCACCATGACGCCYAACCCGCAGGCGATAAACCAGGATATGGCGACAACGCTCGTCAGCGCCGTGACGAGCTTGCGGGTCATGCTGGTTGGTCTGGCCATTTCTGTCTACCTGATGGTGTAGCCGACGCCGCGCACGGTCTCGACGCGGTCATGGCCGATCTTCTTGCGCAGCCGGCTGATATAAACCTCGACCGTATTGCTTTCTATTTCCGCGCCGAATTCATAGAGCGTGTCGTGCAGTTGAGATTTAGAGACGACCGCACCGGGATGCTCGACCAGCTTTTCCAGCACGGCCCATTCTCTGGCGCTGAGCGTTTGCGCTGTTCCGTCAACGACGATATTGCGCGCCACCTGGTTGATTTCGATGCCGGGCAGGCGAATGACGGGGGCGGAGCGCCCCTCGTAACGCCGCGAGACCGCCAGCATGCGTGCCGAAAGCTCGTTGAGATCGAAGGGCTTGACCAGATAGTCGTCCGCACCGGCATTCAGTCCGGCAATCCGGTCGGACACCTGGTCGTGCGCCGTCAGAATGATCACCGGCGTCGAGTCATCGCGRTTGCGCAGTGATTGCAAAAGGGTGATGCCATCGCCRTCCGGCAGCCGCATGTCGAGCAGGATGAGCCCGTARGCCATGGTCAGCGTCGCCGCCGTGGCGTCGTCGAGCAACTTAAACCAGTCRACGGCGTGGCCTGCCGCGGCGACATGGTCTCGCAGCGCCTCTCCCAGCACATGATCGTCTTCAACAAGCAGAACCCGCAAGACAGCTCCTTTATCGCGTCGTCTTGCGTATCGCTTTCACGGGATAAGCGTCAAGCACTGTATGTTCAGCTATTCTGGCGCTGGGTGCAGCCGCCGAACACGTCCTGCGCGGAATCGTAGACGGAGGTGGAGACGTTCATCATTCCAAGGATACTGTGGAAATAATTGTCGTGCGAGCGCCCGCCCTTTGCTGCGCCTTTTGCAAGGCATGCGCGATCCAGCCCCATTGATTTGGCGAAATCATCATCGAACCAGACGAGAAACGGCACATGGGTCTGCTGGTCGGGTGCCAGCAGATAGGGTGCGCCGTGCAGATAGACGCCGTTTTCGCCAAGCGATTCACCATGGTCCGAGGCGTAGATCATCCCCGTCGCCAGCGTGTTGGAGCGTGCCTTCAGCTTGTCGATCACGGTCGACAGGAAATGATCGGTGTAGAGAAGCGTGTTGTCATAGGAATTCACGATTTGCGCGTCCGTGCAATTGCCAAGCTCAGCGGTTCGACAGTCCGGGGTGAACTTCCGGAATTCGTCTGTGTAACGCAGATAGTAGGTCGGCCCATGGCTGCCCATCTGGTGCAACACGATGACACTGTCCTTCTTGACGTTATCGAGCCATGCGTCGAGCTTGTCGAAGAAGATATCGTCGCGGCATTCTCCGCCAGTGCAGAAGCGGGTGTCGTTGGTGGAAGGCAGGTCGAAAAAGGGAATGCGGTCGGCCACGTTCTTGCTGCCGGTGTTGTTGTCCAGCCAGGTTGCACCGACACCGGCATGGACAAGAACATCCATGACGTTCTCGTTGGCGAGCGCCTTGTTGTGGCTATACTCAGAACGCGGGAATTTCGAGAACATGCAGGGAATGGAAATCGCCGTCGCAGTGCCGCAGCTGGTTGTATTAGGGAAATAGATCACGTCGCGCTTTGCCAGTTCCGGGTTGGTGTCGCGCCCATAGCCGTTCAGGGAAAAGTTCGCAGCGCGCGCGGTCTCACCAGCCACGATGACGGTGATGCGTGGCTTGTGGATGCCACCCAGCGCCGGCAGGATTTTCGCATCCTTGCCGATCGGGCTCACCTGTATGTCAGCTTCCTTTTCCGCCTGCGTCAGATAGTGAATGGTGGATATGATCGGCGACAAGGGATTGACGCTTTTGACGATATCCTTGTGCTGGCGCACGGCGGTGGTGAATGTTTTGGAATTCGCAAAGCTGATGATGCCGGCAACGGTGAGGCAGATCAGGATGCTGACGGTGTTCCACAGCAACTTGTCGATGATCGGCCGATGCCGAACCCGGACGGCGGCGATGACGAGCGACGGCACCAGCCCATAGATCGTCAGATGCCAGAAAAGGCCAGGTGTCATCAGATTGCCCGCTTCCGCGCGCGTGGTCTCCACGGCGTTGCGGATCATGTCGCTGTCGATGATGATGCCGTAGCGGTCCATGAACCATGAAGCCGCCGCGGCCGCGAATATCAGCAAGATAAGAAACGGCTTGATGAGATATTTGGCGGAAAAAATGGTGATGAGCGCACCGAAAAGCGCCGCTATGGCGACATAAAGCGCGACGATGGCAACCGGATAGGCGGAAAGATAGGTGTGAACCTTCGACCAGAATGTCTGGTTCGTGAAAAACAGCAGATAGGCCGCCGTCAGCAGGCTGAGCGGCACGCTGCCGATCTCCGGACGATACGTTATTGTTCCCGTCGCTTTCGCGGTAAAAAGAGCCACTGCCAGATCCACCAGATTTCCGATAGGCCGGCGGCAACGAAAAAGGGGCGGGAACGCCGCTGTCCAAGCTGCCGCATGGGCCGATCAATGGCGGATGCTTCATTTTGCTGACATCAACCTGAAAGCTTGTCATGAAAGTGTCACACTCCTTGGTGGGCTTCTGGCGAGGGCTGCGTTTCAGATCGAGGAGATCAGCCGGCGATGGAGCGCTCAATTGAGCCCCAGAATGCCTGTGGCGGTGGTGCGGGTTGCAAATATGCGGGTGGCCCTGACCGGCAGCAGGCTGCCTGCGGGCAGGTTCTGGAAGGTCACCGTCGCGCCGGAAAGCAGGGTCAGGCAGAGATGACCACCATTGCCCACATAGATGGCGCGCGTGGGGGAAGGAAGCGGGTTCGTATCATCAGGAACAACCTCGAAAGCATGGGATGCCGGGGATTCGAGGCCTGCGGCGTGGTGTTCGTAAGTCTCAGCCATTGCTGTCTCCCGTAAATCGAAATCTGCCGCGATTATACGGTGCGCCGCGGCTGCGGGGAAAAGCGGGAACAGAAAATATCCGGACGGGATTTAGGCCTTGCTTCCGGTTTGCCGAAAAGAGCGCCATTCTTTCCGTAATCTCATGTGGTTGCGTCGCTTGGCCTGTTGCCACCGATGCCGCGGAAACGGACGATGACGGGTTTTTCGTCCACGGGATCGGCAGCCGGGTCGTGGATATTCAGCGCATGGGCGGGTGCGGTCGCGTCAATTGCGGGTATGGAGAATGAAGGCCCTGACGGCGGGAGAGGCTTCCGTTTTCCGGTGGGCGATGGCGAGGTCGGAAGTCGTGGCGCTTGCTGCAAGCGGCACGTAGCGCACGCCGGGCAACCGCAGACAATCGAGCGAGCGCGGCACCAGCGCCACACCGAGGCCGATCGCCACCATGCTGGTAATGGTGGTGTAATCCCGGCCTTCCGGGCTTATCGTTGGCTGGAACCCGGCCTCGTTGCAGGCTTCTATCGTATTGTAATGAAAGCCGACATCCGGCGGCTGCCGCGGTGTGATGAAGGTCTCGTCGGCAAGGTTCTTGAGGTCGACCTGCAGCGCAAAGGCCAGGGGATGGTTTTCAGGAAGTGCGGCCACCAGCGGTTCGCGCAGAACCACATGGGTTGTGACACCTTCCGGAACGGGCGCAGGCGGGCGGATGAAGGCAAAATCCAGATTTCCGTCGGCGATCTTGGCGAGTTGCAGCCGCATCTCCATCTCGATCAGTTGCAGTTCCACATCGGGATGAGAGGCGCGGAAACTGGCGATGGACTGGATCATCAGGCCGGAATAGGCGGCCGAAGCGACATAACCGATGGAGATGCGGCCCGTCTCGCCGCGATCGACGCGTTTAAGCGCCGCAAGTGTCGCCTCGGCATTGGCGAGAATTTTGCGGGCATCCTCATAAAGAAGCTGGCCAGGCGTGGTGAGCTTCACCGATCGCCGTGTCCGGTCAAGCAACGGCATGCCGACGATCTGCTCGAGCGCCATGATCTGCTGGCTCAAACCCGGCTGGGCAATGCCGAGGCGGGCGGCGGCGCGCTCGAAATTGCGCTCATCCACCAGCGTGGTGAAATAGCGCAGGTGCCGCAGCTCGAACGCGTCCGCCCGGTTTGCCGGTTTCCTGCCCATCATCACTGCCTTTCCTGACGGATTTGAATAATTCCAAGCTATTATCCGTAAGAATTTTCATAATCAGTAGTTCTGAAAAAATCCAGTTTCACTTATTGGATCACAATCCGCTCCTTGCGTAATAAGATGACTTAAATTCTCCAGAAAAATAACCGTCTCATGGCGGCGCGGTTGATGAAGGGTCTTGGCGTGCAGGGAAAATCTAAACACATTTCCATTCTGGCGGGCGGTTGCGCTGCCATCGCCTATGTGGCGTTCGTGACCTCCGGCGTTGCCCTTGCGCAGGAAGCCGGAACGACGGTGCTGCAGACCATCACCGTGGACGGCGCGAAAAATCAGGACTCCAAGGCGCCGGTGAAGGGCTATGTGGCAAAAACCAGCGCCAGCGCCACCAAGACGGGGCGATCCCTGATCGAGACGCCGCAATCGGTTTCCGTCATCACCAGGGATCAAATGGATGCGCAGAATGTCCGTAATCTCAGCGAGGTGCTGAATTATGTGCCTGGCGTCGTCGCGCAGCCGTTTGGGGCGGATCCACGTTTCGATGCGCCGCGCATTCGCGGCTTTCAGGGTAACCAGCTGCAGTTCCTCAACAGTCTGCGGCTGATGCGCACGGCCGGTGCGCCGTCTTATGAGGTCTACGGTCTGGAGCGGGTGGAAGTCATTCGCGGGCCGGCCTCGGTGCTTTACGGTCAGGGTAATCCCGGTGGCCTCATCAATCTCATCAGCAAGCGGCCGACTTTCGAGCGTTTCGGCGAAGTCGGAGCGCAGATCGGCAGCTTCGATTATTACCAATCGATGTTCGATATTGGTGGGCCGGTCGCGGATAGCGACAGTTTTGCCTATCGCCTGACCGGCCTTGCCCGCAACGCCCATCTTCAGACGGACAATCTGCAGAACGATCGTTATTTCATCGCCCCGGCGCTGACATGGCAGCCCGACGAGGATACGAAACTGACGGTTCTCGCCTCCTATCAGCACGACAATCCGAGTTCGCCGTCTGGCCTGCCGCCGGCGCTGACCTATCTGAGACCAGGCAATATGCTGGACCGCAGCTTTTATGTCGGCGATCCCTCTTTCGATACCTCAAGCCGCAAGTTCACTAATATCGGCTATGAGTTCGAGCACCGTTTCGACGAGACCTTCACCTTCCGGCAGAATGCGCGTTATTCCAATTTCGACTGGTCCTACCGCGCGCTCGGCATGTCTTCGACCAGCGGCGGCATGATCGGCAATCTCATCCGCCGCAATGCGACGTTCCAGGATGAATTGCTGAACACCTTCAACATCGACAACAGCCTGCAGGCGGAGTTCTCCACGGGACCAGTCGACCACACCCTGCTTGTCGGGCTGGATTACCGCTATTTCGACAATAACGTCAAAACCGAATTCTGGGCCGCAACGCCGCTCAATCCCGTCAATCCTGTTTATGGCGGGCCAATTAGTCTCACCTCGCGCACGCTTTATGCCGATGTGAAGACGGATATTTCCCAGATCGGTCTTTATGCGCAGGACGAGATGGCCTTTGAGAACTGGCGGGTCACCGCCGGTCTGCGGCAGGATTGGGCAAGCACCGGCGGCACGACGTTCAACGGAACGACCTACCGCACTCTCGACAAGGACGACCATAAGCTGACGGGCCGTGTCGGGGTCAGCTATCTCTTCGATGGCGGCATCGCGCCGTATGTCAGCTACGCGACCTCCTTCGAGCCCGTGCCGCAGCCGGCTGTCGGTGATGCGCCGAAACCGACCACGGGCGAACAATGGGAAGCGGGCATCAAATATCAGCCCGAGGGCTTTGACGGTTTCTTTTCCGCGGCGATCTACGATCTGAAACAGAAGAACGTCACGACGACGGTGGGCGGGGTGACGCAGCAGATGGACGAGGCGCATGTGAGAGGCCTCGAACTGGAAGGCGTCGCAAGCCTTGCAGACGGGCTCGACCTGCGGGCGGCCTATACCTACATGGACAGCGAGGTCTCCGGCCGTGTGAACAACGGCAAGGAGCTGGATAGTACGCCCCGGCACGCCGCCAGCCTCTGGCTCGACTACACCTTCCCGGAAGATACGGCGCTTGAAGGTTTCGGCATCGGCGGCGGTGTCCGTTATGTCGGAAAACGTTATGGCGATGCGGCCAATGCCTTCGAAATGAAGGGCCTCGCCCTGCTCGATCTCGGCGTGCATTACGAGAAGAACGGCTACCGCGCCTCGCTTCTGGTGCAAAACTTGACTGATAAAGAATATATTTCTAGTTGCTCCACTTTCGGATGCTATTACGGTGACGGCAGAACCGTTATGGGCAAGCTGACCTACCGTTGGTAACGCCATATTAAAGTGAAGCAGCAGGGGCATGACGCGTAAGGATCGATGGATTTCCCCCCTCTGGGGGCGGCGGGAATTTTTAAGCCTGCTCGCCGCCTCGGCTCTTGCGGGCAAGGCGCGGGCAGCAGTGACGCCGCGCATCGCCGCCATCGACTGGGCCATGCTGGAAACATCTGTGGCGCTCGGCGTCATGCCGGTGGCGGCGACCGAACTCATCCAGTTCCGGTCCGGCGCGGTCGAGCCTGATATCCCTGAAACCGTCGCCGATCTCGGCCTGCGCGGCGCTCCGAATTTCGAGCTTCTGCAGCTCACCCGGTCGGAGCTCATTCTGATTTCGCCTTTCTACACACGTTATACCGGCAGGCTGGAAGCGATCGCCCCCGTCTTTTCACTGCCCTTTTACGTGAAGGGTGAGCCGCCTTTCGAAAAGGCGCTGGCGGCGGTCACCGCGCTTGGTGAAAAGCTCGGGCGGGCCGAAGAGGCGCGCAAGGTTCTGGGTGAAACGGAAGCGGCACTGCACGCCATGCGGGCCCGTCTTGCCGGGTTTTCCGCACGGCCGACCTATGTCATCAACATAGGCGACGCCCGGCATTTTCGTGCCTTTGGTGCGGATAGCATGTTCGGGGATGTTCTTGGCCGTCTGGGGCTGACCAATGCCTGGGTGGATCGGTCGCAATTCACCTTCGCGGCCCCGGTGCCGCTTGAAAACCTCGCCGCCTCATCCGATGCGCGCATCGTCATCGTCTCCGATATTCCGGTGGAGGCGCGGGAAACTCTGCGCAACAGTGCCATCTGGCGTGCGCTTCCGGCCGTGCGGGAAAACCGGGTGGTCACCCTCGGTAATGTCAGCCCCTATGGCGGTATCACCGCAGCCATGCGTTTTGCGCGGCTTTTGACCGAGGCTCTGGCAACCCACGGAGAGGCATTGTGACGGCACGGCCTCTCCAGCTTTTCTTCGGCCTCGTCTTTCTTCTGGCCTGCGGGCTTTCCCTGCATGCCGGATTGCTGCGGTTACCCCTCGGCGCTTGGCCCGGCCTGCCGTTCGATGCCGCGTCCATGTCGATGGATCAGGTCATTTTCGCCTTCAGCCTGATGCCGCGTGTGGCGGTTGCCATTCTGGCGGGGGCGATGCTGGGATTGTCGGGTGCGCTTTTCCAGCAATTGCTGCGCAATCCGATTGCCGACCCCTCCACCCTTGGCATCTCTGCCGGCGCCCAGCTGGCAATCGTCATCGCGACCCTGTTCTTCCCCTCGGTGCTGGATGGCAACCGCGCATGGGTGGCGCTCGCCGGCGGTACCGCTGCGGCCTCCGTGGTGTTTCTTCTCGGCTGGCGGCGGTCCTTCGAGCCCGTCACCATGGTGGTGTCGGGACTGCTGGTCGGCATCACCGCCGCTTCCGTTGCCGCCGCGCTGACGCTTGCACGAGGCGAATATCTAATGTCGCTTGTGGTCTGGAATGGCGGTTCCCTCAGCCAGCAGGACTGGTCGAATGCGTTTCTGCTTGCCGCCCAACTTCTCGCTGGTCTGGTTCTCACCGGGCTACTGATAAGGCCATTGACGGTTCTGGGTCTCAGCGATTCCAGTGCGCGATCGCTCGGCGTATCGCTCTTTTCGATCAGGCTGGCGGTGGCTGCCGTCGCCGTGATGCTGTCGGCATTCGTCGCCGCCGCCGTCGGTCTCGTCAGTTTTATCGGACTTGCAGCACCTGCGCTTACCCGTGCGCTGGGTGTGCGACGTGCATCTTCCGTGCTGTTCGTTTCGCCGCTTCTGGGCGGTCTGCTGCTCTGGTTCTGCGACGGTCTCGTGCAGCTTCTGGCGAGTACGACAGCGGAAGTGTTTCCGACGGGTGCGGTCACGGCTCTCATCGGCGGGCCTTTGCTGCTTTGGCTGCTGCCGAAAATCCCGCCTACGAATATCCATCGCAATGAGGGCGGCGATCTCGCGATCAGACGCAGGCTTGCCTCCCTGCTGCCGGTGCTTGTCATCATGGCCGGGCTGGTTTTTGCAGCCCTCGCCATCGGCAAGGGGCCGGAGGGCTGGACGGTGCTGAAAGCTGGCGACCTGCAAAGCCTTCTGCCCTTTCGTTGGCCGCGGTTGATGGCGGCTTGTGCTGCCGGTGGTTTATTGGCGATGGCGGGCGCGCTTCTGCAGCGGCTGACCGGAAATCCCATGGCAAGCCCGGAGGTGATCGGCGTCAGCGGTGGCGCGGGTCTTGGTTTTGCCGCCGCCATCACGCTCTTTCCGGCCGCCGGGCTGTTCGAACTGTTTTGCGGCGCCGGCCTCGGCTCGGCAGCCGTCATGATGCTCGTTCTGTTCTTTTCGGTGCGCCGGCATCTGGCGCCTGAAAAAATACTGCTCGCCGGCATTGCCATCAGTTCGCTCTGCTCGGCGGTACTTTCGGCACTGCTTGCCATTGGTGATCAGCGGGCCTGGCAAATTCTCTCCTGGCTCAGCGGCTCGGGTTCGACGGCGACATCAGGTTCGGCGATCTTTCTTGCGGTGCTTTCCGTCGTGCTCCTGGCCGCTGCCCTGTCGGTGACGCGCTGGCTGGTGATCCTGCCGCTTGGCCGGGATGTGCCGCTCTCACTAGGTCTGCCGCTCGCTACGGCGCGTATTGCAGTCATCGCCGTGGCCGGCATTGCCACCGGTGCGGCCTCACTGCTGGTCGGTCCGCTGAGCTTCGTCGGGTTGATGGCACCGCACATTGCGCTTCGGGCCGGTTTCACCACACCGCGCGACCACCTGTTTGCATCGTTCCTGTTCGGTGCGGTGCTGATGGCGCTTTCCGATCTCGGGGCAAGAACCGTGACCTTTCCTTACGAGTTGCCGCTTGGGCTTTTTGCGGCTCTGGCCGGTGCGCCCTATCTGATCTGGCTTTCAGGCAGGCGATGATGATTTTTCTGAACGATTTACGGAGATGAGAACAATGGGTCAGGCCGCACCTGCCGTAGATTACGACGATATCCCGCTTTTCTTTCTGGAAGCGGTAACCATGGAGGTTCCGGGCAGGACATTGCTGCATCCGCTGACGGCAAGCTTTGCCACCGGCAAGACCATCGGTCTTATCGGCCATAACGGTTCGGGAAAATCGACGCTGCTTAAGATTCTCGCGCGCATGCACGAGCCGACGGCGGGCAAGGTGTCGTTCGAGGGGCAGCCGCTGGGGAGCTGGGGCAACCGCGAATTTGCGCGAAAGCTCGCCTATCTTCCGCAATATACGCCGGCTGCGTCCGGCATGCTGGCCAAGGAACTGGTGGCGCTTGGCCGTTACCCCTGGCACGGCGCGCTCGGCCAATTCACCAAGGCGGATCAGGAGAGGGTGGACGAGGCTATAGAGCTGACCGACACCGTGGCCTTCAGGGACCGGCTGGTGGACACGCTTTCCGGCGGGGAGCGCCAGCGCGTGTGGCTGGCCATGCTGGTTGCCCAGAACGCCGAAAGCCTGCTTCTCGACGAACCCATATCGGCGCTCGACATGGCACACCAGCTCGAGGTTCTCTCGCTGGTGCAAAGACTGTCGCGGGAAAAGGGTCTCGGCGTCATCGTGGTGCTGCACGATGTCAACATGGCGGCGCGGTTCTGCGATGAGATCGTCGCACTGCATTCCGGTAGGCTTATCGCAAGGGGAACGCCGAACGAAATCATGACGCCGGAAACGCTGGAGCGTATCTATGGCGTCCGTATGGATGTCATGACCCATGCTGCGACCGGCTTTCCCGTAGCACTGCCGCTTTGACATCGTTGCAGCAAAACAACGCCCTGACGTACTCGCCTTTAACAGGAATTCCGCAGGCGTTTCCCGCCCTAACAATGTCTTAATGGCATCCTACCGCCAGTAGACATTGTTAACCGTTTTGCTTTCCTTGCACCCAATTCAGTTGTTTTGGATCGATTTCGGGGAACAAACGTTAACAGTGCGGAATTCAATATCCGGAGAGGGCAAGAAGGGCTGCTGCGGGTAGGAATAAAACAGGAGAAAATCAGATGAAAAAGGCTGTTGCCGTAACTTTTGCCGCATTGACGATGGGTCTCGGTGGAACCGTGTCCGCACTCGCTGCCGACCTTGCAAGATATGAGCCGGCTCCGCAGGAGCAGGACGAACGCAATGGCGTCAAGATCGGTTACCTCACCTGCGATATCGGCGGTGGCGTCGGTTACGTAATCGGCTCGGCCAAGGAACTGGATTGCACCTTCCAGTCCACCATGGGCGCGCGTCGCACCGACCATTATACCGGCGCCATCCGCAAGATGGGCGTTGACCTTGGCTTCACCACGCAGGGCCGTCTGGTCTGGGCCGTTTTCGCCCCGACAGCGGGTTACCACCGTGGTTCGCTCGGTGGCCTTTATCAGGGCGCCACGGCTGAAGTAACCGTTGGCCTCGGCGTTGGCACCAACATCCTCGTTGGCGGCACCTCGGGCTCCATCCAGCTTCAGACGGTCAGCGTGACGGGTCAGGTTGGCCTCAACCTCGCCGCAACCGGTACATCCGTGACGCTCACTGCGATGAACTGATCATCGACGTACTGCCCGGCTTATAACGCCGGGCATTCTGTCGCATGTCAAAAAACGCCCTCTTCGTTGTCAGACGGGGAGGGCGTTGTATTATGCGGGGCATGATGATCTCGGCATTCAGAACGCTTCCGGCTTCAATGGCTTTTTTCCTCTGTATTGCTGCGCCGGCATTGGCCGAAGGCGATGCGGTGCACGGGGAAAAAGTTTTCAGCCGCTGTTCCACCTGCCACAGTATCGATGCGCCGCGCACCCGCATGGGACCGCATCTGATGGGCGTGGTGGGCAGGCCGATAGCCTCCGTGGCTGGTTACGGCCATTATTCGCAGGCGCTGAAGGATGCCGGTGCCGCGGGTCGGGTGTGGACGGAGGAGGAGCTGCAAAGTTTTATCTCGAGCCCAAAAAAGGCGATCCCTGGAACCTCGATGCGCTTTTTCGGGCTGTGGAGCGAAACGGATATCGCGGATCTGATCGCTTATCTGAAAACGCATCCGATGCCGCAATAACCTTTAAAGCGGTGCTTCCGAGACGATCTCTTCTGCCTCTTCCACCGTCATCGCCATCACCTTCGCGCCGATTTCGAAGCCGAAGCCGTTGCGGGCGAAGGCAGAAAATTCCTTCGACTTGCGTTTTTCATCAAGCTCGACACGGCGAAAGGGGCCGAAGGCGCGCTTGCGCGCAAAGATGACGGCCGCCACCAGATCGTTGGTTTCCTGCAGTGCGACTGCGGCCGTTTCCCGATCAATGCCCTTGATCTGAAGTTTTTGCGCAAGCCCGCGCTTCGACTTGCCGCTGCGCTGGCCACTTCGCACGGCAATTTCTGCATAAGCCGTATCGTCGAGCGCCTTGATGCCATAGGCGAAGGTCACGGCGAATTCGCCAAGCGCCTTTATCTGAGCGGGGCTGATATCCTCGAATTTTTCCCGCGCCTTGCGGGTGATCGCATCGCGCAGCTGCTTTTCCGTCATCATGCGCTGTTCCAGCCGGTAGAGAGCGGAATTGCGCGCCCATGACAGCATGCGGCTGGTGGGTTCGATAGCCTGCGTTTCGCCATCCAGTGCCATGTCGTCGGTCAGGAAGGGGCTGGAATCATCGGTCATCCCGCTTTTATAGCGCAGTGAAGCCGTCTTGCCAGTTCCCGTCTGCTACATGCCCTCCGGTTTTTCCAGCGTATCAGGGCGTCTGCGCGCCGGTTGCGGCGACGTAGACCGAATAGAGCGATTTCGTTGCGGTGATGAACAGGCGGTTTTTCTTCGGGCCGCCGAAGGTGAGGTTTGCGACCGTCTGCGGCACCTTGATCTTGCCAAGCAGCGTACCGTCAGGCGAAAAGCAGTGCACGCCATCGCCGGCACTGGTCCAGAGATTGCCCGCTGTATCCAGACGGAATCCATCAGGCAAGCCATTGTCGAGATTGCAGAATTCCCGGCCGTTTGTGAGCTTCACGCCGTCCACGACATCGAAAACGCGGATATGGCGTGGGCGGGATACATCATGGCTGTAGGAACTGTCTGCGACATAGAGCTTGGTTTCATCAGGCGAGAAAGCCAGACCGTTTGGCTGCACGAAGTCATCGATGGCGATCTTGATTTCACCGGTTGCGGGATCGAGCCGGTAAACATTGCGCGTCTTCTGTTCGGGTTCCGCCTTGTAGCCCTCATAATCGGAAAGAATGCCGTAAGTGGGGTCGGTAAACCAGACACTGCCATCGGATTTCACCACCACGTCATTAGGCGAGTTCAGCCGCTTGCCGCCGTAGCTGTCGGCAAGAACGGTGATCGAGCCGTCGACTTCGGTGCGGGTGACGCGACGGCCGCCATGTTCGCATGAAACCAGCCGTCCCTGCCGGTCGCGCGTATTGCCATTGGTGAAGTTGGAGGGGTGGCGGAATACCGAAATCCCGCCATTCGGCACCCATCGCAACATGCGCTCATTGGGAATGTCGCTGAACAGCAGGCAGCTCAGATCAGAAAACCACACCGGGCCTTCCGCCCAGCGGCAGCCGGAATAAAGCTCTTCCAGTTCCGCATTGCCGACAATCAGAAGGCGGAAGCGTTCATCGTGGATTTCGTAAGGGGAGGCGTTGTCTGTGGTCATGAGCGTGGTCCGCTTGAGGGCTTTTCGTTCGGGGTTCAGCGTGTGGCCTTGGGGCCGCTAGCCAGAAGAATGACGGAAATGATGATGAGGCCGGTGAGGATGAGGCGGATGCCCGCGCCGAAACCATAGGTGTTCAGCATCGAGACCACCAGGAACATGAACAGCGAAGCGCCCCAGATACCGGGTACGTTGGAATCGCCGCCCGCAACCGCCGTGCCGCCGATCACCACCACCGCGATGGACATCAGCAGATATTCCGATCCCATGTTGAGTGCTGCGCCGCCGGAGAAGCTGGCGAGCAGATAACCCGCGATCGCCGCCAGTACCGCGCAGAGCACATAGGTGACGAAGCGTGCTCCATCCACCGGAATGCCGGTCATGCGGGCGGCGAAAGTGCTCTGGCCGATGGCGGAAATCCAGCGTCCGTAAAAGGTGCGGTCGAGCAGCAGCCAGGCGATGACCGAGAGGACAAGGGCGACGAGGGCAACATTCGGAATGCCGAGAGAGCTCGACGTGGCAAAGGTGGCGAGTGTTTCCGGCGGCTTGATCCGCAGGCCGCGGTTGGACCAGATGGCGATAGACTGCACGATGAAGCTCATCGAAAGCGTCGCGATGATCGGTGGGATGCGCAGAAGCTTGATCAACGTATAGTTGCCGATGCCGATGGCGATGCCGATCAGGATGGCGATCAGCAATCCCGGCAGGATGAGACCATCGGACACATCCATGAATTTGAGCGCCAGCGTGCCTGATAGCGTCATCGTGGCGGGAACGCAGAGGTCGATATTACCCGGCCCGAGCGTGATGACGAACATCTGGCCGATACCGACGATCACGGAAAAGGCCGCGAAGGTCAGGGCTGCGTGCGACAGGCCGAAGGAGCTGGCGCCGCCGGTGAACATGACGGTAACGATCCAGACCGCGGCCGTTGCGGCGAACGACCAGATCCATGGTTTTTTCGAGAGAGACGAAAGCCCGTTCATTGGTTTTTCTCCCGCTTTTCGAGACGGTTGAGCAGGATGCGGAGCGCCAGCACGATGATGAGGATCGCCCCTTGTGCGCCTATCTGCCAGTCCGGCGAAATGCGCATGAAGGACAGGAACGAGCCGGCAAGGGTGAGCGTCAGCGCGCCGATGACAGCACCGATGGGCGAGACCCGACCGCCGACGAATTCGCCGCCGCCCAGAATAACGCCGGCAATCGACAGCAGCGTGTAGCGAAGCGCGATATTGGCATCTGCCGATGTCGTTAGCCCGACGAGCGCTATGCCCGACAACACCGCGAAGAAACCGGCCAGCGCGAAGGTGGCAGCACGTATGCCGATGACCGACCAGCCGGAGCGCTCGACGGAGCGGAAGTTACCGCCGACGCCGCGCATCAGCACGCCGAAGGAGGAGCGCATGACGATGTAGTGGGCGACGACCGCAATCACGATGCTGGCAACGATGGCAATTGGCACGAGCGGCGGTTTTGCCGTCATCAGCGCCCGGATGAAGGCTGGCGCCTGGCCGCCGGGTGAGGGGAGGATGAGGACGGCAAGGCCGCCCCAGACAAAGCTCATGCCAAGCGTGACGACGATTGAGGGCAGGGCGCGGATGTGGATGATGGCGCCCAGCATCGCATAAACCGCAATCGCACCGGCGAAGATCGCGATACCGAGCAGTGGCGTCGTTTGCAGGAAGGTGGCGGTGACGCAGGCGCAGAAACTGACGAAGGTACCCATCGACAGATCGAGATCGTTGACGGACATGATCAGCATCTGCGCAATGGTGGCAAGTGCAATCGGCACCGCCAGATTGAACAGCAAGTTGAGTCCGTTATAGCTCATGGCGCGCGGCTGCATGTAAAAGACGGCGGCGAGCAGGAAGGCGAGCGAGGCGGCGGGAATGATGAGACGAAGGGCACTGGCGGAGAGTTTCATGCGTGGTCCTCTCCGGAAAAGGAAGCGGCCAGCACATTCTGTTCGGTGATGTCCTCTCCCACCAGTTCCGCCTGAATGGCGCCGTCGCGGAAAACATAGACCCGGTCGCAAAGGCGGATTTCATCCATCTCGGTGGAGTACCAGATGAAGGTGCGGCCGTGGGAGGCTTCGGTTCTCAAGATATCGTAGACCTCCTGTTTGGTGCCGATATCGACGCCACGCATCGGGTCGTCCATCAGCACGGTGCTAGCCGTGGTGGCGAGCGCGCGGGCGAAAAGCACCTTCTGCTGGTTGCCGCCGGAGAGCGAAAGGATTTTGTTGCCCATGTCGGGCGTGCGGATTTCGATGCGCTTTTTCCACTGCGCGCCAAGCTCGGTTTCCTTGCCCCTGTCCACCATGCCGGCGGATGAAATATCCCGCAGCGAGGCGATGGAAAGGTTTTTGAGGATGCTCCACAGCGGGAAGGTGCCGTTCAGACTGCGATCACCCGCCACGAAGGCGATGTCGGTCTTGCGCGCGGGCAGCCAGCTGCTGTTGCGGGCAAGGTAGAGATCGAGTAGCGCTTCGGTCTGCCCGTGGCCGCCGAGACCGGCAAGGCCGATGATTTCACCGCGGAAAGCCTCGAAGGCGAGGCCTTCGCCCCGGCGCGCCGGCATCGAAAGCACCTTCTCTCCCGCCTTGCGGTTTTCGCCCTTTTGCCTGTCCTGTTCCTTGACGACGCTGCCCATGGCTTCCACCAGCGTGCGCGTCGTGAACTCGCCCGCTGCCCGATCAGCGACCACTCGGCCGTCCTTCATCACCACGATGCGGGTTGCTGTCGACAGAATCTCGCCGAGAATATGCGAGATCAGCAGCACGGAGCCGCCGGTGCGCACGAAACTGCGAACATAATCCATCAATTGTTCCGCAAGACCCGCATCAAGCGAGGAAGTCGGTTCATCGAGGATTACCAGTCTCGGCGCATCCGGGGTTCGACAAAAATTGATGGCGATTTCTACCATCTGCCGCTCGGCGATGGAGAGTTCCGCGATCGTCAATTCGCAATCGATACCGTGGCCGGGAAAAATCTCGTCCAGCGTATGCCGGATCATGGCGAGCGCACGTCCGCGCCAGTTCCGCCCGTTCATCGCGGCATGCATGATGCGGACGTTTTCGCTGATCGTCAGGTTCGGGCAGAGCGACAATTCCTGAAACACGCAGCGAACGCCGCTGGCGCGTGCTGCCGCGATTCCTTGACGGCCTTGTTCGCCGCGATAGGAAATGGACCCCTCATGCGGCGTCAGCCCGCCATTGATGACGTTGACGATGGTGGATTTTCCCGCACCGTTATGGCCGACGAGCCCCAGGCATTCGCCCGAACTTATGACGAGATCGGCCCCATCAAGCGCCCTTACCGCGCCGAACACGACCTTCACGCCGCGCGCGGCAACGACTTCTTCCGCCTCGATGATGTCATTCATGAGCATTCACGCCAGTGATCTGAAACTTGGATAATATAGGTGGCAGTTGCGGCGCCCGTTCAGGGAGCGCCGCAATCGCTTGTGTCCGGAAATTGTCCGGCCTATTTGGCGGAGGCGATGGCCTTCTGGGCGTCTTCCTGTGAATATTCCACATTCGCGACGCCGCCCTTCTGGGTGTTCTTGAGGTTTTCCTCAAGATTGCCCTGATCGATGCGCAGGAAAGGTACGGTCAAATCCTTTTTGACATCCTTGCCGTCGAGGATTTGCTGCGCCACCCAGAAAGCGAGCGTGGAAACGCCGGGGGCGATGGAGACCGACATGGTCTCGTAGCCGCTGGCATCCTTCTGCTGCTTCCACCATTGCAACTCGTCTTCGCGGTTGCCCATGACGATGGTGGGTGTCGGGCGCTTGGCGGCGGCAAAAGCCTGTGCTGCACCGTAACCGTCACCGCCCTGCGTCACGACTGCCGCAACTTCGGGAAGGCTCGGCAGAATGCCGGCGACAGCGCGCTGTGCGACGTCCTGCGCCCAGTCGCCATTGACCGAACCGACAATCTTGAACTGCGGGTTCTTGGCGACGGCGTCGACGATGCCGGCATGGATTTCATCGTCCACCGAAACGCCCGCGAGGCCGCGGATTTCGAGCAGGTTGCCACCCTTCGGCATCGCCTTGGCGAGATAGTCGATCTGGCTTGCGCCCATCGCCTTGAAATCAACGGCGATACGCCAGGCGCAAGGCTCGGTGACGATGCCATCGAACGAGACGACGGTAATGCCGGCGTCACAGGCTTCCTTGACAGCACCGTTAAGAGCGGTGGGCGAGGCGGCGTTGATGACGATGGCGTCGTAACCCTGAAGAATGAGGTTCTGGATCTGCGCCGCCTGTTCGGTCGCCTGATTTTCGGCTGTCGTGAAGGCGTCAGCGGCAGCGACCTGCTTGTCTGCAACTGCCTGCTTGGTGATTTTGTCCCAGCTCGTCAGCATTGCCTGACGCCAGGAATTGCCCGCGTAATTGTTCGAAAGCGCGATTTTTTTAGCCGAGGTATCGGCGTGAGCGGTGATCGGCAAAGCTGCGCATGCGACAGCGGCCGATGCCAGAAGCATCKTTCTGAAAGCCATTGATTTTCCTCCCTGGTGGCTTGCCCTTTTTGAGCTCGGAACCCGCTTTCCCGCAAATCTCCTCGGCGGCAGGCGGAATTCCTTTGCACTGGAGCTCCTTTCCCCAGTAAAAGCGAGAATGACCAAGAAGGTTTGGCTTGTACAGGCGGATAACGGCAATCTTCCTGCGGGTTTCCGCAGAAAGGATGCGGGAACCCGCAGGACGAAACGCCACCGCCGGGCGCAGAATAGCCGATACGGGGCAGGTCGCGCCGCCACAAGTTGACAAGGCAGGCGCTTGGGAGGGTGTCCGCACATGCTGGATACGCCGAAAAGCGCTCTTTTCCATCACTACATGGGCATTTCGCGGCTGCTCGCCGGGCAGCTCGAATTCAACGCCATCATTCAGGCGGTCGCTACCGAAATCACCCATATAATTCCTCACGTCCACATGGATGTCTGCATCAAGCAGCTGGATGACAAATTTCACATCGCCTATGAAAGCGGTCTGGCAAGCGCCTGGAGCCGCCAGCCGCCCGCCCTTCTGTCCGGCAGTCCCATCCGTTCCGTGCTCTCGGGCGAGGTGGAATATCTTTTGAGCGGCGATGCCTGCGCCGATCCGCGCTTCCATTTCGAAGGCGCATTTTCCAGCCCGATCATCGAGCTTGATCTGCATAGCCGCCTGCACGTGCCGATGAAGGTGCATGGCGACATTATCGGCGCGCTCAGTTGCTCCTCGCACCAGTCGGATGCCTATACGATGGAGGATGTCGCCAATGCCCGCGCGGTTGCGGATTTGCTGGCGCCCTATTTTTACGCCATCCGCGCCGCCGAACAGGCCAAACGGTCTGCGATCGAGGAGGCGCGCGCCAATGCCCGCGAGGAGGGGTTGCGGCTGGGTGCCCTGCAATTGACCGAAGCGCTGGAGGCCGAGCGACAGCGGATCGGCATGGATTTGCACGACCAGACGCTGGCGGACCTGACGCGGCTTGCACGGCGCATCGAGCGGATGAGCCACGCACCGGACGTGTCGGGCGAGATGCTGGAACCGGTGGTGCGCAGCCTGCAGCACTGCATGCAGGATCTGCGCGAGATCATTGAGGAGGCGAAACCCTCCATCCTGCAATTGTTCGGCGTCGTGCAGGCCATCGAGACCTATGTGGATCGCTCCGTGCGCGACAGCGGCTCTTCTATCGACTGGTCGGTTACGGACGAGACGGACGGTCTTGTTGAGACACTCGACAAGACCGTTGCCATCTCGCTGTTCCGCATCGTGCAGGAGGCGGTCAACAACGCCATCCGTCACGCGCAGCCGGAAACGATTGCGGTGACACTGTCGTTAACGGATGGCGGGTTGCGGGTGACCGTGAGCGATGACGGTAGCGGCCGTGGCGAGGGGGCTGTCTCTGGTGGACTAGGCATCGGCAACATGAAGACGCGGGCACGGCTGATTTCAGCCAGATTCGATATTGGTGGCAATGGCAAAGACGCTGGAACCCGCATTACCGTGACGTTGCCGGAAGGCGCTTTCGACCGGCGGGAGGAAATATGACATGGATGTGCTGATCGTTGAGGACGATGCGCTACACCGCGCCTATCTGAACGAGGCGGTGAGAGCCGCCCTGCCGGAATGCGACAAGGTGCTGGAGGCGGCAAACGGCAGAACCGGCGAAAAGCTGGCGCGGGAAAACCGCGCCGCCCATATCGTCATGGATTTGCAGATGAACGAACGCAACGGCATCGAGGCGGCGCGCACCATCTGGAAGGAGCGGCCGGACACCCGCATCCTGTTCTGGTCCAACTATTCCGACGAGGCCTATGTGCGCGGTGTTTCCCGCATCGTGCCCGAAGGTGCTGCCTATGGCTACGTGCTGAAATCAGCATCTGACGACCGGTTGCGGCTGGCGTTGCGCAGCATCTTCATCGAGGCGCAATGCGTGATCGACAGGGAAGTGCGCGGCCTACAGGAAAAAAGCCTTGGCAAGGCGCATGGCTTCACCGATTCCGAATATGAAATCCTTGTTGATGTTGCGCTGGGCCTGACGGACAAGGCGATTGCGCGCCGCCGTAACCTTTCGTTGCGCAGCGTGCAGAACCGGCTGCAAAGCCTCTACGAAAAGCTGAACGTCCATCAGGCGGCCGGTGATGACGAGGCGGAAGGCCGTTATAATCTTCGAACCCGCGCCGTCACCGTCGCTTTCCTGCGCAAGCTGTTGAATTACAGCGCGCTCGAAAGGGCCGAGCGGGAATTGGGCGAATGGGCGACTGGCCGCTGATTATCACGGCAGGAAGGCAAGCAGACGTCTTTCATCGGCCCTGAGGCCCGAGACCGGCTTTGCGCCCACCTTCAGAATACGGCCAAGCTTCTTCTGCGCCTTCTCCTCCGTCGCTATATCGAGAACGGTAGGATGTACGTAGCTCTTGCGGCAAATGGCGGGTGTGTTGGACAGTTCCGTCGCCGCTGCCTGACACATACCCTTGATGCTGGGTTTTTCACCCGCAGCCACATGTTCCATCGCATGACAGAAGGCCGCAAGCGTTCCGCCCCAGGTACGGAAAGTCTTGGCAGAAATGCCTTGTCCGCCGACGCGGGAAAGATAGGCGTTGAGATCGCTTGAATCGACGGAGTGAACCCGGTTTTCACTGTCCTGCCAGACAAACAGCTCCTTGCCGGGCAGATCGGCGATTTCCTCGAGGATTTTTTGAAGGCGCGGGTGGCGCAATTGCCGTTTCACCTTCTGCCCGCCCTTGGCTGCAAAGCGCAATTCGATTGTCTCGCCGAAGGACACGTGGCGCTTGAGCAATGTGGTTGCGCCATAGG
Source organism: Agrobacterium sp. MCAB5 (assembly GCF_052114365.1). Classification (NCBI taxonomy): domain Bacteria; kingdom Pseudomonadati; phylum Pseudomonadota; class Alphaproteobacteria; order Hyphomicrobiales; family Rhizobiaceae; genus Agrobacterium; species Agrobacterium sp. MCAB5. Next base: position 101,649 of record NZ_JBFREP010000011.1, read on the forward strand.
TACCGTTGGTTTCAAGATAAGAACGGTTGCCGACGCGCAGATAGGCGGCATCGAGAAGCAGCGTCAGGGCCGCCAGTGTCATGTCCTGACCGTGATCCTGTTTTGCAATGTCAGCCAGGGCGCGTCGCCGGATGGCAGGCAGCGCCTTGCCGAAGCTTTTCAGCTGAAAGAACTTCGTCTCACCGCGCAATGCGTGCCAGTCGGGATGGTAACGATATTGCTTTCGCCCGCGCGCATCAAAGCCCGTTGCCTGCAAATGCCCGGATGGGTCGATGCATATCCAGACATCTTTGTAGGCAGGCGGGACGCCGAGCGATTTGATGCGCTTCAACTCCACGTTATCGGACAGAAGTTCGCCGCCCGGCAACCGGTAACAGAAACCGCGCCCGCGCCTTTCTCGGGCTATGCCCGGCTCCTGATCGTTGACATAGGCAAGTCCGATTTTGGCAAGAAGGCGGGTGGGCGGTTGTGGCATCGTTTTTTCCGGCAGGTTTAAGGTTGCAGGAAACGAGAAACAGGCCGCCTTCGTTCCGGCGGCCTGCTGTTCCGGTCATGACTTTCTCAGCCGGCCTTGGCGATCCGCAAAATTTGCGAGTTGCCGCCGCCGCGCTCTTCGGTCACGGCATAGACGGCGCCATCCGGACCCACTTTCACATCACGAATGCGCGCTTCCAGCGGCAATCGGCTTTCCGTCGCAACCTTGTCGCCGTCAATGTGCAGGATGACGAGGCCCTGGCTCACCAGACCGCCTACGATGAAGGCTCCCTTCCACTCGGAAATCTGGTCGGCGTCGTAAAAGGCCATGCCGGACGGGCCGATGACGGGGTCCCAATAATAAACCGGCTGTTCCATGCCTTCCTTGGCGGTGGCACCTTCGCCAACGGACCGACCGCTATATTCGACACCGTAGGTGATGACCGGCCAGCCATAATTGAGGCCCGCCTTCGGCAGGTTCATCTCGTCGCCGCCTTTCGGGCCATGTTCCACTGTCCAGAGCCTGCCCTGTCCATCCAGTGCTGCCGACTGGAGGTTACGGTGGCCATAGCTCCATATCTCGGGGAGGGCGTTCTGCTGGCCGGCGAAGGGGTTGCCCTCGAAGGCCTTGCCTTCGGCATCAATGCGGAAGACCTTGCCAAGCCCGCTCGACAGGTCCTGCGCCTGCACACGCGGCGTTGCGTCTGAACGTTCACCGACGGTGACGTAGAGCTCGTTGTTCTGGCCGAAGACCAGGCGGGAGCCGAAATGCTTATCGCCATCATAGGTCGGCATCTGGCGGAAGATCACCGAGACGTCTTCCAGTTTTGCTGCTCCACCCTCTTCGGTCAACTTGGCCGATGCGACGGAGGTGCCGTTGCCGCCATCCCGTGGCTCGGAAAAAGAGAAGAAGATTTTACGGGAGGTTTCGAAATCGGGAGCCAGCGCGATGTCGAGCAGACCGCCCTGTCCGTCGGACGCTACCTCCGGCACGCCTTCGACCGCTGGGCCAGCTTTGCCGTCTGCGACGATGTGCATTGCGCCTTCCTTGGCCGCCACGATCATGCGGCCATCGGGCAGGAATTCCATCGACCAGATATGCGGTAGGCCCTCGGCAATGACGGTTTTTTCGACATCCGGCTGAGTGGCGGCTTGCGGCGCACGGGTCTGACCCTCGAAAGCCGGTTTCTGATCCGGCGCATTGGGCCGTTTCGTCTCGACTGCCGGGGCGGTCTGTGCGTGGGCGCCGCCGGCAAGTGGTACGGCCAGCAGCGCGAATAGCATCGTCGAACTCAGAAATCGGTTGTTGCGGAACATGGGTCTCCCTTCCTTTGTCTGCATCGGGCAGAGAACCATTTGGGGAGGAATTCGTTTCTTGCGATAGTTTCAAGAAAACTTGATGAGGCCGTGTACGGGCGGCATCCTCTTTTTTCATCCATGTAAACTTACAGGGAACCGCAAGCCCACGCCTACGTTTTCCCCCTGGTTACACGGAGGGCGCCGCCATGCAGATCATCGACAACAAGAACATAGACGGGAACAGAGCCAAGCCAATTCTCAATGTTGCGGAGTTTTGCCGCCGTTACCGGCTGGACAAGGCCGAGGAGACACGGTTGAGAAGGCTGTTCGGAGAATTCGCATCCCGGCACGAGCTTTTAATGAACGCTCAGCGCAAGCCGAACTTCCGCTGATCAGTCCTCCGGATCGAGAGATTTTCCGAAAATCATGAAAACATCATATCGGGTGTTCTTTCCCGTTATCTGGTGCGAAGGCTTGCGAATGCCGGGCATAGGTTCGGCGCGCAGAGGCCATTTTAGAACCACCCGCTTCGTCGCATGTTCAAGCGCAGCCTCCATAAGCTCTACCTGATCGGGATCGGATCCCACCAGTTCCCGCAGCACCCGCATCTCCTTTTTCACCAGCGCCGTGTTGTGGCGCGGCGGATGCATTGGGTCGACGATCACCACCTCCGGTGAAAGTTCTTTCAGCAGAAGCCGGGAATCGCCCTGCAGCAGCGTCATGCGGGAGGCAGCCTCGGCATAGGCTCCACCCGCCTCCAATGCGCGGCGAATGCCGTCAGCAAGGTGGGCGTGCATACCGGGTGAACGCTCTATCAGCGTAACTTCGGCTCCGAGTGACGCCAACAGAAAGGCATCGCGCCCGAGCCCTGCCGTAGCATCGACGATTTTTGGCGTGCGGCCTTTGGTGAAGCCCGCGGCCTTCGGCAGAGCCTGTCCGCGCCCCTCGCCGGAGCGGAAACGGTGACCGACCGCACCGCCAACAAAATCCACCACGAAGCTTTCGTCTTGTTCTTTCATCGCAGGCCTCAGAAGGGGCAGGGCACGGTATAGGTGACGTCGCGGCCATCCGGGTGACGAAAGCCCACCGCCTCGGCATGCAGCATAAGACGCGGCGCGGCGGCGAGCGCTTCACCTTCTGCATAAAATTCATCGCCAAGGATAGGGTGGCCGAGAGCCTTCATATGCACCCGCAATTGATGGGTGCGGCCGGTGAGAGGGGCAAGTGCGAGCCTCGTAGCGGGAAGCGGCAATCTTTCCAGCACGCGCCAAAGGCTTTGCGCCGGCTTGCCATGGTCGTGGTCCACCCGGTGGCGGGGCTTGTTCTCGGGGTCGATCGCAAGTGGCAGGTCCACCTTGCCCTCTTCACCCTCGACTTCACCCCAGACGACGGCAACATAGGATTTGCGGGTCTGGCGGTTCTCGAACTGGGCGGCGACGGTCGCGTGCGCCTTGCGGTTCAGGGACATCAACACGATGCCTGATGTATCCTTGTCCAGCCGGTTGATCATCAGTGCTTTTGGAAACTGTTTCTGCACGCGCGTCAAAAGACTGTCGGAGAGCGCGGGATCGCGTCCCGGCACCGAAAGAAGTCCGCTCGGCTTGTCCAGCACCAGTAGATCGTCATCCCGGTGCACGATAGTGAGCCACGGTTCGAGCGGCGGATTATAGACGGGGTTGGAAAGCTCAGATGACATTGCGCTTCCTTAGCACAAATCGGGCATGGGGCCAGATGCCCACCGCGCAATATGATTAGTCCGGAATATGAAGATTGACGCGGCCACTGGTCAGATCGCTGATGAGCCGTGTCAGACGCTCGGCTTCCTCTACGGGAACCGAAAGCTGCATATCCGCGCCGGTGCCGGTGAAGTCCTCCTTTTCCACTCGCAGGTTTTGCGTGGCGGCGAGGCGCGATTTTACCAGGGCCAGATCGGAGAACGGGCAGCTCAAGGTCGCGCTGACATAGGCGATGACCGGTGACGTCTCGCCAAGCCGAAGGCAGGCCGCCGCCGTGCCGCCATAGGCGCGCATGAGGCCGCCGCTGCCGAGCAGAATGCCGCCGAACCAGCGGATGACGAGGACCGCGACATTGTCCAGGGCCTGACCGTCGATAGCCTGAAGGATTGGCTTTCCCGCCGTGCCGGAAGGCTCGCCGTCGTCACTGAAACGATAGGTCTGGCCGGTTCGCCATGCCCAGCAATTGTGGTTTGCGTCGAAGTCAGAATGCGCCGCAAGGAAGCTTTTCGCATCCTCCTCGCCAGTGACAGGTGCTGCAAAGGCAATGAAGCGGCTTTTCTTGATATCCTGCGAAAAGGTGACGGGTCGGTCGAGCGTGAACATGCGCGCTTCAATATCGCATATATTCGCGCGCGGAAATCGGTATAAGGCCACAATGGCGAAGATGCGATGGAGCGGGTTTTGAAGAAGGCAAGGCAGGTCGCGATTGTCGGCGGCGGGCCAGCGGGCCTGATGGCGGCCGAAGTGCTGTCTGCGGCTGGCCATGCCGTAACGGTGTTCGAGGCCATGCCGACCGTCGCGCGCAAATTGCTGATGGCCGGAAAATCCGGTCTCAACATCACCCATGCCGAAGACTACGACATTTTCCTCCACCGTTTTGGCGACGCGGAGCAAAAGCTGCGCGCCGCCCTCGTTGATTTCACGCCCGGCGCGCTGCGTCACTGGGCGCAAGGTCTGGGGCAGGAGACCTTCGTCGGCACGTCAGGTCGGGTGTTTCCGACGGTCATGAAGGCCTCGCCGCTGTTGCGGGCATGGCTTGCCCGGCTGGAGGCACACGGCGTTATCATCAAGACGCGGCATCGCTGGATGGGTTTTTCCGCAGACGGGCTGGTTTTCGCGACACCGGAGGGCGATGTCTTCATGAAGGCCGATGCCGTTCTTCTGGCGCTCGGCGGCGCAAGCTGGCCGCGTCTGGGTTCGGATGCGGCATGGGTGCCGGCACTCGCGGCTGAAGGCGTGGAGCTTAACCCTTTCCGCCCCGCCAATTGTGGCTTTGATGTCGATTGGAGCGATGTCTTCCGGCAGCGTTTTGCCGGTGAGGCGTTGAAATCCGTCACCACCATTTCCCCGGCCGGAGCGTTTCAGGGTGAGTTCGTGGTGACGCAGCACGGCATTGAGGGCAGCGTCATCTATGCCCATTCCGCCGCACTTCGCGACCAGCTGGAACACACGGGAAAGGCGACACTCGCTGTCGATCTGGCGCCGGGACGTACCGTGGAGCGCCTTGGCCGGGATCTGGCAAAGCTTGGCCGCAAGGAGAGTTTTGCAAACCGGTTGCGGAAGGCCGTGGGCCTCTCCGCCGTCAAGGTCGGACTTCTGCGGGAAATCTTTCACGATATCTCGGCGATGCCGGATGATCTGGTCGCCGCAAGAATCAAACATGCGGAGATACCGCTTGCACGGACGAGACCGATTGCCGAGGCGATTTCATCGGCTGGGGGCGTTGACTGGCAAGGTATCGATGAGAACTACATGCTGAAAAAACTCCCCGGCATTTTTGCTGCCGGGGAAATGCTGGACTGGGAGGCGCCGACCGGCGGTTATCTGCTGACCGCCTGTTTTGCCACTGGCAAGGCCGCCGCCAAGGGCATGACCAAATGGCTCGACGGCTTGGCCTAACCGGCCTCGGCCAGTTTTTTTTCCGCGCTTGGCGTGGTCCTGACGAGGCAGCGCATGATGGCATCCGTGGTGACGGAGCCGAGTGACTTGCCGTTTTCGCCGATGATCACGGCACTGCCGACATCCTCCCTGACGAGCGCGCGCAAGCCTTCCTCGACGGTCATGTCCGCATCGAGCTGAAGACGCGACTGGCCGGTAAACTCCGGCTGGACGATGGCGCCGAGACGAATGACCCGGCCACGGTTGACCTCTTCCACGAAGGCTTCGATATAGCTGTCTGCCGGACTCATGACAATTTCGGCGGCCGTACCCTGCTGGATGATCTCGCCGTCGCGCAGAATGGCGATCTTGTCTCCCAGCCGAAGAGCCTCATCCAGATCGTGGGTGATGAAGACGACGGTTTTCTTCAGCTCTTTCTGCAATTCCAGCAGCACTGTCTGCATGTCGACGCGGATGAGTGGATCAAGTGCCGAATAGGCCTCGTCCATCAGCAGGATTTCGGCGTTGTTGGTCAGCGCGCGGGCGAGACCCACGCGCTGCTGCATGCCGCCTGAAAGCTGGTTCGGATAATGGCTCGAAAAGCCTTCCAGCCCCACCCGCTTGATCCAGACGTCGGCTTTTTCTTCCCGCTCGCCCTTGTCGACGCCCTGCACCTCAAGGCCATAGACGACGTTTTGCAGCACGTTGCGGTGCGGCAGCAGGCCGAATTTCTGGAATACCATCGCCGTCTTGTGGCGGCGGAATTCCAGAAGTTCCGCTTCGTTGAGGCGACAGACATCCGTTCCGCCATAAAGGATTTCTCCCGCTGTCGGGTCGATCAGGCGGTTGACGTGGCGGATCAGCGTCGATTTTCCCGAGCCGGAAAGGCCCATGATCACGGTGATCTGCCCGCCCGGCATGGTGATGTTGATGTCGCTTAGGCCGAGCACATGGCCGTGCTTGGCGTTCAGTTCCGCCTTGGACATGCCGCCCTTCACGGCGTCGATGTAGTTCTCCGCCTTGGAGCCGAAAATCTTGTAAAGGCTGCGGATTTCGATCGATTGACTAGCCATGCGCCACTTCCCGGTGTTTTTGCAGGCGAAGGCCGTAGGCCTGGCTGATGCGGTCGAAGATGATGGCGATGCCGACGATTGCCAGGCCGTTGAACACACCGAGCGTGAAATACTGGTTGGCGATGGCCTTCAGAACCGGCTGGCCAAGGCCCTGAACACCTATCATGGAGGCGATGACGACCATGGCGAGCGCCATCATGATTGTCTGGTTGATGCCCGCCATGATGGTGGGGAGTGCAAGCGGCAGCTGCACCTTGAAAAGCTTCTGGCGCTTCGAGGAACCGTAAGCGTCTGCCGCTTCCAGCACGTCCCGGTCAACCATGCGGATGCCGAGATTGGTAAGCCGGATCATCGGCGGAATGGCGTAGATCACCACGGCGATGACGCCCGGGACACGGCCGATGCCGAGCAGCATGACGACGGGAATGAGATAGACGAAACTCGGCATCGTCTGCATGACGTCGAGAACGGGGTTCACGATACTCTGCAGGCGGTTGGACCGCGCCATGGCGATGCCAATCGGCAAACCGATCACGATCGAGAGCACGGCGCAGACGAAGATCATCGAGATCGTCTTCATCGTGTCTTCCCACATGCCGAACCAGCCGATGGCAAAGAGAATACCGCAACATAGTCCAACAATGGTGGCGCTGCGGCTGGCAAACCAGGCGAGTACGCCGACAATAAGAATAACGACCGGCCAGGGGGTGCCGATCAAAAGCCTTTCCGCCCAGATGAGGAAGCTTTGGAGCGGTGTGAACAGCCCCTCTATCGTGCCGCCATAGGCTCTGGTGAAACCCCGAAACCCCTCGTCGATCACTTTCTTCAGCGCACGCAGGGCATCGTCATTCATGGTCGGAAATTTGAAAAGCCAATCCATATCCTGTTCTCCACGACGAACCGGGGCCGGCGGGCAATATCCGCCGCGCTCCGGAACTTAAAAACGGCCGGGCGCCGCCATTGGCGGGCCAAGCTGTCGACCACATATGTCGTGCCACCCTTTTAGAGGGCAGCCTTGACCTTTTGCGCGACGTCGGGGGAAACCCAGCCCGTCCACAGAGCCTCGTTTTCCTTCAGGAAGTGTTTCGCGCCATCTTCGCCGGTTGCCTGATTGTCGGTCATCCAGGCGATCAGCTTGTTGACGGTGTCGTTGGTCCAGGCGCGTTTGTTCAGATAGTCCATGGCCGGGCCGGCGCGGTCGGCAAAGGTCTTGCTGACCAGCGTCTGCACGTCGTCAACCTGCCATGCATTGGGCTTCGGGTCCGCGCAATCGGCAACCGAGGTGCAGCGCTTCCATTCGGCAGAGTCATATTCCGTGCCGAAGCCGAGCTTCACCATCTCATATTTGCCGAGCAGCGAGGTCGGAGCCCAGTAATAGCCTACCCACGGCTGTTTCGCTTCGTAAGCCTTGGCGACCGAGCCGTCGAGACCTGCGGCGGAACCGGTGTCCACCAGGGTGAAGCCGGCCTTTTCACCACCAAAAGCCTTGAAAAGCTGGGCGGTGACGACGGTGCCGCCCCAGCCCTGCGGGCCGTTGAAGACGGCGCCCTTTGCCTTGTCTTCAGGCGAGGGGAAGAGCTCGGGATGTTTGAAGAGATCAGGAATGGTCTTGAGATCGGGGTTGGCATCGGCGACATATTTCGGGATCCACCATCCCTGCACAGCGCCGTCCGACAGAATCTTGGCGGCCGCCACGACCTTGCCGCCCTCAAGTCCCTGTTTGACGATTTCCGGCTGCAGGCTGACCCAGGCCTCCGGCGCGATATCAGGCTGGCCCTTTTCGGCCATGGAGGTCAATGTCGGTACGGTGTCGCCTGTGACGATTTCAGCGCTGCAACCGTAACCCTTTTCCAGAATGATCTTGTCGAGATTGGCGGCGACTTCAGCGGATTGCCAGTTCATGCTGGCGATCGTGACGTTTCCACAGTCCGCAGCAAAGGCTGCACCGCCTGTAAGGGCGAAGCCGGCGGAAAGAATTGTGGCACCCAAAAGTATTTTCATTTTTGTTCCCTCTGGTCGCGGTGTGCGAAGACCCGGGCGCTGACGGCACCGCGACCGCCAGCACCCGCATTGAGCGTTAATAATTACTTTGTTGCCGTTCCGTTTGCGGCAGTTTTTGGCGTATTGAGGATGGCAATCGTCAATCAATCATCACGCTTGTGGGGTGCTTCTGCGAAATTTGCGGCGTGCGAATTCCCCAGTCTTGCCGGTCGCGCTTCTGAAAAGCCGTGAACAACAAGCAGAAGTTTCTGTTTTCTTGGACATTTATTCCGTTCTGTACTACGGAAAATTTCGTCTCTTTTTTGTGGTGATATTGAATGACCAATCTTCGTGCTGCCCCGGTATGGCCGATCGGCGGCGGTGAAACGGGTGAGCTTGTGCGTGGCTTCGACTGGTCGAAGACATCGCTCGGTCCGATTAGCGACTGGCCGCAGAATTTGAGGCAGAAGGCCAATTCCGTCGTCAACTCTCCCATTCCGCAGGTGCTGATGTGGGGTGCGGATCATGTGATGATCTACAATGACGGCTATGCGGAAATTGCCGGCAATTATCACCCGCGGGCGCTGGGCGGAACGGTGCCAGGTATCTGGCCCGAGATCTGGGACTGGAACAGCCGCATTCTGGAGGCTGGCTTTCGTGGCGAGGTCATGGCTTATCGCGACCAGCCGATGACGCTGATGCGGCACGGTCAGCCGGAAGAGGTGATCTTCGATCTGTTCTATACGCCGATCTACAATGATGGCGGCGCGGTGGACGGCGTCCTGTGCACGGTGCTTGAAAACACCGAAAAGGTGAAGGCCGTGGAGGCGCTGGAGCAGAGCCGCAAGGAGCTGAGCCGGCTTACCAATGCCCTGCCAATCCTGGTGGGATATGTCGATCGCGACTATGTCTATAAATTCGCCAATGACGGTTATCTGGAGTGGTTCGGCCGCAGCGCCGAGGAGGTGATCGGCCGTAGCGTTCCGGAAATTGTTGGAGACGCGTTCTTCAGTTCGCGCAGGGCCTATCTCGATCGTGCGCTCGGCGGCGAAAAGATCGTTTCGGATACGGTGATCAGCAGACCGGATGGCAGCAAGCGAGCCGCCGAAATCCGTTATGTTCCCCGCTATATCGCAGATGGTTCGGTTGACGGCATTTATGTGCTGATCATCGATATCGAGGACCGGAAACGTTCCGAGCACGAAATCGTGCTTAGCAATAACCGTTTCCGCGCCGCTGTTGATGCGGTCCACGGCGTGCTTTGGACCAATACCGCCGACGGCATGATGCTGGGTGAGCAGCCTGCGTGGGGTGCACTTACCGGGCAGAGCTTCGACGAGTATCAGGGGTTCGGCTGGGTCGAAGCGGTTCATCCCGAAGACAGGGACCATTCGCTGGAAAGCTGGACAAAAGCCGTTTCCGCGCGGGCGACCTATATTTGGGAGCATCGCGTTCGCCGCCATGACGGCGTCTACCGCACATTTGCGATCCGTGGCGTTCCGATTTTCGACAATTCCGGTGATATTGCGGAATGGGTGGGTGTCCACACGGATATCACCGAACAGCGGCTGGCCGAGAACACGCTTAAAGAACATGCCAGCAATCTGGAACGCGAGATTCGCCACCGCATAAGAGCGGAAGAGCAGCTTCGCCAATTGAATGAAGGGCTGGAAGCGCGGGTCGAGACGGAAATCGCCGAGCGCCGCCAGACCGAAAGAGCGTTGCAGCAGGCGCAGAAAATGGAATCCATCGGCCAGTTGACCGGTGGCGTCGCGCATGATTTCAACAATCTTCTTCAGGTAATCGCGGGCAATCTGCAATTGCTGTCAAAGGACGTGATTGGCAACGAGCGTGCCGAACGGCGGCTGGAAAATGCGCTGGCCGGCGTTCATCGCGGTGCCAAGCTTGCAAGCCAGCTTCTGGCCTTTGGCCGTCGTCAGGCGCTGGAACCGCGCGTTATCAACATCTCCCGCTTCGTTACCGGCATGGACGATCTCCTGCGCCGTTCGCTTGGTGAGGCGATCGAGGTTGAGGTCATCACCTCCGGCGGCCTGTGGAATACCTATGCCGACCCCAACCAGGTGGAAAACGCTCTCCTTAATCTGGCGATCAATGCGCGTGATGCCATGGAAGGGCACGGCAAGCTGACAATCGAGGTCGGCAATGCGGTTCTCGATCGCGATTACGCGCGCAAGCATTCGGAAGTCTCGCCGGGGCAATATGTCATGCTGGCTGTTACCGATACCGGATCGGGCATGTCGCCGGACATTCTGGAAAAGGTGTTCGAGCCGTTCTTTTCGACGAAACCGGAAGGCAAGGGCACCGGTCTCGGCCTTTCGATGGTTTACGGTTTTGCAAAACAGTCCAGTGGCCATGTCAACATCTATAGCGAGGTGGGGCAGGGCACGACGGTGAAGATGTATCTACCGCGATCCGCCGCCGACGAGGACAGGGAAGTGGTGATACCGACCGGCCCCGTCGAGGGTGGCACGGAAACGATCCTTGTGGTGGAGGATGACGAGGAGGTGCGCAGCACCGTCGTCGAGACACTGAGCGATCTCGGTTACCGCGTGCTCACTGCCCGCGATGCGCAGGCTGGTTTGACGGTGGTCGAAAGCGGCATTCCGATTGACGTAATCTTCACCGATGTGGTGATGCCGGGACCTTTGAAAAGCCGGGAAATGGCGCGCCGGGCGCAGGAAAGGTTGCCTAATCTCGCCGTTCTCTTCACATCCGGTTATACGGAAAACTCCATCGTGCATGGCGGCAAGCTGGATTCCGGGGTGGAACTGCTCTCCAAGCCTTACACGCGCGAAGCGCTGGCGCGGCGCATCCGCCATGTCATCGCCAATCGCAAGCAGGTTTCTCTCGCCAAGACGAGGCCGGTATCATCACCGCGTCATTCCAAAACCCCCGAATCCGCGCAGGTCGTCGGAGACGAGACCAGATCGGTTTGCGTGCTTCTTGTTGAGGATGACGAGTTGATCCGGATGAATTCGACCGAGATGCTGGCCGATAACGGCTTTGCCGTCGTCGAGGCCGGAAATGCTGTGCAGGCGCTAAAGGCGATCGAGACGGAAGAGATCGATGTTCTCGTTACCGACATAGGCCTGCCGGACATGAAGGGCGGCGAGCTGGCGGTTGAGGCATTGCGCCGGAAACCGGGACTAGCCATCGTGTTTGCCACGGGAGACAACCAACTGCCGAACGGGGCGCCGGAAACGGCAGTGCTTTTGACCAAGCCCTATGACGAACAGCAGATCGTCTCAGCTGTCGAACTGGCCCATACGGCAAACACGATGGCGGGCGAATAAACCGCCCGCCATCCTGTCTCAATAACCGCGCGTCATATCGACCGTTTCCGGCAGCGTACCTGTTTCACGCCATGTCTTGACATTGCCTGCCACTATTTTCGCTGAACTTTCCCGGCTTGTCGGCGCGGAAATATGTGGCAGGACGGTCACTTTCGGGTGCTGCCAGAATGCGGAAGCGTGAGGTAGCGGCTCCTGTTCGAAGACATCGAGAACCGCATGCGAAAGCTGGCCGGAATCAAGCGCCGCGATCAGGTCATCGGCGACGACGACGGCTCCGCGGGCGAAATTGATGAGTGCGACTCCCTTTTTCATGGCGCCGAGACGGTCGGCATTCAGAAGGCCGCGCGTCGCATCGGTCAGCGGCACCAGACAGACGAGAATGTCGCTTTTTTCCAGCAAGTCCCCCAGCCCGTCATCGCCCGTCAGCGTTGCCACTCCCTCGATTGCCTTGGCCGAGCGGCTCCAGCCGGAAACGTTGAAGCCTGCATGAAGCAGGCGTTGCGCCGCAGCCGTTCCGAGCGCGCCGAGGCCGAGGAGGCCGACGGTCATCTCGCCCGGATGCCGATAATCGAGTTCCTGCCAGAGGGCTTTTTGCTGGTTTACGCGATAGGCCGGCATGTCGCGTTGCAGGTAATATGTCCATGCCAGCACGGCTTCCGCCATCACGCGTGAAAGCTCCGGGTCTTTCAGCCGCACGATCGGCGGCGCCTTGTCTCCCAGTTCCAGAACGAGCCGTTCGACACCCGCCCACAGGCTGTGAATCCACGAAAGACCCGGCAAGGCTGCAATATCGGCTGGATCGGGATTGGCGACGATGGCGAAGTCCACCGCGCGTTTCTGCTCCCCGCTTAATTCGGAAAAGGAGAGGATTTCCTCTTCCGGCATGGCGTCGCGAAGCGCTTGCTTCCAGATGGCTTCCGCTTGCGCATTCATCCGCGAAACAAGGGCGATGGGTGATGGCATGAAACTGGTCCTGCTTGCTGGCGATTGGTTGGTCGCCATCAATGCGTAATTTTGCGGGCAACGCCATAGGCTGGATRGCAAAATTTGAGCTGCAAAAAAAAAGCGGCCCGGTTTGCACCGGGCCGCTACACCATTCAGGCGTTTTCCTTCACCGGCGGTTTGGCGTCGCCGTAATAGGCCGCGAATGTCTCGTGATAGTGCTCAGAACCACCGGGGCCTGCATAACGCTGCAATTCCGTCATATCGGTCTTGTTGAGCACGATCCCCAACGTCTTGTTGGCAATCTGCGGTTCGTTGGCCATCAGGTTCTGCACCATCTGGATCGGCGTCTTGCCCCATTCCGTAACGAAGACGAAACCATCGACCTGCGGTGCGAAGGCTTTAGCGTCGATGACGGGAACGACGGGTGCAAGGTCGACAATGATGTAGTCGCAGGCCTCACGCGCCGATTCGATGAATTTGCGCATGCCGGAGGAGGCAAGAAGCTCGCTTGAATGGGCAAACTGGTTGCTGGTGGAAACCGGCAGGATGCCCATTTTCGTGCGGGTATCGACCTTCACTGCCTGCGTCCACGGTATCTCGTCAAGCACGACCTCCACCAGACCGGCGGATTGCCGCGTTGTCAGCATGCGGCTGAGGCCGGGGTTGCGGATGTCGGCATCCACCACAAGCGTGCGCTTGCCGGTGGAGGCGATCAGACCGGCGAGATTGAGCGCCACGACCGATTTACCCTCGTTCGGCAGGCATGAGATGACGCCGATTACCCGGCACTGGCGTTCCTGGATAACGACATCAGCCGTCAGCTTCACGTTGCGCAGCGTCTCGGCAAAGCTTGAGCGCGGGCTGTCGACGGCAAGGCGCAGCATTTTCTGGAACGAGACCTGACCGTTTTCGTCGATGGTCGTGCTCTCGCTGCCGGGGGTGGCGGCAGGGGTACCCGACTTTGCGGTTTCTGCACCCCGTTCCCCGATAAAGGGCAGGTAGCCCAGAAAACGCATGCGCAGATTGTCGCGCACATCGTTGCCGGTGTGGAAAAAGCGATCCCGGAACTCAAGAAGCGCTGCGATGCCGCCGCCCAGCATAAGGCCGAGAATGACGGAAAGCGCCATGGTCATCGTCTTTTTCGGGCTGGACGGAGCTGTCGGCAGACCCGCTTCGGAGATGATGCGGGCCTTGGCGATCGGCAGCGACTGCTTCTGGGATGCTTCTTCGAAGCGGCCGAGGTAGGACTGGTAGAGTGTGCGCAGAGCGGTTGCCCGCTGCTCCAGCTCACGCAATTGCACCATAGTGATATTGGCTTGCGAATTGCGGCCCGCCACGCGGTCGATATTGTCGCGAAGCGATTGCACACGGGAATTGGAGACGTCGTATTCGTTCTTCAGGCTGCCCGTAACCTGCTGCAGTTCCTGGAATATCTGCCTTGCAATTTCTTTCTTCTCACTCTCCAGCGCTACCGCCTGAGGGTGGTCGGCGCCGAATTGCTGGACGACGCCCTGCAATCGGTCAGAGATCGTGATGTAGCGCTTGCGAAGGTCCTGAATGACCGAGTTATCGGCATCCCGTGCGGAAACGACTGCATTGTCAACCGCTGCATCCGGTCCCCGGTCGATGATGGATTTGTACTGGCCATAACGTGCAGCAGCCGTCGCGACATCCGCCTGCGCGGCAATCAGCTGGCCGTTGAGATCGGCCAACTGGCCTTCCGACATGAGCTCGCCGCGCGAAGAAACGATATTATTGTCCGTCTTGAATTTTTCGACGGCAAGCTGGGCGGCCTGCGCACGCTGGTTCAGGTCGCTCATGCGCTCCTGAAGCCACACAGAAGCGCGCTCGCTGGCGTCGAAATTGGCGTTCAGCTGTTCGGTCAGATAGGCCTGCGCATAGGTCTTGGCGATGAGCGCGGCAAGCTGCCGATCCGTCGAACGGGTGGAAATGGCGATGACCGAACTGCGGCCGACACGCTCTACGATCAGCGATTGTTGCAGCACGGCGGCTGCCTTTTCGCGGCGTCCGGCGCGGATTGCCGCTTCGGAGGCCGGCGGATCTCCGGGCAGGATGAGATCGACGATACCGCGCACGGAAGATTTCACGAGATCGACCGGCGACAGCGACGGATTGACGATGGTGTCGTTCTCGTCGAGCTTGGCCTTGTCGACCACGGTCAGCGCCATTTCCTTGGATTTCAGAATTTCCACAGCACTGGCGATACGGTTGTCGACGATCTGGGCGGCAGGTACCGGCGATTCCTCTTCCGCGTAACGGGAAAGGCTTTCATCCAGAAGCACCTGAGTCATCGCGGTGTAAACGGGGGTTGCAAGCACCAGATAAAGGCCGGCCAGAACCACAGCGGCGATGACCGAGGCGGCAATGACATTGGCGCGGCGCACCACGGCTGCCCAGAGGCGATCGAGGTCAATAAATGTGTCGGCATCCTTGCCGGGATCCGGAAAACCGATGCTGGATTTAAAGGTCTTGTGGTGCATGGACCTACCTTGTGAATTAAAAATGGTACGCGGGAAGCCGAGCAACGCTCGGCTTCCCGCCCCCCGTTATTGATGTGCCGACCGCCTCCCCGGCAGCACGATTAAAGTCAGGCCGCCTGAACGCGGCTTTCATGGTTTGCGACGAGTTCCTTGACGGAAGCGAGAACCTGCGCCTCCATGTCGGCACGCATCAGCGAGAAAGCGACATTGGCGGCGATGAAGCCCTGCTTGCTGCCGCAGTCGAATGTGCGACCGCTGTACTTCTGCGCATGGAAGGCCTGCTTCTCAGCGAGCCGCTTCATGCCGTCAGTCAGCTGGATTTCGTTGCCCGCGCCACGCTCCTGTTTGGCGAGAATGTCGAAGATTTCCGGCTGCAGAATATAACGGCCGTTGAGATAATAATTCGAAGGCGCCCTGGATGGTTCCGGCTTCTCGACCATTTCGGTCACCGCAAAGCCGTGATTGACCTTCTGGCCGACACCAACGACGCCGTAGGATGACACTTCTTCCGGCAGGCATTCCTCAACACCGAGGATATTGCCGCCGACTTCGTCGTAGAGTTCCATCAACCCGGCAATGCAGCCGCGTGCGCCATAGGAAACCATATCAGGCAAAAGCAGCGCAAAAGGCTCCTTGCCCACCAGTTCGCGCGCGCACCAAACCGCGTGGCCGAGGCCGAGCGGCACCTGCTGGCGGGTGTAGCTGACTGTGCCTGCGACTGGCAGCATCTTTTCAAGCTGCAGCACCTGCACCGTCTTGCCGGAGCGGGTGAGCGTGTTGATAAGCTCGGGCGCGCTGTCGAAATAGTCTTCGATGGCGGTCTTGTTACGGCTGGTTACGAAAATAATGTGCTCGATGCCGGCCTGCATGGCCTCATCGACGGCATATTGCACGACCGGCCGGTCGACGATCGTGAGCATTTCCTTCGGCATCGCCTTGGTGGCGGGCAAAAACCGCGTGCCGTTGCCGGCTACGGGAATGACGGCTTTTCTGACAGTTTTGTTCAGGTCCATCGCGTTCTCCTTCATCAAGGTTTGATCTGTCCCCAGTCCGCTTGCAGATTTTTCGCGTACAGATTTGTCCGCTCACAAATTTTACGAAATCTGCCTTTTCACCCCAGTATTTGCCGCGGGCGCAAACATCGCGTTCCGCAACCTCTTCAGCCGCACGGCAATGGGCATTCTCAAATGCCCCAGCACGGCGGGATCTCTGATCGTTGTCTTCAGCGCGCCGATAATCGAGCGGCGCTTGATGTCTTCCACCAATGTCAGGAAGTTACGGGCCAGTTGCAGGCTACGGCTTCTGGCCTGCTGCGCATCCATGGCGGCGGGCAACAGCGCGTAGTGGCTCAGAAACTCCTGGTCCGCCCGCATCATTCCTTCGACGTGGTGGATTTCGAGGACGCGCGAGATCGAACCCTCGCGAATATTATAGATGTAGCCCGGTTTCGGCTCGATGACGCAAAGGCCGCCGGCGGCAAGCGCCGAGGCAAGCAGGATGTAATCCTCGCCGATGCGGATGTCCTCGCGAAAACGCAATCCCTCGCTATTTAGGAAATCGCGCCGGAACATCGGCTTCATGTAGCCGAAGTTGAAGGTGGAGCGGAAAAGGATGTTGGAGGAAATGAAGTCCTCAAGGGTAAGGACGGGTCTTTCCTCCAGAAACTCCTCTGCGAACATCGTTTCCATCGGCCTGCCGTCCGTATAGGCGACATCGAGATTGTCGACAGCGATCACCGCATTGGCCGCATCTGCCCGGCACATCATGCAGGCGGAACGGTCGGGGCGGATGACGTCGTCCGAATCGAGAACTGCGATAAAGCGTCCGGTTGCTGCGTCGATACCGGCATTGCGCGCGCCTCCCGGTCCGAGGTTCTGTTCAAGCGCAAGCAGCCGGACACGCGGATCGTTGGCCGCAATGGCCTCGACGAGCGAGATCGTCTCGTCGGCGGAGCGGTCGTCCACGACGATCACCTCCAGTGTCACGCCCTGCTGKTCAAGCGCACTTTGAATGGCGGCTTCGATCGTCTCTGCGGCATTATAGGCGGCAATGACGAAGCTGATATCGGGCTGAGGGTTAAGGTTCTCCATCAGGTTGCCTCCACCGCGCCGTATTGGCGGATTTCGCGCACTCCGAAGGCGCCGCTTACCGAGCCGAGATGCAAGGCGCCGCGCAGGGCATAGCGGTTGCGGCGCACGGCGTTGAAACCGTTCAGCGCGGCAAAGACGGCGCAATAGAGAACTTTCGATCCTGCCTTCAGCACCTGCATCACGCGTCTTGCGCCGGGTTTCTTTTCGGCAAGCACACGGCCATGGGTCTGGCCGGAGCGGAAGCGACGTTTGGCAAGCCACATGAAACGGGCGCGGTTTTCCGGCACCGGCTCGGAGAGCACGGCCTTTTGCGCAAAGACGATGCGACCGCCCGAAGCATGGAGATGCGAGAAGAAATGCGTGTCCTCACCGCCGCTCTGGCCGAGCGCCAGCGCAAAACGCCGGTCCTTTACCGATGGGGCGTCCATCTTGAGAAGCGTGTTGCAGGTGTAGCCGGTGATGATCTCGCCATTCACCCAGACGGGCACGGTCGAGTGAAAATCGCCACGTTTCATCCAGCCCGGCGCATTCTCACGGTAAACCGCCGTCACTGGGCCAAGAACGACATCCGCGCCGGTTTCGCCTGCCTTTTCCATAAGTGCGGCCAGCCAGTGCGGCGGGGCGGTCTCATCATCGTCGATAAAGGCCAGATAGTCCGCCCGGCTCTCAGAGAGGCAGGCGTTGCGGGCAATCGAGATATTCGATTTCGGGCAATGGACATAGGCGATCTCGAAAGGCGAAGTTTCGCGCAGCCGATCCACACTTGCCTTGGCACTTGGTTCCTCATCATTGTCGGCAACGATCAGGCGAACTGTCACGCCTTCGGGCACTTCCAGTTCGAACAGTGACAGAAGTGTGGCGACCAGCGCCGGACGTCTGTAGGTACAGATGCCGATATCGACGGTCTTTGAATTGTGTGGTTCGGTGACGATGAGGTCGGTCATGAGACAGCCTTTTTTCCCCGGAATTTCAGGAGTTCCAGCCAGAAGCCGGTGGACCACGCCAGATGCATCACCATTGCGGAAAAGGCGGCGAGCGGGCCGTATGGGTTTTTCTGACCTATTGCCATCCACAAGCCATAACCCACACATGCGGCGATCCAGAGGCCAAGCGGAATAAGTGCTGCCCAATGCACAAGCGACAGCAGGGCAAGCACGAAGACCGGCAGGACAGCCAGCGGAATCATCTGACGGATCTTCGGGATCGAGCGATGTTTCAGCAGGTTCTTTGCCCGGCCACGGCCATAGGCGAGATATTGCCTGAACAGAGGCATGACGCTAGCGCGCGGATAATAGGTCATGCGGGTCTTGTCGGTCATCCAGATACGGAAACCGGATTTGCGCAGCCGGAAATCCAGTTCGGCATCCTCGTTGTGGCTGAAGCTTTCATCGTAACCACCGACCGCGTCGAAGGCGGCGATCCGCATCAACGCGTGGTGGCCATGGTCGATCCAGTGTCCCTTGGCGCCTTCGCGGTGCTTTGAGCCGCCATTGCCGAGTTTGGAATTCTGCGCAATCGCCGTCGCCTTCTGGAACAGGCCGTGCCCGACCGTATCCATGGCGACCACGACGGAATCCGCGCCGGTGCGATCCGCGTCTTCAATCAGCCGCTGGCAATAATCATCCGGATAATCGCCATGGGCGTCGATGCGGATGAGGTAGTCGAAATCCTCGCCGAAAGTGGATACGGCCAGGTTTATGCCGGCGCTCTGGATGCGCTTGGGATTGGGAAGGAGCGTAACGCGGTCATCCGTTACGGCGAAGGCGGAAACGATGTCGCGCGTGCCGTCCGTGCTGCCGCCATCGGCAACAACGATGCGGAAAATACGCCCATCCATCGCGCCGGTGAATTTTCGCAGCAACGCCTCGATCGTCTTTGCCTCGTTGAGGCAGGGAATGACGATCAGAGTTCTGATGCCGGAATGACCAAGACCTTCCATGATTTGCCCCCTACGCACTACACGGGTGAAAACGCAGCTTCACGGGCATGGCCGGAAGCGGATTTTGTAAGAGAGGACAATTGCTGGACCAGCTGACGGCAATCGTCGCGGTCGGTCAGCCATTGTTTCTTATCGAGTGCCGAGAGGGCGTCGAAGGCGTCCGTATACGTTTGTGGAGTCATAGTGTTGAAAAGAGCGGCCAGATCATCTGCACCGGCATTTTGCAGAACAAAACCGATATTGCGCTTTTCGATGAAACGAGCCGTTTCCGTGCCTGCAAGTGCAATCGGCAGGGTGCCGTAAAGGCATCCCTCATAGAGCCGATTGGGCAGCAGCCAGCTTGAATTCTGGCCTTCCTCGAAGAAGTCGATCGCCCAGGTGAACTGCACTTCATTATAGATGGTGGCCAGATCTTCAGGGTTTTTGTAGGCCCCGTGGAAATGCACATGCGGCGCGGCAGCCACTAAACCATCGAAATCCGCAAATTCCGAATAGGCCGGCCGGCCGCGCAGGATGATTTCGACCTTGCCATCCATGCGCCTTGCAAAATCGGCGAGGATTTCGAGCGATTTGCGGCAGCGAAGCGCCCCAAACCAGCCGATTTTCCACGGTTCGCCGGGGGCAGGTGGGCGCGGTTGTGGGGTGGCTGCTACAGCGGCATCAAGCGCCAGCACCCTGTTTTCCTGCAACAGCACGGGAAGGTTCAGGCCGGAAACGGGTTTGAAATAATGCTCGACGAAAGCTGGAGAACTCGTCACCAGCAGCTTGGCATCCCGGGCGAAATAGCGCTGGGCCGCATTGAGAAGCTGCCCCGGCTTGCCCTCATTGAGAAGCAGGCGGTGAATGTCGAGACATTCGTAAACCAGTGCCGGCTGGCGGTCGTAAAGCGACATGGCCCGTTTTGCGAGAGCCAGCATTTCCAGGTTTCTGGCAAGAATGACGTCGGGCATGGGGATGCCGCGTAATGTTTTGCCGAGCGAGAGGCTGGCTTTGGCGACGGCTGCCATGCGCTGAAGAAACCGCCCATCGGCGGTTTCTCCGAGAATGACCGGCACCACGCCCTCGATCTCTGCAAGCCGGTTCTGTCCGCGCCGGAAGCCCGCCAGCGTGACCCGCGCGCCGCCCGCAAGCAAGGTCAACACCCGCCGGCGAATGGCGGGGTCCGACAGATCATGCGCGAGATAAAGAACATGGATCATGCATGGGTTCCGGTTGGTTTCATACGTCAAGGACGCCGAGGCTCAGGTTTAAAAAAGCAATCAGTTAAGGGCGCAGGCGATGGATTCGGGAAACTGGCATTTGTCGCCGAGCGCCGTGAAGGCGAAGCGGTCAACAATCATCTGTGTTGCGCCGGAATAGGAAAAGGCACCCATCCAGTCCTTCAACGTGTCGGTTCCCCACAGGCTGAAGAAAATCTTCTGGGCATTCTGCGGAATCTTGGTCTCATCCGTGACTTCGTGAACGAGCTTGCCGTTGACGTAGTAACGCAGGCGCTGAGGCTCCCACACGAAGGCGTAATCGTTGAAGCCAGCATCAGCTCCGCCTTCTACCGGCACCAGTTTCTCATTGCCGCCCTTGGCGGAAATATACTGGTTCAGCTGTACCTTGCCCGTATTCTTGCCCAAAACCTCGAAGTCGATTTCATCATGGGGCTTTTTGTCGGTCGGGCCGATATAGGTGAAGAAGGCGGAGTTCAATCCGGAGCCGGTAGCGGCTTTCATCCGTGCTTCATAGGTGCCGTAGCGATAACGCCCCTTGGTCTGGATTTCACCGCAGGCGAAGTTGCGGTCGCCGGACTTTGCTTCCTCAAAACCAAGCGTCAGCTGGCCGTTTTCCACCGTGGCCAGTTTCTTCGACCAGGTGCAGTTCTGATGCGCACCGTTGTTCCAGCCGTCGGAGACGTACCAGAACGACCGGTCCATCTGATCGAAATTCTCGATGAAGGATGCACCGTTGCCTTCTTGTGCCTGGCTCGGTGTCGTGAAGGGTGTCGCCAGCAGGGTGGCGGCGAGAAGAATGCGTGTCTGAACGCGGGTGACAAATGTTGTCATTGGTTCACCTCTGTCGTTGCGAATAAAGTGTTTCGGATGTGGGCGGGCCGATCATGGAGGCCCGTTTTGCAGCGAATTCGGACGTTGTCTTGCGTTTGCCGTTCCGGCTTCCGGTCAGCACGGCATAGACGGCCGGCAGGTATTTGCGGGTTTGTGCATTGCTCACCACCAGAATGACAAAGGCGGACAGCGTGGCGATGACATAGAAGGCGGGGTAGAAATCGGGTCCGCCCTTGTTCCAGACCATCCACATGATGACGAGCAACGGATAGTGAGCGCAGAATATCCAGAAGCTGAGGCTTCCGGTTTCGGAAAGCCGCTTGCCGAGCCTGCTGCGGATCAAAAGCGCCGACGACGCCCAGAAACCGAGCGCGCCGAAAACAGCGAGCAAATTGCGAGACATGTTCAGCCAGAAGGTAAACTCCGGGCCGGTGAAATAGAGGCCTGTTGCCAGCATGGCCGCAGCGACAAAGGTCAGCGCCATGATCGGGAAGGCGTAGGGATCGAGTGCCTTGACATCGACGCGGTGCAGCGCAAGTGCGATGCCCAGTGAGAAGCTGAACAGGATCGATTTCTTCTGGACTATGAAGATCGTCAGATCAGGCATGGCGGTTATGAAGAGCAGGATAGCGAGCGTTGGCAGCGCAAAGCGGCGCATGAGAAATGCGAGCACCGGCGACAGCAGGATGCAGACGAACAGGTCGCGCAGGAAATAAAGCGGCACGTTTACCGGCAGTTCTTCGAGCGCCGTGCCATGGCTGATGATTTCACGCGGGCTGGCGTTCCAGAGGTCCGGGAAATAACCCACACCAACGTCAAACAGCTGGATAAGCAAAATTGCGGCAAACAACGCGCCATTCCACAGCAGGAAGGGCAGCAGCACCGTTTTCGACTTCGAACGGATCGTCGCCGGATAATCGAACCCGCTCATGCCGCGACGAAACAGCAGATAGCCGGATATCGCGCTGAGACAGGGCACACCGATGCGAAACAGGGCGTCGCCCAGAAAAACACGCAGCCAGTCGAAGAAGCCGTAAAGGCCAAGAAAAGGGCTGGTTTCGGCATCGTGCGGCACATGGACGAACACGATTCCAGAGATCAGCAATATACGCATCAAATTGATACGGGAGGATAGGTTCTGATCGACAGTCACATCAGTCACCCCTATTGGGCGGCGTCCACCCACGCCGCGTTGCAACCAGAGCGAACTTAAGCCCGCACTCGTAAGTCTGGTTTCGACTTTAGGGTAAAATGTGGCGACGCGGGAAAAACACAAGCTTAGATATTGCGGGTGATTGTCTGGCGTTCCGGCATTCCGTGCGACTTTAAAAAATTAAGCAACTGAAAATATTTAATTTTTTCTAGATTTAAGTCGTCACTAAAAATCGCCAAAGGAAGCGATATTATCATTGTACGCGATATTGCACCGCAAAAAAATGGCTTTGCCATGCCGTCACGAAACACATATCCGTGACGGGTGAGACCTGTTAACGGCCGAAATGAGGCGCTTTCGGTTACGAGGCACTAACCTTGGGTTGCGTTTTCACGCATTCGCCGCGATTTGACCATCCCGAGGATTTTTCCAAGCAGGGCGCGTTCGGTCAGCAAAATCAGCGCCGCATAGATGACGCCGCCGACTGCGGCGCCAACGAGCACCTGAAGCGTTGCGCTGGGGATGCGTTCGGCAATGATGTGAAGCAGGTAACGCACCGAAACGGCCATGACCAGCGCTGCAATCATCGGTCTGCTGCTGACATAGAGGCCGCTGAGAAAGGGTGTATCGCTTGCCTTGAACACCGCCCATGAGTAGGCAACCAGCGTCACCGCATTGACGATGCAGAGCCAAATCATCGCGTCGATCAGGCTGCCGTAGACGGCTGCAGCCCAGACGGCAACTGTGGTGACGATGGCGCGGATCGTGGCCGACCAGAACAGAACACGCCCATAGCCGGCACCCTTGAGATAGGGGATAAAGGTGCTGCATGGGGTCAGAATGGCTTTCGAGAGGGCAAGGAGACCGAGAACCGGCCAGGCATAAGCCCAGTTCTGCCCGAAAATCACCAGCATGGCCGGTTCGGCTACCGCCCAGAGGCCGAACATCATCGGCGCAAGCAGGACGGTCAGAACCTGCGTGCTGAACATCAGGGCATCACGCCGGCGCTGCGGATCGTCCATCATACGGCTGAAGGCGGGAAACAGCACGCCCATGACGGCCGACAGCACGACCTGATTGGGAATGCTGGCAAAACGGTTGGAGGCGGAATAGGCGCCCGCATCGGCAAGGCCGAGATGCCGGGCGATCACCACCATCGGCGACTGGAAGGTGACGAAATTGGCGATTTCCGATCCCATCAGGCCGGAGCTGAAACCGAGAAGCGGCACCAGACGGCGCGGTTTCATGACGAAACGCGGGCAATAGCGGGAAACGGCATATAGCCCGACAAGCCTGATGAGTGCGGCGGCGAAAAGCTGGATGATGAGCGCCCAGACGCCGAAGCCGAGAAGCGCCATAGCCACGGCGACAACCGCCGCGATGCTTTCAGACGCCATGCTCCACAGCGCATCCTGGCTGAAGTTCATGCGCCGGGCAAGCAGTGAATAGGCGACATCACCCGCAAGTTGCAACGGAATGAGAAAGGCCATGATACGCAGCAGATAGGCACTTTCCACCGCACCCAGAAGCCCACCGAAGAACTCCGCGAAAATGTAGAGCGCAGCGGCCATGGTGCAGGAAATCGCCAGATTTGCCCAGAAAACGGTATGGATTGTATCCATATCCTCTTCTTTCTCGACGATCAGCGCCGAGGTCAGCCCCGCTCCGGCTATCATGGTCAGGAATTGTACAACCGTTAAGCCGACTGCAACCACACCAAATTCTTCCGGTGTCAGCAGTCGTGCAAGAATGGGAACGGTGACAAATTTAAGCCCGAATGTCCCTGTCTTAGACAAGACGCTCCAGCCGACATTCGTGGTGATGGTCTTTACATTTGGAGCTGGGGGCATACAAGCATCCTGTTTCTGGAGGCCGGCGGGGAGGAACGCCGGTGGGGAGTTGCCGATACCATCGGGGCCGCTTTTAGGATCGGGCCCGACACTTCTTGATCAACGCAAGGGGCGAAACAATGGCAAGATTTACTGTCGTCATTCCCTATTACCAAAAGCAGCACGGAATTCTTGGACGTGCGCTCGCATCGGTTTTTGCGCAGACTTACCAGGATTTCGATCTTGTCATCGTCGATGACGAATCGCCATATCCGATAGACAATGAGCTTGCAGAACTTTCGCAAGCGCAGAAAGAGCGGATTCTCGTCATTAAGCAGGCCAATGGCGGGCCGGGTGGTGCGCGCAATACCGGTCTCGACCACGTTCCTGCTGGCAGCGATTACGTCGCATTTCTTGACTCGGACGACATCTGGACGCCCGATCATCTCCAGAATGCGGCCTTCGCGCTGAAGACATTTGGCGGTGAGTGCTATTGGGCATCCATGCAGGCAAGTGACGAATTTTATTATCATTTCGCCATTTCCGAGCTGGAGAAGAACGAGGGCGCCGCAAGGCTTTCCGAGCGGCCTCTGGTGATCGAGCTGCCGGATCTGGCGAGCGTGATGCTGCGCAACTGGAGCTTCTTGCATCTCTCCTGCATGGTGATCGGCCGCCCGCTTTTTGAAAAGATACGCTTCGATCCGGCGCTCCGGCTTGCGGCGGAAGATGTGCTGTTTTTCTGCGATTCCATCCTCGCATCCAAGCGCACGCTTCTGTGTGACGATGCCGGTGCCATGCGCGGAATGGGCGTCAATATCTTCCACAGCATCGACAATACCTCGCCGGAATTCCTGCGCCAGCAGTTCAATACCTGGGTTGCGCTCGATACGCTGGAGGGGCGATTTTCGCGGCGGCCGGACGATGTGGCCTCGATCGCTTCCTATAAAAATACGGCGCGCAAACAGGCGCTCTGGAGCCAGGCGGGCAATCTGAAACGGCGCAAGGTGCCCGAATTCGGACTGCTGCTGAAGTGGGCGATGCGCGATCCGGCACTCCTGCGAGCGGCTTTTGAGCTCGGCGCAGGCAAAATAGTGCGGACAAGATGATCGAATTCTTGCCTGCAAGAATTTATATGTTTTTCACCCAGGAGTGACTTCATGAAACCTTACCACTGGGAATCGCATCACGGAAATTTTGGCGACGATCTCAATCTGTGGCTGTGGGACTTTCTGCTGCCCGGGCTGCGGGACGTGCATGACGATGTGATGCTCGTCGGTGTCGGCACGGTTCTCAATGATACATTGTTGCCCGCAAAGCAGCGCAAGCTTGTGATCGGCAGCGGTTATGGCTACGGCGCGGTGCCGGATACAAGCACCGGATTTTGGGACATTCGCTGCGTGCGCGGCGAAAAAACCGCAGCCAAATTGGGACTTTCTCCCGAAAAGGGCATTGTCGATCCCGCCGTGATGGTGACCGAGATGCCGGAGTTCAAAGGCCTGCAGAAACTCTACAAGAAAACCTTCGTTCCCCATTGGGAATCGGCGGAATTCGGCATGTGGGAAACGGTTTGCGAACCGGCGGGACTGACCTATCTCGACCCGCGCGGCGAGGCGATGTCGGTCATCCGCGCCATCGCCCAATCTGAATTTATCGTGGCCGAATCCATGCATGGCGCCATTCTTGCCGATGCGTTCCGCGTGCCATGGGTGGCGGTGAGCACATCTCCCTCGATCAACAGTTTCAAGTGGAGCGATTGGGCAGGCACGGTCGGTGTGGAGTATCAGCCGCGTTACGTGCCAGTTTCCACCCGCGCCGAGGCGGCGAAAAAGGGGTCGCGTTTCTGGGGTATGAGCTTCCCGCCGCCGCCAGCCCCCGTCATTGCCGAGGCTGGATCCGGTCCGGCGCATGAGGGCGATGTGCTGGTGCGGCCGCAGGCAAGCCAATCCCTGTCGCTGCGCAAACTGGCCAAGCAAGTGCTGGCAGCACCTTCCACGCTGGCGCTCTGGCAGGCAAGCCGTGCCGAACCGCGTCTCAGCCCGGATGGCAGGCTGGAGGAACGCAAGGAGCGTTTTTCCGCTGTTCTGGAAACGGTCAAACGCGATTATCTCTGAAGGCGGGTTGCCTCAGCAATTCCGGACACAGTCACCCCGGCCTGGGTCCGGGGTCCAGCGCGCTCAAGTCCTTGATCGCAAAAGACTCTCTTCATGGCGCAGACGCGCCATGACTGGATGCCGGATCTAGTCCGGCACGACGAATGAGAGAACATCGAACTTGCCATCATCCTCGCGGCTGGAGGTTTTCCCTCAGGAAACCGGCGTGCCGTCCAGCAGATAACGAATATCCCGAACCGGCGCCGGTTTGCGAAAACGGGCGGTCTTGTCGGTCCAGATGCCGCGCGTGATGGCCGGCAGGGCAGGCAGGCGCGCAAGAGCGTGGCTCAACGCGCCGCCCATCCCTTTCTGCTTTTTCGCATCGAGAAAATGGCGAAGCTCGAATTTCGCGCGGATGTGTTTTTCGTGCTCGAGCAGGATCGCCGTCTCGCTGGCCGACAGCTTGCAGCTGGTGAGAATGTCCYTGTCCGCTTCGTATAAACGGCGAAGATCTTCCGTGCTGTGACGGCCGCTCAACGAATTGCCGCGGACAATCGCCCCGTAACCGCAATGACGGATGACCTTGTAACGGGCACCCGCGGCAAGCGCGCGGGTATAAAGTTCGTAGTCTTCGCCGAGACGCAGGCGCTCGTCGTACCGCAACGCATGTTTGTCCAGAAAGGCGCGGCGGATCACCGGTTTCAGAAAGCCGGTTTCCCCGCGTTCCACGCCGGGTCTGGAAATATTGCCTTCCACGAACTCCGTCAGCGACAGAAACCGGGCCTGTGGTTCGAAGCGGGCCGGCTGCATGGACGACGCGCCCGGAACCGATTGCTGGATGAAGGCGATATTGTCGGCCACCAGATCCCAGTCGTCATTTTCCAGCATGGCGGCAAAACGGCCTTTGAAAAAAAAGTCGTCCGCATCGAGAATGCTGATGAGCGGCGCGGATGAAATCGAGATCGCATGATTGCGGGCGGCCGAAGGGCCACGATTGACGTCGAATCGCACGACCCGCAAGCGGCCGGTGCCGTCATCCGCCGCATGTGCGACATCGCTGGTCGTATCGGTGGAGCCATCGTCGATCACCATGACTTCGGCGACCTCCGGCTCCACAAGGGCGGAGCGGATGGCGATATCTATCGTATCAGATGCATTTTTCGCAGCGATGATGACGCAAATGGGCTGTGAACCGCTCACCATGTGTTGTCCTTCTGCTGTGACGAACCGTCAGGATTTGGTCAGCAGAAAGTGTCAGGGGTGTGGATGCAAGTGATTTTTTTGCGGCGCAATAAAAGAATGTGCGTGAGATGTCACATATCGGTCAGTTTCGCGCCATGTGGCGGGGCGCTGCTTACCGAGTCCGGCGTCATGATTTCGGCGCTGCGATCAAGCGCGAARGTTTCGCGCATCCGGCGTTTCTCCCGGGCGACCAGAACCAGAAGTGCAATAAAATAACCGGTTTGCAGAATGACGGCGCAGATGAGGGTCTGGATGAATGCCGTATAGAACGACCCSTGGATGAAATATGTAGCGACCGCAAAGGCAAGCAATGCACCAATCATGCTGAAAAATACACGAGGTGCATACATGGTGCTCTCCTCCCGAGAACGATTTCTCCGTTTTTGGCTGCGCTGCGGCATTTTTTTTCTTTGCAAGAATATACGATGAGACCGGTGTTGTTTCAACACACATATACTTCTTCTATCTCCCACGGCATGAAATTTCGGTAATCTTGATTGGTAAATTCCTTGGTAATCGGCGATTTGCCCGAATCGGTGTCCTCCGGCAGCGCAGATTCTTGCGTCTGACAGGCTGCAGAACCCTTCCCTGCAAGGCGTTAGCGGCCTTCTCTCCTGCGTAGCAGACTTCGTTAACCATCCAGCCTTTAAAAAGTCGGTATTGATTCCTCGAAGAGCAAGGTGCCCGCGTGACGACGAATTCGGAAGTAATCGCCTTTCCGGCAAAGAACCGTATTGCCAACGTAAAACGGTGCGCAACCATGCTTGACCGGCTGCATGGTGTGGAGGCGAATGATTTCTGGCGCAGGGAGTGCCGTGAACTGGCCGCCTATCTGACGGGCCTCGGCTATGAGGACGCCGCCATGCGGCGCGAGGTCATGGAGTTTCAAAATGCGGTGCAGGCGGAGTTGTGGGCGGGGGATGCCACGCCCGAGGCGCGCCGCGACAGCCATTGAGGCTTTAAAAGTTTCCCATAAAAAAGCCGGCAGGTGTCGCACCGCCGGCTTTTCTGTTCGTATCTGTTTTTGATCAGGATGCGCCGGCACCGCGCGTGCGGGCAATGCCGTCGAGCGCGGGCTTATATTTCGGATCAAGCCGTGCCGCATGTGAATAGGACTTTGCGGCTTTCGCCATCTCGCCGCGGCGCTCATAGACCAGTGCCTGGTTGGCCCATGATTCTGCGACGTTGCCATCAAGCGAAATGGCGTGGTTGAAATCGGCGAAAGCGTTTTCGTCGTCGTTCAGCGCGACATAGGAAAGGCCACGGCCGTTATAGGGTTCCGGCGAGGTTGAGGACAGCGAGATGGCCTTGGAGAAGTCCTCGATGGCCTGGGCATGCTGGTTGCGCAGCTGGTAGATCAGGCCACGATTGTGCCACGCGCGGCCATCGGTGGTTTCGAGTTCGATGGCGCGGGAGAAGTCGTTGAAAGCTTCGTTGACGCGGCCGGACTGGCGGTAAAGATTGCCACGGCCGATCAGGGCTACGTCATAGCTCGCATTGATCTGCAAAGCGGCGTTGTAATCCTGCAAGGCCTGCTGCTGCTGGCCGGAATTGCGATACACGAGCGCGCGGTTGGCATAGGCCTGATAAAAGCGCGGGTTCAGTTGCAGCGCCTTGTTGAAATCCTCGATGGCGCGGCGCGAATCGCCGGCGCGGCCGTAAGCGGAGCCACGGACGTTATAGCCTTCCGGATCCTGCGGATTGGCGTTGATGACCGAGGTGAGCGAGGCAATGTTTTCCTGCGAGCCCTGGGCACGGTCGATCCTGAAGACATCGTCAGTCTGGTTGGACGTAGCGCAGCCGGAAAGACCGGCAAGTACGGTACAGACGACAAGTGAAACACGGAATCTCTTGTTGTTTTTCAGGAGCACCCGGCGCGTGGAGGCATCGGAGTTTTTCACAACACAGGCATCAACAGCGGTCATTCGGTGGGGGTTCCCTCGCAGGCCGGTCTCAAGATCATTCTCCGGCCACAAACACAAAGAGCGGCGGCGAATTGATCGCCCCCGCCCAACAAGCATTCAAAAACGTCCAAAAGACGGCCTATTAACGGCCTGCGCGCGGAGCTGCAACCAGACCTTCGCGCTGTGCGCGCTTGCGTGCCAGCTTGCGAACGCGACGAACAGCTTCAGCCTTTTCGCGGGCGCGCTTCTGGGAAGGCTTTTCGTAATAATCGCGCATTTTCATTTCACGGAAAATGCCTTCGCGCTGCATCTTTTTCTTGAGAGCGCGAAGCGCCTGATCAACGTTATTGTCGCGGACTAGTACCTGCACGTGAAACCCGTTCCTTTTGTTTGGTTGTCTTGCTGTGAGAATAAAGGCATTCGCACGCAAATAAAATCGTTCGTTCGGCCGTCGAGCCTAGCGATTGGTGACGTGCAATATCAGAACATTTGCAGCAAGTCCATACGGTACCGCATATTCAACAGCCAAAATCCAGCTATCCCGGCATTCTGCCTGCAATGTCGAAACAAAAGCATTGCGGCGTCGCAAAATGGATATTGCCTCCGATGCCGATTTGCCATGTGTATAATATGTGCCGGAGCTATGCTTTCGGCTTCTGGCCGGTTCTTGAGGAGCAGACTGCGAATGCGCAAATATTCCGTTTTTGCCGTGGCGCGCGAGGCGTTGCGGGGTCATAAGGGGTGGGATGCGCAATGGGCGTCGCCCGAGCCGCGCAAGGAATATGACGTCATCATCATCGGTGGCGGCGGCCACGGTCTTGGGGCCGCCTATTATCTTGCCAAGGAACACGGCATTACCAATATAGCGGTGCTGGAAAAGGGCTGGCTAGGCGGTGGCAATACCGGCCGCAACACCACCATCATCCGCTCCAATTATCTCTACGAAGAGAGCATGGATATCTACGAGCATTCCCTGAAATTATGGGAAGGGTTGAGCCAGGATCTCAATTACAACGTCATGTATTCGGCGCGCGGCGTTATGATGCTGTCGCACAATATTCACGACCAGCAGTCCTTCAAGCGCCATATCAATGCCAACCGTCTCTATGGCATCGACAATGAATGGCTGACGCCGGAACAGGCCAAGGCCTATTGCCCGCCACTCGAGATTTCCGGCAATGCGCGTTATCCGATCAACGGTGCTGCCCTCCAGCGGCGCGGCGGCACGGCGCGTCACGATGCGGTGGCCTGGGGMTATGCGCGTGCGGCTTCCGATCGCGGCGTGCACATTATCCAGAATTGCGAAGTCACGGCCATCAGGCGCGGACCTGATGGCGCGGTCACGGGCGTCGAGACCAATCGCGGTTTCATTGGCGCAAAGAAAATCGGCGTTTCCGCCGCCGGTCACTCCTCCGTTCTGATGAAAATGGCGGATGTGCGTGTGCCTCTGCATTCCAACCCGTTRCAGGCGCTGGTATCAGAGCCGCTGAAGCCGATCTTCCCCTGTGTCGTCATGTCCAATACGGTGCATGCCTATATCTCCCAGTCGGACAAGGGCGAGCTGGTCATCGGTGCTGGCACCGACCAGTATAATTCCTACTCCCAGACTGGCGGCCTGCAGATCATCACGCATACGCTTGACGCCATCTGCGAGCTGTTCCCGATTTTCCGCCGCGTCAAGATGATGCGCCAATGGGGCGGCATTACCGACAACACACCCGATCGCTCCGCCATTCAGAGTGTGACGCCGGTGCCAAATCTCTTTGTCAATTGCGGCTGGGGCACGGGTGGTTTCAAGGCGACACCGGGCTCGGCCAATCTGTTTGCGCATCTCATCGCGCGCGGCGAACCGCACCGTCTGGCGGCGGGGCTGACGCTCGATCGTTTCCGCACCGGACGCCTCATCGACGAGGCCGCTGCCGCCGCCGTGGCGCACTGATGCTGGCGGCGGTTATGCTTTCGGCAAACATGGGTGTTGCGGCGGCGGTCGTGCCGGCGGGCAATCTCATCCCCGAGATGGGGGATTTTCGTAGCCAGAAAATCCAGAGAATGCAGGGTGAACGCGACTGGCCTTTCGTGGCTGAAAAAGGCCTTTTGCTCTGCGCGCCGAGTCTCGCGGACAAGCTGGTCTATTTCGTCGGCGAGAAGGAAAATGGTGCGCAGGACGAGCCCTTCGCGATCGACACCGACATGATGGCGGTTGCCATCATCAATATGGGTCGGGCCTCGGCGCTGAAACCATTCGATAATTTCGAGCAGCTCTTGAAGCGGCTTTCCCCCTTCGTTGCGATGGGAAAGCGGCTGTGTGACCAACCCGCCGGAAGCATGCTTCCGGAAAGTTCTCTTTGAAGGTGGAGCCACGATGCTTCTGATCCATTGCCCTTATTGCCGGGAAGACCGTTCCGAACTCGAATTTCGCTGGGCGGGCGAAGCCCATATCGCCCGGCCGGAAAACATTGCCGATATTTCGGACGAGGCCTTTGCCGAATATTTCTTCATTCGCGACAATGACAAAGGCCTCGTTTTCGAGCGCTGGCGCCACATTCACGGTTGCGGCCGCTTTTTCAACGCCGCCCGCGATTCCGTCAGCGACAAATTCCTGATGACCTACAAGGCAGGCGAGCCGAAACCGGATGGCGACGCGGTTCTTTCCGCCCAAAAGGGAGCTGCGCAATGAGCGGCGATTATCGTATCAAGGGCGCCGGTCGCCTGACACCTGCCAGAACGGCACGCTTCACCTTCGACGGCAAGATCTATCAGGCGCTGGAAGGCGACACSGTTGCATCCGCACTTCTGGCGAATGGCGTGCATCTGATYGGCCGTTCGTTCAAATATCACCGSCCGCGCGGTTTCCTTTCCGCCGGCCCGGAGGAGCCGAATGCGCTGATCGACGTRTCGCGTGACAGCCTGCGCAAGCAGCCGAATGTKCGCGCCACGGTGCAGGATGTRTTCGAYGGCGCYATCATCGCCTCGCAGAACCGCTTTCCGTCGCTGTCCTTCGATATCAGTGCGATCAACGATTTCCTGTCTCCGATGTTTGCGGCTGGTTTCTACTATAAGACCTTCATGTGGCCGAAGGCCGCGTGGCACAAGATTTATGAACCGATCATCCGTCGCGCAGCCGGTCTCGGCAAGGCGCCGACCGAGCCGGATGCGGATCATTATTCCGGCCGCTATGCCCATTGCGACGTGCTGGTGGCCGGTGGCGGTGTGGCCGGGCTGACAGCGGCGCTCGCCGCTGCAAAAACCGGCGCCAGCGTCATTCTGGTTGATGAGAATGCCGAAGTTGGCGGCGCGCTGCGTTTTGACACCGGTGCGGTCATCGACGGCCTGTCCGGATATGACTGGGCGCAAAAAGTTCTCACTGAACTGAGATCGCTGCCCAATGTGCGTGTTCTGACCCGCACGACAGCGTTCGGTTATTACAACCACAATTTCGTGGCGCTGGCCGAGCGTGTGACCGATCACCTCGCCACGCCGGCCAAACACCAGCCACGTGAAAGACTGTGGCAGGTCCGCKCCAAGAAGGTCGTTCTGGCGGCAGGCGCGATCGAGCGGCACATGGTCTTTGCCAATAATGATCGTCCCGGCATCATGCTGGCTTCTGCTGCGCGCATCTATCTCAACCATTACGGCGTGACCGTCGGCAATAATGTCGGTGTCTATACTGCCCATGATTCTGCCTATGAGACGGCATTCGATCTCAAGAAAGCGGGTGTGAAGATCGCCGCTATCGTGGATTGCCGCGAGAACCCCGATCGGCGGCTGCTGGACGAGGCGCGGGCGCTGGGCATCGAGGTACTGGCGGGTCACAGTGTTTACGATACGTCAGGGCGGCTGCGCGTTTCTTCCATGAGCGTTGGCCGCAATGGCGGCTCTAACAAGCGCAAGATTGCCATCGACGCGCTCGTCGTTTCGGCGGGCTGGACGCCTTCGGTGCATCTCTTCTCGCAATCGCGCGGCAAGCTGAAGTTTGACGCGGCAAACCAGCGGTTCCTGCCTGACATCCATGTGCAGAATTGTGTGTCAGTCGGCGCCTGCAACGGCACGGACRATCTCGCCGCATTGATCGCCGAGGCTGCTGCCGCAGGTGGCGGTGCAGCGGAATTCTCCGGTGAGAATGCGCGCGCCTGGACCGGCGGCATGATCGGCGCTGCGGAAGGTGCAGGCGAAGGCACCGGCGTCAAGGCCTTCATCGATTTCCAGCACGATGTCTGCGCCAAGGATATTCGCCTGGCCGTGCGTGAAGGCATGCATTCGGTCGAGCACATCAAGCGCTTCACCACCAATGGCATGGCGTCCGATCAGGGCAAGATGTCCAACATGCATGGCCTTGCCATTGCCTCGGAAGCGCTTGGGCGGGATCTGCCGAAGGTCGGTCTCACCACTTTCCGCCAACCCTATACGCCGGTCACCTTCGGCACGCTCATCAACCATTCGCGCGGTGCGCTGTTCGACCCGACCCGMAAGACGCCGATGCATGACGAAGAGGCTGCGGCAGGCGCCCTTTTCGAGGATGTCGGCAACTGGAAGCGCGCATGGTTCTTCCCGCGCGGCGGTGAGGATATGCACGAGGCGCTCAACCGCGAATGCAAGACGGTGCGGACAAGCGTCGGTGTGTTCGATGCCTCCACGCTCGGCAAGATCGAGGTGGTCGGCCCCGATGCGGCTAAGTTCCTGAACCTCATCTACACAAATGCCTGGGACACACTGAAACCCGGC
Source organism: Agrobacterium sp. MCAB5 (assembly GCF_052114365.1). NCBI lineage: Bacteria > Pseudomonadati > Pseudomonadota > Alphaproteobacteria > Hyphomicrobiales > Rhizobiaceae > Agrobacterium > Agrobacterium sp. MCAB5. The sequence continues at coordinate 135,869 of NZ_JBFREP010000011.1, forward strand.
CGTTGCCGCTATGGCATCATGACGCGCGAGGACGGTTTCGTTTACGATGACGGTGTTGTCGGCCGTCTTTCCGAGGACCGTTTCCATGTGACGACGACGACGGGCGGCGCACCGCGCGTTCTCCAGCACATGGAGGATTATCTCCAGACCGAATTCCCCGAGCTGAATGTCTGGCTGACATCGGCGACCGAACAATGGGCGGTGATTGCGGTGCAGGGACCGAAAGCGCGCGAGGTGATCGCRCCTTTYGTCGAGGGTATCGATATTTCGCCCGAAGCCTTCCCGCATATGGCGGTCGCGGAAGGCACCTTCTGCGGTGTGCCCACGCGTCTCTTCCGTGTATCATTCACGGGTGAGCTTGGTTTCGAAATCAACGTTCCGGCCGATTACGGCGCTGCCGTCTGGACCGCGATCCGCGAACGGGCCGAAGCGGTGGGCGGCTGCCTTTATGGCACCGAGACCATGCACATCCTACGTGCCGAAAAGGGTTACATCATCGTCGGACAGGATACCGACGGCACCGTGACGCCTGACGATGCCGGGCTTGCCTGGGCCGTTTCCAAGAAGAAGACGGATTTCGTCGGTATTCGCGGTCTGAAACGCCCGGATCTCATGCGCTCCGGTCGAAAGCAGCTTGTGGGCCTCAAGACGAAGGACCGGCTGACTGTTCCCGAAGAGGGTGGCCAGATCGTTGCTGATCCAAACCAGCCGAAACCCATGACCATGCTCGGCCATGTCACTTCCGCCTACTGGTCGGAAAATCTCGGCCACTCCATCGCCTTTGCGCTGGTGGCGGATGGCAGGGCGCGCATAGGCGAAACGCTCTACATCCCGCTTGCCGATAAAACAATTGCCGTCGAAGTGACCGACATGGTCTTCCTCGACAAGGAAGGAGCCCGTCTCAATGGCTGACACACTTCACGCAAAACGCAAATCCGTACTCGAGGATTTCCACGGTGGTTCGCCCTTCGTCTCGCTGAAGCCCGCCGCCTCGGCGTCGCGGCTGTCGCTGCGCGCAAGGGAAAGCGCACTGCCGGCCCTCTCGGATGCACTCGGCCTGTTATTGCCCAACAGCCCGAAAAGCTCTGTCACATCGGGTTTGCGCTCCGCTCTCTGGCTTGGTCCGGACGAATGGCTGGTGATCGATCAGGGCGAAAGCGACCTGATGGCGGCGCTCGCCACCGTTCCCGGCCTGTTTTCGGCGACCGACGTTTCCCACCGCAACACGGCTGTCATCGTTTCCGGCCCCGGCGCGGAGGTAGCCCTGAACGCCGGTTGCCCGCAGGATCTGTCTATCGCACAGTTCCCGATCGGCGCCTGCTCGCGAACGGTTTTCGGCAAGGCGGAAGTGGTGCTGCTGCGCGTGGCTGACGATACGTTCCGGGTAGAGTGCTGGCGCTCCTTCGCCGAATATGTCGGCGGCCTGTTGCAGGAAGCGGCGCAGGATGTGGCGGTCTAGCTTTTCCACCCCTGCCATTCCACCCATCGCCCATGGAAATCGGCGCGGCCGATTTCCTGTTTCTTACCGGTCGGCCAGATTTGCAGGGTGATTGCGGCGCTTCCCGGCGTCGTATCTGCCTCCATCTGCAGGCGGGCAAGCGGAGCCTCAGGGGTGGCACGGCTTCCAGCCTCGGCGATCAGCGTTTCGCCGGCCTCTTTCAGCGCATCGGGAAGATATTGCCAGGCGACAGAATGGTAGACCACATGGGCAGCGCCCGAATGTTGCGCGGCAAGGCGGCGTTGCAGCCAGTCAATTGCGTCAGCCTTTTCAACGTGCAAGCCGTTCTCCACCGCAATACGCAGGGCGGCCGCCGTGCGCTCCAGCCTGTCGGTCTGATCGGCCCAGACATATGACATCAGCCGCAACCGGTCCTCGGCAGACGACGGATCGAGTGGGTTAAGATCGCAGCCGGCGCGCTCGATGACCTCTATCCGCTTGTCGGGCGGGGTGTCTCCGCGCCATTCCGGCGACATGGACACTTCGGATTGCCTGCCCCAGGCAAGATCGCCAAGACGATACTGGTAGCGGTCAAATTGCAGGTTCAGACCGGCGCTGGCGCCGACCTCTGAAAGGACCATCGGCTTGCCAAAAAGCTCCGCAATGGAAAGAAAACCCGGCAGCAGCACAGCGGAACGGCGGACTTCGTTGGTCTGCGGCGGCGATTTCAGTCTTTCGAGGATGAAGCCCGAATGGAAGCGCAAGGCACTTGCGCAAGCCTGCCAGAGCGCATTCTCGTCTTCGGGTGCTATATCGACAAGAGGAGTGATCTTGTCCTCGATGACAAGCGCATGCAGGGCACCGGCAAGCCGCAGTGGGACGGAATCGCCGGACGGGCCGACATCGCCAGGCCAGGACAAAATCATCTCGCCAACGTCCGTCTGGCGATCCAGCCGCGCCGCCACCGCGCGGCAAAGCCGTGCGGTAAAGGGCGAACCGAGGCTGTCGCAGGCTCTTGCCTGTGCGAGAAACGCGTCTCTTACGGCTTCATCATGCATTGGGCCGTCTCCTTTGCGCAGTCTGGCGTTACTTTGCCAGACTGGCCTCGCGGTTGACGAGGGCTTGATCATCAAAACCAAAATTGCGCATCAGCACACGGTGCTCGTCTGATCCGATATAACAAAGAAGCGCCGCATCGACCGCGCTCTGGAGTTCCCGGTCGGATTGGCGGAAAGCAAATGCGCCTGAGGCTGCTGGTCTCTCTTTCGGTAAAACGGAGACAACTTCCAAATCGAGCTCTGGATTTTGCTGCATAAAACCGAGATGGGCCATGGCCACGCTGGCATAGGCGTCGGCACGCCCATCCAATACGGCCTGAGCGGCCTCGTCGTAGGTCTCGCAAATGAGAATGCGGTCATCGGGCACGCCCGCTTCCATAATTGCGCGATGTTGGATCTGATCACGGATCGCGACCAGCGTACATTCCGGATTTTTTGCTGCCGATGCGTATCCGTCCAGATCTCTGAGGTTGCCCTTCCTCACCAACAGTCCATCAGGCAACGCCCAGATGGGATGGCTGAACGTCACGATCTTTCTGCGTTCAGCGGTATCGAAGAGGCCAGTAGTCATATCCCAAAGGTTTTCGTTCAGCCCAGGCAACAATTGCGAGAACTCGGCTTCGATGAATTCAATGTCATGAATACCGATCATGGCTAGAATGACTCGCGCCAACTCCACATCGCACCCGGTCACATCGCCGCATTCGTTCCTGTAGTTGAACGGAGGTTCTATCAAATATGCGAATCTCACAGACACTCCGATCTCAAATTGGGATTTACTTCGCCATCAGGCGTCTTGCGGCCTGTCCTCGGGGTTGAACTGGGTGATGGTTGTCCAGCGGGCAGTGAGCGCCGGTTTTTTCTCGTTTTCTATCTCCACCGTAACATCATAGGTCGTCACCATCATGGCGGCGCCGCGAAACCGCGCCTCAGCCAAAGTGAAACGGCCACGCACCCGTGCTCCGCTTTTGACCGGCGTGACGAAGCGGACGGCGTCAAAGCCGTAGTTGATGCCCATGGTCGTTTCGCGAATGCGGGGCAGGGCATCGTAATTCAGAGCCGAAAGCAGCGAGAGCGTCAGGAACCCATGCGCGATRGTGCCGCCAAAGGGGCTTTCCGCCTTGGCGCGTTCCGGGTCGGTGTGGATGAACTGTTCGTCCAGCGTCGCTTTTGCGAAGGCGTCGATCATTGTCTGGTCGACGGTGATCCAGTCGGAAACGCCCAGCTCCGTGCCGACGAAATTTTTCATTTCCGCCAGCGCTATTTCCTTTGCCATGTTACCTCTTCTCGATTGCCTTTCGGAACTTATAAAGGTGCCGGGGCCAAGCGATCAACCGCGCAGATAAAACACCACCGAGCGGGCAGGCAGGAAGGCCGGATTGCCGAAATCCGTGCCCATCGCTTGCCAGTCGTCGCCCGGCAGGGTGAAGGGCACGATCTCATGGCTGCGGTTGATGAGCACGGCAAGCTCCGCGTCGTTTTCGGTCTCGTGGTCCGGCGTGGCAAGCACCATGGCGAAAGCCGGCATGTCCGGCCTTTCCCATTCCGCGACCGTCATCGGTTCTCCGCCGGGGGCAAGCCATGCCACATCGCCGTTGCCGGAGAAAAACTCGGTTTGCGAAAACACGCCGAAGCGTTTGCGAAGTGCGGCAAGAAATGCCGTGTGGTCAGTCAGCTCCTGGGAGAGCGACGACCAGTCGACCCACGTTATCTCGTTGTCCTGGCAATAGGCATTGTTATTGCCATACTGGCTGCGGCCACCCTCATCGCCGGCGGTCAGCATCAACGTGCCGCGACTGACGAAGAGCGTGGAAAGCAGCGCTTTCACATCCGCGTGGCGGGCGGCCACGACGGCAGGATCGTCCGTCAATCCCTCCAAACCATTGTTCCAGGAATGATTTTCATTATGCCCGTCGCGATTGTTCTCGCCGTTTTTCTCATTGTGCTTGTGTTCGTGGCTGACGAGATCGAACAGGGTGAAACCGTCATGGGCGGCAAGGAAATTGACGCTGCGGCTTTTCGAACGTCCATGGCGGGAAAAGATCGGCGAAGAGCCGGAAAGCGCATTGGCCAGCGCCCCGGTCGTTCCCGCATCGCCGCGCCAGAACCGGCGCATGTCGTCGCGGGCGCGGTCGTTCCATTCCAGAAAGCTCTCCGGAAAATTGCCGAGCTGATAGCCGCCGGGGCCGATATCCCATGGTTCGGCGATCAGCACGCGGTCGTATAGTACCGGGTCAGAGTGCATGGCGGCAAGCGTTTCGCTGGCCATGTCGAAGCCACTAGCCGTTCGTCCCAATATGGGCGCGAGATCGAAACGGAAGCCATCGATACCGGCATTGAGAACGAAATGCCTCAGGGAATCGATAATGAGCTGGCGCACATAGGGATGATCGCAGGCCACCGTGTTGCCGGTGCCGGTGTCATTGACCAGCACGCCCGGCTTTCCTTCCGGGTGACGGAAAGCGGTGAGATTGTCCAGTCCGCGCAAAGACAGGATGGAGCCTTCGCTGTCGCTTTCACCCGTATGGTTGAAGACCAGATCGAGAATGACGCCAATGCCTTGCGCGTGCAGGGCTGCAACCGTGTCGCGCAGCTCCCGCACTCCGCCGGGGCAGAGGCGCGGATCGAGCGCCATGAAGCCGACGGGATTGTATCCCCATGCATTCGAAAGGCCAAGCGGCGGCAGGTGGCGCTCGTCGATCCAGGCGGTGATCGGCATCAGCTCCACCGCATCGACACCGATTTTTTTCAAATGCGCGATAATGGCAGGATGAGCCAGCGCTGCCACCGTGCCTCTCAGCTCTTCCGGCACGGCAGGATGCAATTTGGTGAAGGATTTAACCGCGAGTTCGTAAATCAGCCCGCCTTCGGCAAAGCGTGGCGGCTGGCGCCTGACCTGCTCATATTGCGACAGGATCGCCTTTGGCATGATCGCGCCCGTGTCTTCGCCATAGGCCAAAAGCGCGGCATCATGCCGGAATGGCCGGTCTATCTCCGTGGCATAGGGGTCGAGCAGCAGTTTTGCGGGGTCGAACCACAAGCCATGTTCGGGGGCATAAATGCCGTCGGCGCGGTAGCCATATCGCGCAACGGGGCCGGTCTCGGCAACTGTCAGCCGGTGAATGTCATTCTCATCGCGCCTCATTGGCAAACGCGCCGTCTCTTTTTCGCCCGTCGCATCAAAAAGGCAAAGGTCGATTTGTGAGGCGTGCCGGGAATAGACCGCAAATTCCGTTCCGTTTTCCGTCTGGGTTACGCCTTTGGGGAAAACGGCTGGTTTCTGCATGGTCTCTCTCTCCGGAAGATGATGATATCGAGTCTGGCGGGGAGGTTAGTCAGTAACCTCAGGCGGCCTCATGGCCGCCTGCCAAGTTTTTCGCTATGCCCGTTGCCGGAAACGGTGCGTGCAATGCAAAACCTTACGTGATGACGGTCGGTTCGTTGCGGCCGGTATGGGCCTTGATGCCGGCGATCGTATCGGCAACGGAAATAAGGTCGGCAAGCGCCGCCTGCGTTTCGATGCCGTGACGGGCCGCATCCGGCTCATAGCGCTCGACGTAAAGTCTGAGCGTTGCGCCCGCAGTGCCCGTGCCGGAAAGGCGCAGCACGATGCGCGAACCACCTTCGAACAGGATGCGGATACCCTGGTTCTTGCTGACGGACTGGTCGACCGGGTCGAGATAGGCGAAATCATCAGCAGCTGCGACCTTAAGATTGCCGTAGCTGGTGCCGGGAAGTGTTGCGAGTTTTTCGCGCAGGATGGCCACCAGAGTGTTTGCTGCGTCCGAATCCACTTCCTCATAATCGTGGCGGGAATAATAGTTGCGCCCATATTCGGCCCAGTGCTTGGTAACGATGTCCTTCACGCTTTCCTTGCGGGCGGCGACAATGTTCAGCCAGTAGAGCACGGCCCACAGGCCATCCTTTTCGCGCACGTGGTTGGAGCCGGTGCCGAAGCTTTCCTCACCGCAGATTGTAACCTTGCCGGCATCCATGAGGTTGCCGAAAAATTTCCAGCCGGTTGGCGTCTCGTACATGCCAAGCCCAAGCTTTTCGGCGACGCGGTCGGCTGCGGCACTTGTCGGCATGGAACGGGCGATGCCGGAAATGCCGGCGGCATAACCGGGCGCGAGCCGCGCATTGGCGGCGATGATCGCCAGGCTGTCGGACGGGGTGACAAACATGCCCTTGCCGACCACCATGTTGCGGTCGCCGTCGCCATCCGACGCCGCGCCGAAATCGGGACCTTCCGGGCTCATGACATCGTCATAAAGCTCCTTGGCGTGCACCAGGTTGGGGTCGGGATGGTGGCCGCCGAAATCGGGCAGAGGCGTTGCGTTGCGGACGGAGCCCTTCGGCGCGCCGAGACGCTTTTCGATGATTTCCACGGCATAGGGGCCGGTGACGGCACTCATGGAATCGACGACAACCTTGAAGCCGCCGGCAATCAGGGCGCGAATGGCGGCAAAATCGAACAGTTCTTCCATCAAAGCGGCATAATCGGCGACCGGATCGATGACGTCGACCGTCAGTTCATCCACCTTGAAGCTGCCCACCTTGTCGAGATCGACGTCGGCAGCGTCGGAAATCTTGTAGCTGTCGATGACCTTCGAGCGGGCATAGATCGCGTCGGTGATCTTCTCCGGCGCTGGGCCGCCATTGCCGATATTGTATTTGATGCCGAAATCTTCGGTCGGGCCACCAGGATTATGGCTGGCGGAAAGCACGATGCCGCCGAAGGCTTTGTATTTGCGGATGATATTGGAGGCGGCGGGGGTGGAGAGAATGCCGCCCTGACCGACCAGCACCTTGCCGAAACCGGCGGCGGCCGCCATCTTGATCGCCTTCTGGATGACTTCGCGGTTGTAATAACGGCCATCGCCGCCGATCACCAGCGTCTGGCCCTGAAAGCCCTCAAGCGAGTCGAAGATCGACTGGATGAAGTTTTCGGCATAATTTTCCTGGGCGAAGACGGGCACCTTCTTGCGCAGGCCGGATGTGCCCGGCTTCTGATCCTGAAAGGGTGTCGTCTGAACGGTCTTGATCATTGTTTCAATGGCCTCTCGAAATAAGCTGGCTGTAAAGCGCGGCGTAGAGCGCAGCGCTTTTTTCCCAGGAAACATCGGATTTCATGCCGAGTTTCTGCATTTGTGTCCAAAGTTTCGGGTCGTGATAATAACGCACGGTCCGGCGGATCGCCTGTTTCAGACCGTCGAGCGTGACGGGTGAGAATTGTACACCGGTCGCCGATTTATTGGCGATGGCGGCATGGTTGGCGTCGATCACCGTATCGGCAAGGCCGCCGGTTCGGGCAACCACGGGAACGCAGCCATAACGCAGCGCGTAAAGCTGGGTGAGGCCGCAGGGCTCGAAGCGTGAGGGGATGATGATCGCATCGCAACCCGCCTGCATCAGATGCGATAGCGGCTCATTATAACCGATGGCGACACCGACGCGGCCATGGTGGCGGGATGCCGCCGCCAGTAGCGCGCCTTCCAATGCCACATCGCCGGCGCCCAGCACAACCAGACGGCCGCCGAGGGAAACGATCTCGTCCACGGCTTCCGCCATCAGATCGATGCCCTTCTGCCAGGTGAGGCGGGATATGACGCAGAAAAGCGGGCTGTCATCCTGGTCGATGCGGAAATGTTCTGCGACGGCCTTCTTGTTCAGCGCGCGGTTCTTGAGATTGGTGGCGGAATAGTTGTCGTGGATCAGATGGTCGGTGGCCGGGTTCCAGACATCGGCGTCAATGCCGTTGACGATACCGTGCAGCACATGGGCGCGGCTGCCGATCACCCCTTGCAGCCCCATGCCGAATTCCGCGGTCAGGATTTCTTCCGCATAGGATGGGCTGACCGTGCTGAGCGCGGTTGCCGTCTGCAAGCCGCCCTTGAGGAAGCTGACATCGTTATAATATTCGATGCCTTCCATGCCGAAGGCGTGGGCGGGCAATTCGAGCTTGCTGAAGATGTTGGCCCCGAACTGACCCTGAAAAGCAATGTTGTGGATGGTGAGAAGGCTCGGAATCTCCGGCGTTTCGGCATAACGCATATAGACCGGGGTCATCGCTGCCTGCCAGTCATGGGCGTGCACCATATCCGGCCGCCAGCCGGGAAGCACACCGGCGCCGATTCGTGCCGCTGCCAGCGAGAGCGCCGCAAAGCGCTTCCAGTTATCAGGATAATCCTTGCCGGTCTGGCCGAGATAGGGGCCGCCGGAACGCTCGTAATAGGCGGGCGCGTCAAGGATCAGAAGGTCTAGCCCCTCATGTTGGACTTCGAGCAGATCGGCCTTTTCGCCAAGCAGATCGGTGAACTCAAAACATTTGACGGGGTCCGTCACGGCGGCTTTCACCGCCGGATATCCGGGTATCAATGTGCGCGTTCTCACGCCATAGGCTTCGAGCGCGATGGGGAGGGCGCCGGTAACGTCGGCGAGCCCTCCGGTCTTGATCAGGGGATAAATTTCGGATGAAACCGAAAGGACATTCATGGGCTCTACAGGTCCAGCTTGTCGATCATCGATTGGGTGATAAGGCAAATGCCGTTTTCCGTGCGCCGGAAACGTTTGGCATCCAGTTCGGGGTCTTCTCCTACAATCAGTCCTTCCGGAATGACCACTCCATGGTCGATGACGACGTTGCTGAGCTGGGCGTGGCGCCCGATCTTTACACTCGGCAGTACTACGGCATTCTCAAGGCGGGAGTATGAATTGGCGCGCACGCCTGTGAACAGAAGGCTACGGTTGAGGGCGGCGCCGGAAATGATGCAATCGCCTGACACAACCGACGACACGGCAGAACCGCGGCGGTCCTCATCGTCATGCACGAATTTCGCCGGCGGAGTGATTTCYGCATAGGTCCAGATCGGCCAGGACTTGTCATAGATATCGAGGTCAGGCACCACATCCGTCAGGTCGATATTGGCCTGCCAATAGGCATCGATGGTTCCGACATCGCGCCAGTAGGGTCCGTGCTCGAAATCCGAACGCACGCAGGAGTCCGCAAAACGGTGCGCGACGGCTTTGCCGTGCTGGACAATGTAGGGAATGATGTCCTTGCCGAAGTCGCGGCTGGAGGTGGGGTCGGCGGCATCGCGACGCAGCGCTTCCATCAGGAATTTTGTGTGGAAGACGTAGATCCCCATCGAGGCAAGCGCGAAATTCTCATTACCGGGAATGCCGGGCGGATCGGCCGGCTTTTCGATGAAGTCGATGATCTCGTCTTTTTCGTTCACATGCATCACGCCGAAGCCCGACGCTTCCTTGCGTGGCACTTCAAGGCAACCGATCGTTACATCCGCGCCGGAATCGACATGCTGTTGCAGCATGTATTCGTAGTCCATCTTGTAAATATGGTCGCCGGCCAGAATGACCATATATTCGGGCGCATAGGGCTCGATRATGTCGATGTTCTGGTAAACGGCGTCGGCGGTGCCTTCGTACCATTGCGTTTCGGACACGCGCTGCGAGGCCGGCAGAATGTCGAAGCTTTCGTTACGCTCTGGACGGAAGAAGTCCCAGCCGCGTTGCAGGTGGCGGATGAGGGAGTGAGCCTTGTATTGCGTGGCGACGCCRATGCGGCGAATGCCGGAATTCAGCGCGTTCGAAAGTGCAAAATCGATAATGCGGGCCTTACCGCCAAAATAAACCGCTGGTTTTGCCCGGCGGTCYGTCAATTCCTTCAAACGGCTTCCTCTACCGCCCGCGAGAACATAGGCCATTGCATCACGCGCCAGGGGCTGAACTCTTTTTTCCGACATGGTTGTCCTCCCGTTCTGTCTGTCAGTTTTCCGGTTCGAGCATGATCGTTGCCAAGGGCGGCAGGACGAGCATCGCCCCGATTTCCCCACCGGCATTGACCGCCTGAACGCGTCCGCCATTTCCCTTGCCGCTGCCGCCATAAATTTCGGCATCGGTGTTGAGAATCTCCCGCCACCGCCCCGCAACAGGAAGCGGCACATAATAGTTTTCCCGGTAGACCGGGGTCAGATTGCAGATAACCGCAACCGGTTTTTCGCCGGGCGCCGAGCGCAGCCAGGCGAAGACCGAGTTTTCGTGATCATCGACCACCAGCCACTGGAAACCTTCGGGTTCGCAGTCACGGGCGTGCAGAGCGGCTTTCGAACGGTAGGTGAGGTTGAGATCGCGCACGAGGCGGCGCATACCCTCATGCATCGGATATTGGCGAAGGTTCCAGTCGAGCGATCCCTTTTCGCTCCATTCGCTCCACTGGGCGAACTCCTGCCCCATGAACAGCAGCTTCTTGCCGGGATAGCCCCACATGAAGCCGTAATAGGACCGGAGATTGGCAAATTTCTGCCAGTCGTCGCCGGACATCTTGGCGATCAACGATCCCTTGCCGTGCACTACTTCGTCATGGGAAAGCGGCAGCACGAAATTTTCGGTGAAGGCATAAAGAAGGCCGAATGTCAGTTCCTGATGGTGGAACTTGCGGTGCACCGGCTCACGCGAGAAATAGCTCAGCGTGTCGTGCATGAAACCCATATTCCATTTGAAGCCGAAACCGAGGCCGCCCTCGTGAACCGGCTGCGACACTTTCGGCCAGGAGGTGGATTCTTCTGCAATGGTCATGACGCCCGGATGGGTACCGTAGACGAGCGAGTTCATCTTCTGCAGGAAGCGGACGGATTCCAGGTTCTCGCGCCCGCCATATTCGTTGGGGATCCACTCGCCTTCCTTGCGGGAATAATCGAGATAGAGCATCGAGGCGACGGCATCGACGCGCAATCCATCGAGATGGAATTTTTCGGCCCAATAAAGCGCGTTGTTGACGAGGTAGGACAATACCTCGATGCGCCCGAAATTGTAGATGGCCGTGTTCCAGTCGGGRTGAAAACCCTGACGCGGGTCGGCATGTTCGTAAAGCGCTGTCCCGTCAAACAGGCCCAGGCCGTGCTCGTCGGTTGGAAAATGCGCGGGAACCCAGTCGAGGATCACGCCGATGCCGACCTTGTGGGCGCCGTTGACGAAGCGGGCGAAACCTTCSGGATCGCCGAAACGGGCGGTCGGGGCATAAAGCCCGGTCGTCTGGTAACCCCAGGACGGATCGTAGGGATGTTCGGTGATCGGCAGAAACTCGATATGGGTGAAGCCCATATCCGTGCAATAGGGAATGAGCTGGGTGGCCATTTCGTCCCAGCTGAGGAAGGTGCCGTCCTCGCGACGCCGCCAGGAACCGGCGTGCACCTCGTAAATGCTGATCGGCTGCCGGCGCTGGTCCACTTGCGCCCAATGTTCCCGGTGGGCCTGATCTTCCCATTTCTGCGCCAGCTCCGGTGCGGTAACGGAGGCGTTCTTCGGCCGCAGTTCACCACGCCGTGCATAGGGGTCGGCCTTCAGCGGTAGAAGCTCGCCGTTTGCGCCGAGAATCTCGAATTTATAGGCGCAGCCAGCATAGACGTCAGGTGCGAAAATTTCCCAGATGCCGGTATCCTTGCGGAAGCGCATCACATGCCGTCGGCCATCCCAATTGTTGAAATCGCCGACGACGGAGACGCGCTGCGCATTGGGAGCCCAGACGGCGAAGTGGAAACCTTCGACCCCTTCAAGCTTGAGCGGATGAGCGCCCATCTTGTCGAACAGTCGCAGATGCGATCCCTCGCGGACGAAATAATCGTCCATCGGTCCAAGAACCGGACCAAAGCTGTAGGGGTCGGTCACTGCCCATTCCGCATCGTCGCGACAGGCGCGATAACGCACGGGCTGACGCGAGGTGAGATCGACCGGGCCTTCAAAGAAACCCTCCGGATCGAGCTGCTTCAGTTCGCCGACGAAAGATCCGTCCAGTGTGAGGACAGATACTTCTTCAGCCCCCGGAATGAAACACCGTGCAGAAAAACCTCCCGGCGTTTCGTGAACGCCGAGAAGTGCAAAGGGGTTGGAATGCAAACCGCTCTTGATCGCCTCGATTTCAGCCTTCGTGATTTCGCCAGTCTTTTTCTCTTCGGCCGAATTGAGCGGTTTTTTCATCAGGCTCTCCAGATATCGGCGGCGTATTGCCGGATCGTCCTGTCGGACGAGAACCAGCCCATACGCGCCGTGTTACGGACTGTTTTCGCATACCAGCTTTCCGGATCGCTCCAGATCGCATCCACCTTGCGCTGCGCTTCGGCGTAGGCGTCGAAGTCGGCCGCGACCATGAACCAGTCGCTGTTGTAAATGCCGTCGATCAGCCCGGCAAAGCGGGAGCGGTCGTCGGGTGAGAATACGCCAGAGGCGATGGATGACAGCGCCTGCGACAGTTCCACCGACTGTTCAATAATCGCGCGGGGGTTGTGGCCCTCGGCGCGCGCTTTCGACACCTCCTCCGCCGTCATGCCGAAGATGACGATGTTGTCCTCGCCGACATGTTCGAGCATTTCGACGTTCGCACCATCCAGCGTGCCGATGGTGAGCGCGCCATTCAGCGCRAACTTCATGTTGCCGGTGCCCGAGGCTTCCATGCCAGCCGTCGAGATCTGTTCGGACAGATCGGCGGCCGGAACCATGATTTCCGCAAGCGAGACGTTGTAGTTCGGAATAAACACCACTTTCAGAAGCCCGCGCACGGCCGGATCGTTGTTGATGACCCGGGCAATATCGTTGGCAAGTTTTATGATCAGCTTCGCGTTGTGATAACTCGGCGCTGCCTTGCCTGCGAAGAACTTAACGCGCGGTACCCAATCCAGTTCCGGGTGAGAACGGATCTGGTCGTAAAGCGCCACCGTTTCGATAAGGTTCAGAAGCTGGCGCTTATATTCATGGATGCGCTTGATCTGGATGTCGAACATGGCCGAGGGATCGACACGGATGCCCATGCGTTGCGCCACCGTATTGGCAAGCCGCACCTTGTTCAGACGCTTCACTTCGGCAAATTTTTCGCGGAAACCGGCATCGTCGGCGAAGCGGTCGAGCGCTGTCAGCTTTTCCGCATCGTCGAGGAAATCGTCGCCGATCGCTTCCCGGATCAATCCGGTCAGGCCGGGGTTGCACTGCATCAGCCAGCGGCGCGGGGTGATGCCGTTGGTCTTGTTGTTGATGCGCTCGGGATAAAGGCTGTGCAGGTCGGCAAAGACCGTTTCCTTCATCAGTTCGGTATGAAGTGCCGAGACACCGTTGATGGAATGCGAGCCGATGAAGGCGAGATTGCCCATGCGCACGCGCCGCTCACCGTTTTCGTCGATCAGCGAGATGGACCGGATCTGCTGATCCGGCATCTTCTTTTCCTTGCGGGCGTATACCAGCGTATTGGCATTGATCGCATAGACGATCTGCATGTGCCTCGGCAAAAGCCGCTCGAGCAGCGGGACGGGCCAGCTTTCCAGCGCTTCGGGCAAAAGCGTGTGGTTGGTGTAGGAGAAGGTGCCCTGCGTGATCTTCCAGGCTTCGTCGAATTCAAGGCCGTGGACATCGCATAGCAGGCGCATCATTTCGCAGATGGAAATGGCCGGATGCGTGTCGTTGAGCTGGATCGAAACCTTGTCGGGCAGCGAGGTGAAATCCGGATATTGCTGCAGGTGACGGCGCAGAATGTCCTGCAGGGAGGCGGAGGAGAAGAAAAACTCCTGCCGCAGACGCAATTCCTGGCCGGCCGGGGTCGCATCGGCGGGGTAGAGAACGCGCGTCAGGCTTTCGGCCTTGTTGCTTTCCCGCAGCGCGCCGATGTGGTCGCCGGCATTGAAGGCGGCAAGCAGAATGGGRTCGATAGGCTGCGCCGACCATAGGCGCAAGGTGTTGACGCGGGTGCCGCGCCAGCCGACGACAGGCGTGTCGTAAGCCATGGCAATGACGCGTTCGGCMGGTTTCCAGACGAAGCGCTGCGGCTCCTCATATCCACCGATGGTTTCCACCGATCCGCCAAAGCCGATTTCATACGAGCTTTCGCGACGTTCGAATTCCCAGGGATTGCCGTGCGCCAGCCACGTCTCCGGCAATTCCACCTGCCATCCGTCCGCCATCTGCTGGCGGAAAAGGCCGTGCACATAACGGATGCCGTAGCCATAGGCGGGAATATCGACGGTTGCCATCGATTCCATGAAACAGGCAGCGAGACGGCCAAGGCCGCCATTGCCAAGTGCCGCATCCGGTTCCAGTCCGGCAATGACATCGAGATCGACGCCGAGCGAAGAAAGCGCGTCCCTGATTTCGTGCATCAGCCCGATATTGGAGATCGCATCGCGCATCAGGCGACCGATCAGAAACTCGAGCGACAGGTAATAAACGCGCTTGGAATTGTTGGCATAGGCCTTGCGGGTGGAGGCCATCCACTTGTCGATGATGCGGTCACGGACGACGAGAATGGTCGCGGTCAGCCAGTCATGCGGCTTGGCAACTTTTACGTCCTTGCCGATACGGTAGGTGAGGCGCTCGATGATTTCCGCTGCCATGATTTCCGGGTTGGAACTGCGCGGGGCGGGACGGGGAAGATCGGCGGCGTTTAGATTATTGATCATTGGTCGGTCAGCACCTTGGTGGGAGGAGAGGGTCTGATGAGGTCGATCCGGTTTGCCTTTACTGATGCCAGTTTATGCATCGATATGGAGGCGTGGCAACAGCATTTTTTGTGGAAATTTGAACAGCTTAGGGTAATGAAAAATAACACTTTTTCTTCAGCGTCCCGAGGATCGCCAAAGGCATTGCCTGCCCATTGTCCGTCATTCATGAACGGGTTTGCATGGTCCTTGCGATGCAGGGCATCGTTCAAGAAAGGGAGAGGGGCTGCAACACTTCTGAAATGGTTCACCGGTCCTGAAATCTGTTTCGGTCTATCGGATCACACACTAGCCTTCGCGGCGGAGATAATTCAATGAAAATAAACACGACGCTGCCGCAGCCGCGCCCACCGGTGGCGGCCAAACTGAAAAATGGCCTCGGTCGTCATGAAATGCGACGTTTACGGCAGGGAAAAAGGTTCAGTGGTCATACCGCCGGCGCGGATCGTCACCCGGGTATTTGGCGGCACCGCACACCACGGGGTGCAATCGAAGGAAAAGGGTTCCGAGCTTAGCGCGATGCCCTCTTCAAGCCCGCGCCAGTAAAGCGTTGGCGGCTTGTCGTCGCTTGACCAGCGGAAGGCGTGCAGGCAATCGCCATCCATCAACACGGCGCTGAACCGCAACGCGGAAGAAACACCCGCCGCGATCATCTTTTCCAGGCAGAGGCGCAGCGCGGTGGAAATGGCCCGAACCGGGTCCGCATCAAGGCCGTGGCCGGCGGCAATCAGGAAGATGGCTTCGCTGTCGCCGGTGCCGCGCCGGGCGGAATAAATATCATCGGGTATGAGGGAATCAATGTCGCGCCTGATCTGCTCGTAGCCGCCGATCTGGCCGTT
Source organism: Agrobacterium sp. MCAB5 (assembly GCF_052114365.1). Taxonomy (NCBI): domain Bacteria; kingdom Pseudomonadati; phylum Pseudomonadota; class Alphaproteobacteria; order Hyphomicrobiales; family Rhizobiaceae; genus Agrobacterium; species Agrobacterium sp. MCAB5. Next base: position 151,698 of record NZ_JBFREP010000011.1, read on the forward strand.
ATGCATGAACAGATATTGACCATGCGCAAAGGGGTGGCAATTGGCACGGGATACTTCGCCTGATGTSGCGGAGCGGACGTGGGCCATGAACATGCCCGAGCGGAGCTGGTGGCAAAGGGCGGCCAGATTGGCGTCGGACCAGGCGGGTCTGGTGTCGCGAAAAACGCCGGGCGTTCCGCGCTCGCCATACCAGCCAAGACCGCAACCGTCGCCGTTGACGACGGTTTTMGCTTCCCTTGCGGCCATGGACTGGCTGACCAGCGATGCTTCCGGCTCGATCAGAAGACTGTCGAGCCAGACCGGTTTACCGGAATAGGCAAAAAGGCGGCACATTCATGCAGCTCTGTTCAGGGCCTTGTTTTCGAGCGCGAAGCCGACAGCGGCCTGGGCGTGAATGGCGGTCGAATCGTAGCCCGGCAAAGGCAGGGCATCGGGATCGATCAGCAGGGAAATTTCGGTGCAGCCGAGAATGACGGAATCGACGCCGAGCGCACGGGCTTTCTCGATGACCGACATGTAGCGCTCGCGCGAGCACGACTTGATCTCGCCCTGGCACAATTCGCCAAAAATGATGTCGTGGATGGCGGCCCTGTCTTCCTCATCCGGCACGACCACATCGACGCCGTGGCGGCGCATGCGGTCGGTGTAGAAGCCATGTTCCATCGTGTAGCGTGTGGCGAGCAGAAGCGGCTTGCGGCGTCCATCCGCCTTCAATGCGGTGGCAGTTTCGTCAATGATGTCGATGAGAGTGACGCCCGACATTTTTTCAACGGTTTCCGCAACGAGGTGCATGGTGTTGGTGCAGATCAGCACACAATCGGCACCCGCATTGGCAAGACGCGCACCCGCAGCGCCCAAAAGCGCGCCGGCCTCATCCCAGCGGTCGGCCTTCTGAAGGGCGACAACCTCGGAAAAATCGAGCGAATGCATGACGATATCGGCCGATACGAGCCCACCGCGGCTGTCACGAACGGCCTCGTTGATCATGCGATAATAGGTTGCGGTGGATTCCCAGCTCATGCCGCCGATCAGACCGATCCGTTTCATAGGCGTTCCCTTATAAAAGTTTGATTGATGACAAGAATGCCATTGCCGCGATGAAAACGGCATGCGTTTTTTCAGGGATTTAGAAGGCAGATTGCAAATTCTGGGCGTGCATTATGCTCAGCTCGCAAATTTCTTGCGCCACTACGTTAGATGATGCATTCTTGAGCAATGATTGACGACCGTGACCGCCGAATCCTTGCGATTCTCCAGGAGAATGCAGAAACACCTCTCGCCGATATCGCGGATGAGGTGTCRTTATCGCTTTCCGCCTGTTCCCGCCGTATCACGCGTCTGCGTGCGGAAGGATATGTGACCGGCACGATGGCGCTGCTCGACCGGCGGAAAATCAACCTGCCGACCACGGTTTTCCTGCTTGTGAGAACCGGCCTGCATGCGGAGGACTGGCTGGACCGGTTCCATGCCGCCGTCAGCACCATACCGGAGATCGTCGAGGTGCACCGGCTGACCGGCAATTTCGATTATATTCTGAAACTCGTGCTGCCAAATGTCGAATATTACGACACCATCTACAAACAGATCCTCCGGCGGGTCGAGCTTTACGACATGTCCGCCTATATCTCCATGGAGACGGTGAAGCTGTCGTCTTCACTCCCGACGACGCATATCTGATCGCAATATTTGGTCTTTTTTCAGCTCTCGGCTTCAAAACGGAAACCAAAGCGGAAACTTCGGGTCTCGCCCGGTTGAAGGGTGATGTCCGCTTCAAGTTGCGGCTGGTTGAAGGCGTTTGTCGGTGTTTCCACAGGTTCGAGCGCGATGGATTTTCGCCTGTCGCGGGCAAGCGTATCGCCGGTAAAGACATGCATGTGGCCGCGCTCCTGCCAAACGGTCAGGCTCGAACCATCGTTCCGGTTTTCGATCCTAGTCTCGTAAAGCCCGTTTGCGGATGGGATCAGATCGGTAAAGCAGACATCCAGCACATGGCCTGCGAGCGGCGCGGCAGAAAGAAACGCTGCATCGTCCCGTTTGAGAATGCCCGTCTCACTGTCGGTGAGTGGTATCAAATTCTCGTCCGTTTTGATCGCTGTTCGCGACGGTAGGGTGAGAAGGAGATCGTCGATGGAGGATATGCCGGGCAGACGGAAATAGGGATGCCAGCCGGCCGCRAAGGGYAAAGGCCGGTCGTCGCCATTGATGCCGCGTATATCGATGGTAACCGCATGGCCGGCAAACCGGTATTCCACCTCGATGGCGAGATGGTAGGGATAGCCCTTGAATTCGGCCGGCAATATCTCGGCACGAAAGACGATAATGTGCGCGTCGTTTTCCTCGAAAGAYCGGTCGAGGGCGAAGGGCAGGGCACGGGCAAATCCGTGGAAGACGAGGTCCTCGTGGGCAAGCACCGGCTCGATACGGTGCATCTCCCCGCCAAATTTAAATTGGCCCTGAGGAATGCGATTGGTGAAGGGGGCGAGAATGCCGTTTCTCACGCCGTTCTGCGACTGCAATTCCTGAAGCGACGAATAGCCGTCGACAAGGTTTTTTTCATTGCCATCGGCAAGTCGTGGCCGCCAGCTCAGAAGGGTCGCGCCCTCATAAGCGATCTCGGCGCTGAAGCCGTTTCCGGAAACGGTCAGGCTGGCAATCCCCGTGCCTGTTGCGGAAGTGGTCATCGGGAAATTGTCCTTCATGCAAGCGTCTGCGGCCGTCGGGCCGATTGCGCCGCCGATTCGCCCGATCATCTTCGCTGCGGAGACATTTCGCAATGGCCATGACGGTGGCACACCTTAATGACCTCGCGTCAGCTCGGCCTCTAAGGTGTTATTGCCCTGGCCATGGCGCAAATCATTCCGTGAAGGTGCGTTTCGCGCCGGTGAAAAATTCCATTAGGGCGGCCTGATCCTCGCCGCCAAGTCCCGCCGCTGTCAGCATGCGGTGCACCTCGGCGCAAACCGCCGTCAGCGGCATGGCCGTGTTGGTGCGTCGAGCCAGATCCTGCGCGCCGTTCAGGTCCTTGACCATATTGTCGATGCGGCCAGTCCGGCGGTAATCCTTCGCCACGTAACGTGGCATATATTCCTGAAGAATTGCGCTGTCGGCGCGGCCGCCTTTCAGCGCCTGCGGAATTTTGGCGGCATCGACGCCGGCATCCAGCGCAAGCTGCGTTGCTTCCGCTACGGCAAGGAAGTTCAGCCCGCAAAGAACCTGATTGATGAGCTTCGTCGTCTGGCCTGCGCCGCTTGGACCCATATGGGTGTAGTTGCTGGCCACGTGCCGCAGCACGCGATGGGCATCGGCCACATCCTTTTCSGTGCCGCCGGCCATCAGGGTCAGTTGCCCGACGAGTGCCTTCGGCGCGCCGCCGGAAAGCGGGCTGTCCACCCAGCGCAGCCCTTTTTCAGCCGCATCCGCCGCCAGTTCTTTTGTCGCTTCCGGATCGATGGAGGACATGTCGATGATCAGCGTGCCGGGCCTGGCCCCCGCCGCCACGCCATCTTTGCCGAAAACGGCGGCGCGGACGATTTTCGGCGAATTGAGGCTGAGGATCACGACATCGGAGASCGAAGCCGCTTGCGCCGCCGTCTCGGCGCTATGCGCACCAAGGCTGGTCAAAGCCGCCACCTTTTCCGCGTCCAGATCGAAAACCGTCAGGTGATTGCCGGTCTCGATCAGCCGCGTACCGATCGCGCCGCCCATCGCGCCAGCGCCRATGAGGGCGATTTTGTTCTTCTCGGTCATGGTGCTCACGGTCTCYTCCCAAAGCGTCGTGGTTACGGCTTCTTCAAAGCGAGGCGGTAATGCCGCCGTCGACGTAAAGAATATGTCCGTTCACGAAAGACGAGGCATCGGACGACAGGAAAATGCAGGCGCCGACAAGCTCTTCGACCTTGCCCCAGCGGCCGGCGGGCGTGCGTTTTTCAAGCCATGCTGAAAACGTCTCGTCTGCCACCAGGGCCGCGTTGAGCGGCGTGTCGAAATAGCCCGGCGCAATGGCGTTGCACTGCAGGCCATATTTCGCCCAGTCCGTCGCCATGCCCTTCGTCAGATTGCCGACGGCGCCCTTGGTGGCGGTGTACGGCGCGATACCGGGGCGGGCAAGAGCGGTCTGGACGCTGGCGATGTTGATGATCTTGCCACGTCCACGGCTGATCATATGACGCGCGACGGCTTGCCCTGCGTGGAACACCGAGGCGATGTTTGTCTGTAACAGGCGCTCGAAGGCGTCGGCCGGAAAATCCTCCAGCGGTGTGCGGTGCTGCATGCCGGCATTGTTGACCAGAATATCGATGGGGCCGACTTCCGCCTCGAAACCGTCGATGGCCTTGCGCACCGCATCATGATCGGTGGCATCGAAGGCGAGCGTCTTGGCACCCTTGATGCCTGCGGCGGCTGCTTTCAGCTTTGCCTCGTCGCGGCCGTTCAGCACCACTTCGGCTCCCGCCTCCACCAGGCCCTGCGCCAGCGCAAAGCCGATGCCCTGCGACGAGCCGGTGATCAGGGCGCGGCGGCCGGAAAGATCGAACAAATTAAGGCCCACTGTTTCCTCCAGTCTCTCGACATTGCTTTCATGCCGGTTTATGTTATCGATAACATTCATCCCTTTCAGACGTGGATGTCAAGGCTTAAACGCCTGTTTCCGGTACGCAACATGCGCGCGGGGAGGCTGCAGGGCGGCGGAGACGCGGCCGGCGGCAATGATTGGGATAGGGATTATTTTGTTGCGCCGTTTAAGGCGCGATATCGAACGGGAGATATTTATGAGAGCGATTGTCGCCCACGGGGCAAAGGATGTGCGCATCGAGGAGCGGCCGGAGGAGGCGCCGGGGGCAGGAGAAGTGCGTCTTCGTCTGGCTCGGGGCGGGATTTGCGGCAGCGATCTTCACTATTACAATCACGGCGGTTTCGGCGCGGTACGGCTTCGCGAACCAATGGTGCTGGGACATGAGGTCTCCGCCATTGTTGAGGAACTGGGCGAGGGCGTCGAGGGGCTGAAGGTTGGCGGTCTGGTCGCGGTTTCGCCGTCCCGTCCGTGCAGGACCTGCCGCTTTTGCCAGGAAGGCCTGCACAATCAGTGCCTCAACATGCGCTTTTATGGCAGCGCCATGCCGTTTCCGCATATTCAGGGCGCTTTCCGCGAGGTTCTCATCGCGGATGCCCTGCAATGCGTTCCGGCCGACGGTTTGAGTGCCGGTGAGGCAGCTATGGCGGAACCGCTGGCGGTAACACTCCATGCCACCCGCCGCGCCGGCGATTTGCTCGGAAAACGCGTGCTCGTCACCGGCTGCGGCCCCATCGGCATTCTCTCCATCCTGTCTGCCCGCCGTGCCGGTGCCGCTGAAATCGTCGCGACCGATCTTTCGGACTTCACGCTTGCCAAGGCGCGGGAAGCGGGCGCGGACCGCGTCATAAACAGCAAGGATGAGCCTGATGCGCTGGCGACGTACGGCGCGAACAAGGGAACCTTCGACGTTCTCTATGAATGCTCCGGTGCCGCCGTTGCACTTGCGGGCGGGATTACGGCGTTGCGTCCGCGCGGCATCATCGTCCAGCTCGGCCTTGGTGGCGATATGAGCCTGCCGATGATGGCGATTACTGCCAAGGAACTCGATCTGCGCGGCTCTTTCCGGTTCCACGAGGAATTCGCGACGGGCGTCGAACTGATGCGCAAAGGCCTGATCGACGTCAAGCCGTTCATCACCCAGACGGTGGACCTCGATGACGCCATCTCGGCCTTCGAATTTGCCTCCGACCGCAGCCGCGCAATGAAGGTGCAGATCGCTTTTTCGTAAGCGCCTATTGCGCACGCCGGTTTGTCGACGTCTTGATCGGCGGTGGATTAATCCGCCGCCGATTTTTCATGCGCGCGCTTCCATCTACAACAAGATGTGTTTGATGTTATCGATATCATTTCGTGCATCGCGGGCTGTGAAAGTGTGCCAGAGGGCGCAGCCCTGATCCCCGGCAGACTTTGCCTCTTCTGATTTGCACATTTTGACGCAGGTCAAAAAGGTGATTTGCCGATTGCCATTTTTTGCTTTATCGAAATTTCAAAAATTACTGAAAATACAGGAAGCAAAGAAATGCCCACCAATCTTTCTCCGCTCGTTCAGTCCTTCGTGCTGCATTTCGGCGAGATGGGCAGCCGCTGGGGCATCAACCGCACGGTCGGCCAGGTCTATGCTTTGCTTTACATCTCGCCGAAGCCGCTCTGCGCGGACGACATTGTCGAGTCGCTCGGCATTTCCCGTTCCAATGTGTCGATGAGCCTGAAGGAGCTTCAGGCATGGAACCTTGCAATTCTCAAGCATTTCCCCGGCGACCGGCGCGATTTTTTCACGACGCCGGAGGATGTGTGGCAAATTCTGCGCACCCTTGCCGAAGAGCGCAAGAAGCGCGAGATCGACCCGACACTCAGCGTGCTTCGTGAAATCCTGATGGAGAAGCCGGAAAACGAAGAGGAGCGGCATGCGCAGAAGCGCATCGATGAGATGAAAACGCTGATCGAGCAGCTCACCGGCTGGTATGACGATGTGAAGAAGCTGGAGACGGAGCGGTTGGCTTCGCTTCTGGCACTCGGCTCGAAGGTCACGAAGCTTCTGGAGGCCAAGGACAAGATCGTCTCTCTTGCCAGACCCCGTGCCAAGAAGGACAGGTGAGGAGATCGTCCGTGAGCATGTCCGCAGAAATCCGGCAATCCGCCAATGGCGATGATGCAGACTGTCCAGTTCCAGCGGCGGTCTCTCCCGATAAGGCGCGGCGGCGCTTCTTCGGTAAATCCACCAATGACAAGGGTGTCGGTATGGCGGAAATCGCGAAGGCACCCGCGGTAGGAAGATCGGTCGCCCTGCTGCATGTCCTGCCGGCTCTGCTCTGGTTGCCGCAGGCGGGTTTGCTTGCATTTTCGGTCGGAAACATTGCCGACGGTGCGCCGATGACGGCGATCCTGCCGGCGGCCGTGGCTGTTCTCATTCTCGGTCTCATCAAGGCATGGCTGGAAAAAGTTGCTGCGAGACTGTCGTTTCGCGCCGCGCGTGCCGCCCTTTCGCGGCGGCGGCTGCAAGCGCTTCATGCCGTTGCGGAGGTGTCGCCGCTTGATCTGGCGCGTACGGCCTCCGGCGAGGCGGCAAGCGTTATCGCAGAGGCAGCCGAAGCGCTGGTACCTTATCTCTCCAGGTTCCAGCCTGCGCGGATGAAAGCTACCATTGTCCCCTTGGTTTTCGTGCTGGCAATCCTGCCATTTACCTGGATTGCGGCGCTTGTTCTGCTGCTTTCCATGCCCACTATCCCGCTTTTCATGGCGCTGATCGGCTGGCAGGCGAAGGCTGCCACTGAAAAGCAGCTGGCCGAGACCGGCAACATGAATGCTTTCCTACTCGATCGCCTGCGCGGCCTGGAAACGATCCGCGCACTGGAAGCCGTTGATCTGACCGCTGGACGGCTGCGGACGGACGCAGAGAACCTCAAGAAGCGGACGATGGCTGTCCTGCGGATCGCCTTTCTGTCCTCGGCGGTGCTGGAGCTTTTCGCTGCCCTCGGCGTTGCCATGACCGCCGTTTATATCGGTTTCCATCTGCTCGGTTTTCTCGATTTTGGCGCGTGGGGCGAGAAGCTGACACTTGCCGAGGGGCTGTTCATCCTGCTTCTGGCGCCTGCCTTTTTCGAACCGCTGCGGGAGTTGTCCGCCGTCTGGCACGACCGCGCAGCCGGCGAGGCGGCGCTGGGCGCGCTCGACACATTGACGCGGGCTGGCAAAGCCATCGTGGGTGAGGGTAAGGAGGTCGCAATGGCCCCTTTTCCGACGCCCGGTCTGGTGGAGTTGGCTAATCTCTCCTTCGCCTATCCGAATGCTCCGCCTGTCATTCGGAATCTAAATCTTACGGTCCAGTCAGGCGAGACAGTTGCGATTCTTGGGCCTTCCGGTTGTGGTAAATCCACTGTACTCTCCTTGATTGCCGGCTTGGCCGAGGCTGACAGCGGTACAATAGGGATCGGGGGCGTAACGCTTGGTCATGCGACGGCCGATGGACTGCGCAAGACAATCGGCTGGGTCAGCCAGAAGCCGTTCTTTTTTGCCGGTTCCCTGAAGGCGAATATTCGCTTTGGCCGCGCCGGTGTCAGCGAAGGCATGGTCGATGAGACGCTGCGCTGCACCGGGCTGGATGCATTGTCGAAAGCACGCCGGCATCTGCCTATAGGAGACGGCGGCTACGGTATTTCGGGCGGGGAGGCGGTGCGCCTCGCCATTGCGCGTGCTTTCGCCGATCCGGCGACGCAGCTTGTGCTGGTCGATGAACCGACAGCGCATCTTGACCGGGAGACGGCTGCGCTCGTCACCGAAAACCTGCTGCAACTCGCAAAAGGCAGGACATTGATCGTCGCAACCCATGATCCTGTGCTCGCCGCGCGCATGGACAGGGTCGTGGATATGACGACGATCCATTCGAGGGGGCAGTCATGATCGCGCGTTTTGCGATATTGAAACCTGTTATTTCCCTGTTCTGGTCGGCGCGTCGCGGCATGCTGCTCGTTGGCGCGGTTCTGGCAGCAACCACGGTGCTGGCGGGTATAGGCCTTCTCGGCGTTTCCGGCTGGTTCATTACTGCRACCGCGATTGCCGGTCTGGTCCCMGCGACGGCCTATGCTTTCGACGTCTTTGCGCCATCGGCGGCCATCCGTCTGCTGGCGTTGTCACGCACCGCTGCCCGTTATGGCGAACGCATGACCACCCATGAGGCGACGCTGTCCGTGCTTGCAGCGCTTCGCGAAAAGCTGTTTCGTGGCTTTGCCGCACCGCAGGCGGCGAAACATCTGGAGGCGAGGCCCGCCCGCCTGCTGAACCGGCTGACTGCGGATATCGACGCGCTGGATTCGCTTTATCTGCGCGTGCTGGTACCCGCCGCCGTCGCAATCCTCGCCGCAATCGCAACAGGCATCGGTCTTGCCCTCCTCAATCCGCTTGCGGGCGTTCTGGCGGCCCTCTTCCTCATTGCGGCGGGTCTTGGCATTTCAGTGCGCTCGGCGTTGACGGCGGAAAAATTTGCGCGTCGCCGGGCAATCGGGCTTGAAGCGCTTCGTGCCCGCACGGCGGACTTGGTCAACGGGCAGGTGGAATTGCTCACGACTGCCCGTCTCTCCGCGCAGGTTGCGGCGATTGAACGGGCCGACAATTATCTGCTCGCYTGCGATGACCGCTTGAACCGGATCGAAACCAATGCCGGTTTTTCATTCGGCATCTCAGCGGCGGTTCTTTTGAGTGCGGCTCTCCTCGGCATGGCCTGGCTTGCGGAGCAGGRCGTTGTGACCGCGCCGACTGCCGCCCTCGGCCTGCTCGTATGTTTCGCCGCGCTGGAGCCCTTCACGGCGCTGCGCCGTGGTGCAATGGAACTCGGGCGCACGCTTTTTTCGGCAAGACGCATTGCGCCGCGTCTTTCCGCCGAGGCAGCCGCCAACTGTCCGCGCGTGCCTGCCATGGGCCTGGTGGCTGAGCTTGATGGTGTGCGGCTGGAGCGGGATGGGAACGAAAATCCTGTCCTGACGAATATCAACCTTGCAATCGCCGCCGGAGAGACGATTGCGATTATCGGGCCGAGCGGTGCAGGCAAGACCAGCCTCATCCAGCTTCTGGCTGGTGAAGTGCAACCGGCGGCGGGCAGGGTCAGCGCTTTGCCTTGCTCGCTCATGACGCAGAGAAGTCAGCTTTTCCGAGACAGCATCGCTGATAATCTGAGGCTGGCAAAACCTGCCGCGACCGAGCGTGAACTGTGGGATGCCCTGCAATCGGCAGGCCTTGGCGAGCATGTCAGAACCCTCGCCGCAGGGCTGGATACGAGACTTGGCGAGGCGGGGCAGGGTCTCTCCGGCGGGCAGTCACGACGGCTCGCCCTTGCCCGTTTCCTTCTACGCGACAAACCACTCTGGCTTCTCGACGAGGTGACGGAAGGGCTGGACGGCGAAACCGCCCGTGACGTGCTCGGCCGGCTGTTTGCAAGGGCGGAAGGCAAGACTGTCGTGATGATAACCCACAATCGCCGTGAGGCGGAATTTGCCGATCGCATCATCGTGCTGAGAGAGGGGCGCCAACTTGATCAATGTCAAAGCGGCACCCCGGAATACGACGTAATGCTGCAAACATTGCGTCCGGACTGAGTGATTTTTTCAGGGCCGGCGCCGTTTCGTAACAGAAGGCCGGCCTTTCCTGAAAGGTGGGGTAAAAACATGGAACTCGACATCGTGGCGCTATCGCGCCTGCAATTCGCTGTTACCGCTTTATATCACTTTCTATTCGTTCCCCTGACGATCGGACTGTCCGTGGTGATCGCCATCATGGAAACGGTCTATGTCATGACCGGCCGCACCATCTGGCGGCAGATGACGAAATTCTGGGGTACATTGTTCGGCATCAACTTCGTGCTTGGTGTTTCCACCGGCATCGTCATGGAATTCCAGTTCGGCATGAACTGGAGTTATTACAGCCACTATGTCGGCGATATCTTCGGTGCGCCGCTGGCGATCGAAGGAATGATGGCTTTCTTTCTGGAAGCCACCTTYGTCGGTCTGTTCTTTTTCGGCTGGGACAAGCTGTCCAAGCTCGGCCATCTCATCGCAACATGGTGCGTGGCGATCGGCTCGAACTTCTCGGCGTTGTGGATATTGATCGCCAATGGCTGGATGCAGAACCCGACGGGATCGGCTTTCAACCCCCAGACCATGCGCATGGAGGTGACGGATTTCTTCGCGGTGCTGATGAACCCGGTCGCCCAGGCGAAGTTCGTGCACACGGTTTCTGCGGGTTATGTCACTGCCTCCATCTTCGTGCTCGGCGTTTCCGCCTGGTACGTGCTGAAAGGCCGCCATGTCGATCTCGCCAAGCGGTCGATGACGGTTGCCGCTTCTTTCGGCCTGGCTGCTGCACTGTCGGTCGTCGTGCTGGGTGATGAAAGCGGTTATCTTTCGACCGAACACCAGAAGATGAAGCTCGCCTCGATCGAAGCCATGTGGGAAACGGAACCGGCACCCGCCCCCTTTACTGCCATCGGTTTTCCTGATCAGGAAGCCCGGGAGACGCATTTCGCCGTAAAAATTCCGTGGGTGATGGGCCTTATCGGCACGCGCTCGCTGGACACGGAAATCCCCGGCATCAACGATCTGGTGGAACTCGCAAAGACCCGCATCCGCGATGGCATCAAGGCCTATGATGCGCTGATGCAGATACGTGCCACCGGCAAGGGCGCGGAACTGCCCGAAGAGGTGCGTGGCACCTTTGCGGAACTCGGCCACGAGCTTGGTTACGCCCTGTTGCTGAAACGTTATGTCGACGATCCGCGCCAGGCGACGGAGGAGCAGATTGCCAAGGCCGCCGCCGATACCATCCCGCATGTGCCGACGCTGTTCTGGGCGTTCCGCATCATGGTCGGTCTTGGCATGTTCTTCATCCTGTTGACGGCGACCTTCTTTTATCTCTCGGCACGGCGCCGGCTGGATCACTATCCGTTCTTGCTGAAGGTGGCCGTCTTCGCCATTCCGCTGCCGTGGATTGCTGCGGAAATGGGCTGGGTGGTCGCGGAATTCGGCCGTCAGCCATGGATCATCGAGGGCGTGCTGCCGACGGCCGCCGCCGTCTCCAGCCTCAGCGCTTCAACGGTTCTGATTACGCTTCTCTGCTTCATCGCCATCTATACGGTGCTGTTCATCGTCGAAATGGGGCTGATGCTGAAGGCGATCCGCAAGGGGCCGGATCCGGATCACGAGCCGGAAGCGCCGCTCGTTCCTGAAAAACTCGTCGCTGCGGAGTAAACGATCATGATATTGCATCAACTCATCGACTACGAAGTCCTCCGCGTCATCTGGTGGCTGCTGCTTGGCGTGGTGCTGATCGGTTTTGCCGTGACCGGCGGTTTCGATCTTGGCACGGGCGCGCTGCTGCCTTTCGTTGCGAAAACGGATCTCGAGCGGCGTGTCGTCATCAATTCCATCGGCCCGGTATGGGAAGGCAATCAGGTCTGGCTCATCCTTGGTGGCGGCGCCATCTTCGCCGCGTGGCCGCCGCTTTATGCGGTGTCGTTTTCAGGTTTTTACCTGGCGATGTTCGCCACACTATTTGCGCTGATCCTGCGGCCGGTGGGGTTCAAATACCGCTCCAAGCGCGAGAGTACGACATGGCGCAATACCTGGGATTGGGCGCTGTTTGTCGGTGGCTTTGTTCCCGCCCTGATTTTCGGTGTGGCGATCGGCAATGTGCTGCAGGGCGTACCCTTCCGCTTCAACGATGACCTCAGGATTTTTTACGACGGCACGACTTTGTTCGAGCTTCTCAACCCTTACGCAATCCTTTGCGGCCTCGTTTCCGTTTGCATGCTGGTGATGCATGGTGCGGCCTGGCTGGTGCTGAAGACCGAAGGGCCGGTCGCTGCGCGTGCCCGCAGTTTCGGCAGCATTGCAGCACTTGCCACCACAGTTCTCTTTGCGCTTGGTGGCGTATTGTTGTGGCTCGGTATCGACGGGTATCGCTTCACCTCGGAAGTCGTGACCGACGGTCCGTCCAATCCATTGTCAAAGACGGTCGAGGTCGCAAGCGGCGTCTGGTTTGCGAATTACGCGGCCCATCCATGGATGATGCTGGCACCGGCGCTCGGTCTTGCCTTCCCGCTCGTCGCCTTCCTGTTGTTAAGGGGCGGGCGTGAGGTGCTGGCGCTGCTTTCCAGTTCGCTTGCCATATTCGGCATCATCTCGACGGTCGGTCTGACGATGTTTCCCTTCATCCTGCCCTCTTCGATCGATCCGAAATCGAGCCTGACGGTCTGGGACGCATCGTCGAGCCATATGACGCTATTCATCATGCTGGTCGTCGCCCTCATCTTCATCCCCCTCATCGTCGCTTACACCTCATGGGTCTACCGCGTGCTGTGGGGCAAGGTGGATGAAAAGGCGATCCGTGAAGACAGCGGCCACGCTTATTAATATCGAACAAATACAAGGAGATCGAACATGTGGTATTTCGCCTGGCTGCTCGGCCTGCCTCTCGCCGCCATTTTCGCCGTCATGAACGCCATGTGGTATGAGCTGATGGAAGAAAACGCCAGAAAGGCCGAGGCCAAGCCGGAAAAATAACGCTTCGGGGCACGGGGCAAAAAAAGGGCGGCGTCCTATCTGGATGCCGCCCTTCTTGTAGAAATCGCCGCGATTGACACGCGCGGTTTCAGTGGATCGCGATGCCGCGCTTGTCCGCTTCTTCCTTGATGATGTCTTCAACCAGCGCTCTCTTGAGATTTGGGTTTCCCAGAAGATAGTCGTCGGCAATCTCGAAAATCGATTTCGGATTCTCGGTCCTGTGCAGGGTGTCGAGGTCCTGGCCGATCTGCTCTCGCAAGTTTGAATAGTCGTCCATCGCGGTTCTCCCGGTCACTGGTTCAATGCAGAAGTTCTGCCGGAACCTTGCCGCCGTTTTCAGACAGCTTCTTGATGACAGCCTTGTGCAGCCAGATGTTCATTGTGGCTGAGTCCGAGGTATCACCGGTATAGCCGAGTTCGCTTGCCAGTTCCTTGCGAGCGGTTAGGCTGCTGTCCAGATCGAGCGCTTTCAGAAGATCGACGATCGAATGTTTCCAGTCGAGTTTCTGCCCGTTCTGCTTGACCGCCGCGTCCAGAATGGATGCGACATCGACGCTGCCGGTGGATGCCGGAGCAGCGGCTGTTGGTGCGGGTGCTGCTGGCTGAGCCGGAGCGGCCGGGCTTGCGCTTGTCGTGGGCGCACCAGCTGGCGCCGAAGTCTGCGGTGCAGCCTCTGCCTTGCCAAAAATCGCGTTCTTGATCTTGTCGAAAAAGCTCATTGTGTCCTCCCTCTATCGGCGAAATGCGCGCCCGATGGCAATGAGAATGCATGCGCCGATGAAACCGGCGATAAGGTATCCAATCCAGCCTCCGAGCGAAATGCCCACAAGCCCAAGCAGGAAATTGGCGACGATGGCGCCAACGATGCCGAGAATTATGTTCATGAAAAGACCCATGTTGCTTTTCATGAACTGTTCGGCAAGCCAACCGGCTACGCCGCCGATGATGATTGCTGCAATCCAGCCGATTTGTGCGTCTTCCATAACAGGCCTTTCCTTTGTGAGAGAGGTCCGCAGGCATATGGACAGGCTTTTGCGCGCACTGATCCCCCCGCCTCTTGACCCCAGGCAGGGAATTAACGGTCAATCGAGGATTTTGTTCCGGTCTCCTTGCTTTCGTCAGCTTTGGCTTTGAAAGTCCAGCCCGATATCCAGAACCGGCGCGCTGTGGGTCAGCCAGCCGACGGAGATGAGATCGATGCCGGTTGCTGCAATGGCTGCTGCGGTTTGAGGGGTGATGCGTCCGGAGGCCTCGGTGACGGCGCGTCCGGCGACGATCTGCACCGCCTCGCGCAGCTGTTCCGGCGGCATGTTGTCAAGTAGAACCGCGTCGACCCCTTCCTCCATCGCCTCGCGCAATTGCAAGAGCGTATCGACCTCCACCTCGATCTTGACCAGATGTCCGACACCCGCCTTGGCGCTGCGGATAGCGTCACGCACGCCGCCGGCAACGGCGATGTGGTTGTCCTTGATGAGAACAGCATCATAAAGGGCAAAACGGTGGTTCATGCCGCCGCCGGCGCGCACGGCATATTTTTCCAACGCCCTGAGGCCCGGCGTCGTTTTGCGGGTGCAGGCAACCGAGGCTTTGGTGCCGGAGATGGCGGCAGCGATTGTGGCGGTGACGGACGCGATGCCTGAGAGATGGCCGAGAAAATTAAGGGCGGTGCGCTCCGCCGTCAAAAGACCGCGCGAGGGACCCTCGATCGTCGCGATAATATCGCCCGGAGTGACCGCCGCGCCATCCTGCACCTGCCGCCTCATCACGATTGTCGGGTCCACCAACTGGAAAGCCAGTTCTGCGGCGTCAAGACCGGCGATGACACCCGGTTCACGCGCCGCCATGACGACGACTGAGCGATGACCGGCGGGGATGACTGCGGCGGACGTGATGTCGCCCGCCAGACCCAGGTCTTCCAGAAGGGCGTTGCGGACAAGCGGCTCCACGATAATGCGTGGCAGAGGGGTGAGGGTCATGTCAGGCGCTCCGCGCAATGCAGGAAGAAAAAAGATTGGACGATAAGAGGTCATGGGCAATGGCGATGACATCGGACAGGCAAAGCCTGCGCCTTGTGGCGGTCGCGTCCTTTTCCGGGAAATCGTTGCGGAAATGGGCCCCGCGCGATTCTCTTCGCAAGGCGGCGAAGACGGCGATTGCGAGCCCGACGATGGCGGGATCGGATGCCGGGCCGTTCTGTTCGGCCAGTGGGAGAAGTTCGCTGATCGCGCTGATCAACCCCGCTTCATGTCTGGCGATGCCGAGATGGCGGGAGACGATGGGCCGGACGATAGACGGGTCTGCTGCCGAAAGAACAGGCGTTGCGAATGGCGTGACAGCTGTCACCCGTTTTGATGCCGGTCGGGCGGCAATATCTTTTGCCGCACGCATKCCCATGGCAGCCGCCTCCAGCAGGGAGTTGCTGGCCAGCCGRTTRGCCCCGTGAAGACCGGTGCAGGCGGTTTCGCCCGCAACCCATAGGCCCKKCACGGAACTRCGGCCATTACCATCCGTGSCGACGCCGCCCATGTGGTAGTGCACGGCGGGACGGACGGGCACGAGTTCGCGGGCGGGGTCTATACCAGCCTCGCGGCATAGCAGGTCGATTGACGGGAAACGCGCCGAAAAACCGCTGCCGATCGCCTTGCGGGCATCGAGAAAGACTTYGCCGCCGCGCAGGATTTCCCGGTCGATGGCGCGGGCGACAATATCGCGGGAGGCAAGTTCTGCACCCGGAACGGTCGCCATGAAACGTTCGCCGCTTTCATTGAGAAGAACGGCACCTTCGCCCCGCACCGCCTCGCTGACCAGAGCCAGCGGCCGCCGGGGAGAGGAAAGTGCCGTYGGGTGGAACTGGACGAATTCCATATCAGTGAGGATGGCTCCGGCGCGCGCGGCGAGCATGATCCCCTGTCCGAAATTGCCGGTGGGATTGGTGGTGGCCTCATACAGCCCGCCGAGGCCACCGGTCGCAAGAATGACGTTTGTGGCCGGCAGAACAAAGCTGCCCTTTTGCCCGGCGCAGATGAGACCGGCTATGGCCCCGCCTTCTGTCAGCAGCCGGCGCACCTCCGCACCTTCCAGGACTGCGATGGAMGGCGTGTTGAGAACGGCKGCTGCAAGAGCCCTCACAATGGCCGCGCCCGAGCCRTCACCTTCGGCATGCAGGATGCGCCGGCGGCCATGAGCGGCTTCCAGCCCGAAAACGAGCCTGCCTTGTGCATCGCGATCGAAACGAACTCCGGCTCGTTCCAGGGCATCGATGACGGCGGGGGCAGTGGAGACGATATCTGCTGCCATAGCCGCGTCACAGAGGCCGTCGCCTGCGGCGAGCGTATCGSCAAGATGCAGTGCAGTGCTGTCGTCAGCGCCAAGGCTTGCRGCAATGCCGCCCTGCGCCCAGGCGCTGGACGTTTCGCCACCGAGCGCGCCGCGGGTCAGAAGCAGGRCCGGTTKCGGTGCGAGCGTCAATGCTGCCATCAGGCCGGCAATACCGCTGCCGACGATGACCGTCCTTCCTGCATATTGCGACAGAGCGTCACTCATACCGCCAGCATCCTTTCCACCGCGCGGCGGGCGGCGACCGCAACAGCCGGATCGATTGTCACCTCGTGGCGGTTTTCTTCAAGCGCTGTGCGGATATTGCCGAGCGTGATGCGCTTCATGTGCGGGCAGAGGTTGCAGGGGCGGATGAATTCGACATCGGGATGATGCACGGCGACATTGTCGCTCATCGAGCATTCCGTCAAAAGCACCACGCGGGCCGGTCTTTCCCGGCCGACGTAGTCCGACATGACAGCGGTCGAGCCGGAAAAATCTGCGGCCTCAACGACATCGGGCGGACATTCGGGATGCGCGAGAACGGTAATGCCGGGATRGCTTTCGCGCAATTCCCTGATGTCGTCGGCGGTGAAAAGCTCATGCACCTCGCAATGGCCGCGCCATGCGATGAGTTCGACATTGGTCTCCCGCGCCACATTCTTCGCCAGATATTCGTCCGGCAGCATCAGCACGCGCGGCACGCCAAGCGATTCCACCACCTGGCGGGCATTGCCGGAGGTGCAGCATATGTCGGAAGCCGCCTTCACCGCCGCTGAGGTATTCACGTAGGTGACGACAGGAACGCCGGGATAGGCCTTGCGCAGAAGTGCGATGTCTTCGGGCGTGATGGAATCGGCGAGCGAGCAGCCGGCGGCCATATCCGGAATAAGCACGGTTTTTCCCGGATTGAGCAGCTTTGCCGTCTCGGCCATGAAATGCACGCCGGCGAGAACGATCACATCCGCTTCTACTTCCATTGCCTTGCGCGCAAGGGCGAGGCTATCGCCAACGATATCGGCAACGCCGTGGAAGATTTCCGGCGTCTGGTAATTATGGGCGAGGATGACGGCGTTGCGCCTGCGCTTCAGATCGAGGATCGCCTCCACATCATCCTGAAAACCCATCCATTCCGCCTTGGGAATGACGCGGCTGACGCGGTCGTAAAGGCTTGCGGCAGATATCTGTTCGTTCACGGCGCTCTCCCATTTATACTCTATTTGAGTATATCTACGGCAAAGAGATATTCTCATTGTGAGCATATGTCAATTGCGGGAGAGTGGCAGTTTGGTTCCGGAAAGGGCGCGTTCATCCACAACGGTCTGGCGGAATCGGAAGAGCTTTGCAGGGCGTCCGCCGGTTTCGGTCGCCATATCGCCAGTTTCTTCCACCAGCTGCTGCTGTTCTATCAGCCGGCGGAAGTTCTGCTTGTGCAGCGTCAGACCGGCGAGCGCCTCCACCGCGCGCTGCAATTGCAGCAGGGTGAAAGCGTCGGCCATCAGTTCGAAAACTACAGGCCGGTATTTGATCTTAGCCCGGAGGCGCGCGATGCCGGTGGCAAGAATGCGGCGGTGATCGGCAAACATCGGTCTGCCGAAATTGATCCGAGGCTCACTCTGGGCTTCTTCGACCAGTCCGGCCTCATAGAGCAACTCGTAGCGCTGAAGTGTCAGTTCCTCGTTCCAGCCGCCGCCATCAAGGCCGAAGGTGAAGTCGGCGCGTAAATGGCGCTGGCCTTTGCAGGCAGGGTCGGAATCCGCCCAGCAGCGCAGCTTTTCGATGATGGTKTCCAGAACCGCCGGCCGGCCCTGCCGATGGTCTTCCCAGGGAAAATACTCGTACCAGCCATGCCAGAGAGGGCGGCCATTGCCGGGCGGCTCCTGTTCGCGAACCAGCCCGAGATAACCGATCGATATGGTTCTTCCGCCAAGAATGTCATTGTTGCGGTCCCGGTCGGCGAAGGTGTAGAGCTGTTCGAGATAGCCGACGGGATGATGTGTCTGTTCGTGTATCCACTCTCTCAACCCGCTCTGAAGCGTCCTGTGTCCGAATTCAAACGGCCCTGATGGAAGTGCCGCGCCCGCCCGCACGGTCATTACCCGCGGCTCGTCCGTGGTGATGGCGGTGACGACGGCGATGAGTTCGGCGTGGGCAAGCCCTATGGTCACGGCGGCTCCTCTGGTAGATGGCGTCGGTATCGACCTTCTTTGGCACAGGAATGCCTGTTCGCCAACAAGCGGGCGGGGAAACGCGGATGCCGCCGCGCATGTAAAACTTTACGTAGTGATCAGACAAAAGAATAAGTGCTTGTGGTTAGTCGCGTATCGTCCTTTATGTTAAGACCCGCGTCAAAAGCATCCATAATGTAGAAGGCCGATGTTAGAGGATATATATCTCGAAGAAACACTTGTGGGTTATTACACCTGGAACGTGGGGCAGAATCTGGTTTATCTGGATGCTGTGGCGGCTCGCCTGCGCGAATTTTCCGAAGAGAAAGCCGCCCGCGGCATTCCCGTGGAGGATTTCATAGATCAGATCGAAAGCGGCTCGCGCGCGCGTGTGGCCAAGGCGGTTTACAACTCGCTGACGAACGGCGTGTTCTATGATCAGCAATACCGCATCGAACTCAAATCCGGCGATTTTCGCTGGCTGCGGACAACGGGCAGGGTTATCCTTGATGGTGACCGCATTCCAATCATGGCGATGGGCACGGTGCGAGACATCACCTCGCGCAAGATTTTATTGATGTAATATTTATCGCGTTCGGTCTGTCTTGAAAAAAACGCCGATCTATTTCTTGTCGATTGTTTTGATGTGCGGTGACATGGTTCGGCAGGTTTTCATTTTGCTGTTTCAGATCGTGCTGGTCACGGGGCTTGGTATAGCCGGCATCCGCATCGCCTCGCTCATGAATGGCGAGGCGGCATATCCAGCGACTGGCCTCTCCGCAAACACGGAAACGCTGTGGACGACCTCTCCGGTCCGGGTCGATCCCCGCCATCAGAATTATGAGCGTATTCCGACCCCGCCCGATCCATACCCCCTGAAAATATACGCGGATCAGCGCCTGCGCGTTGCGTCCAACAATCGCTTCACCTTCAAAGGACAGGAGTTCCGCCTCGCCGGTGTGGAAGACATCGACCGCAACCGGGTTTGCGCCGGACCTGACGGCCGCCGTTATGCCTGCGGCCTGAACGCCTTCAAGGCGCTTGAGAACCGCCTGCGCGGCAAATATCTGGAATGCCGGGTGCTGGAAGAAGGCGGCGGCGTTCCGTCGGTGGAATGCCGGATCAACGGGCAGGATGTGCGGGCGCTCTTGCAATAGTCAACGCGAAGAACAGACAATGCCGCACGAAAGCCCGTGCTGGACGATGGAAATTTGTATTTTAGAAGGTTTGGTGGAGCTAAGCGGGATCGAACCGCTGACCTCTTGCATGCCATGCAAGCGCTCTCCCAGCTGAGCTATAGCCCCATAAGGGTTCCGGCATTTCGTCCGGTTCCGGGAACCGAAGCGGCTGTTGTTCCGTTCGGTGGCGGCTTACTACTTCGGCTAATCGAAGAGTGCAAGCACAAAAAACAGCCCGGCTTCATTTTTTTGTCGCCGGGCTGGTTTATCCAATAAGATCAAGCTTCTTCGTCGTCGCCCGGTACGCCGATGATGCCGGACATGTCGTCGTCATCGTCGTCTTCGTCGGCTTCGAGGAAGGTGTCGTCGTCGTCGCCGATTTCCACGTCGTCGTCATCGTCGCCCAGGTCCGGGATATCGTCGCCGCTGTTGTCGCCGTCGGCGTCTTCCAGCGATACGAGTTCGACTTCCGTGTTTTCGGCATCGACTTCCGCGACTTCTTCTTCTTCAGCCTGCTCGAGCTTTGCCTGAGCGGTGCTTTCTTCAAAGAAGGAGAGCGGCCAGGACTTGCCGCTATAGGGAGAAACGACCGGGTCGCGGTTCAGATCGTAGAACTTCTTGCCGGTATCGGGGTCTGTGCGCTTGGTACCAAGGTCCGCTTTTGCCACTGTCTAAGCCTCAAATTGTCGAATGAGTTTCGGTGTGTACGCCGTAAAACCGGCATAGACGGTAAAATTTCTAGCCGGTCCCCTTAATCGTTGCGGTCTTTCGTGTCAAAGACAAACTTTGGAGGCCGCCCTCCCATGATGCGACTTGTATGTCAGGCTGCTCATAAAGATTGGAGGCCGACGCACTCTACTGTATTAATGATGGACGCACAGGCAGAAAGCTTCATGACCTTTACGATTGCCATAGATGGGCCAGCTGCGGCGGGCAAAGGGACCTTGTCACGCAAGATTGCGGAGACCTATGGTTTCCATCATCTCGACACCGGGCTGACCTACAGAGCCACGGCCAAGGCACTTCTTGACGCCGGCCTGCCGCTCGATGACGAGAACGTCGCTGAAAAGGTGGCACTGCAACTCGACCTTGCCGGCCTCGACCGCGCGGTGCTTTCAAGGCACGATATCGGCGAGGCGGCGTCCAGGATTGCGGTGATGACGCCGGTGAGGCGCGCGCTCGTGACAGCGCAGCAGCGGTTTGCGGCAAAGGAACCGGGCACGGTTCTGGATGGCCGCGACATCGGCACGGTGGTGTGCCCGGAGGCGCCGGTGAAGCTCTACGTCACCGCTTCGCCGGACGTGCGGGCGCGCAGGCGTTATGATGAAATCGTCGCCAACGGCAGCGTTGCCGATTACGACGCCATTTTCGCYGAGGTGAAGAAACGCGACGAGCGCGACATGGGCCGAGCCGACAGCCCGTTGAAACCGGCTGAAGACGCGCACTTGCTAGATACGTCGGAAATGAGTATAGAGGCGGCGTTTCAGGCCGCGCGGATGATTATCGACGCCGCCCTGAAGAAACAGGTTTTTCGCGGAACCGCTTGAATCGGTCCGCGTTTAGTCCGGAATTGCCTGAAGACATGTCCTTGCGCCGGGAAGCCTTTTAAAAAGGCGGGCATGGGTTCGGGTATCAACAACGCTAGCCCACCGGCGCTTTTGTATTCGCTCTCGCGCGGATGCAATCAGGAGATTTCATGTCAGTATCTACCCCCACGCGCGAAGATTTCGCAGCGCTTCTCGAAGAATCCTTTGCCTCTAACGATCTTGCCGAAGGCTATGTTGCCAAGGGTATCGTRACGGCAATCGAGAAGGACGTTGCCATCGTCGACGTTGGCCTCAAGGTTGAAGGCCGCGTACCGTTGAAGGAATTCGGCGCGAAGTCCAAGGACGGCACGCTGAAGGTCGGCGACGAAGTCGAAGTTTACGTCGAGCGCATCGAAAACGCACTCGGCGAAGCCGTTCTGTCGCGCGAGAAGGCTCGCCGCGAAGAAAGCTGGGTCAAGCTCGAAGCCAAGTTCGAAGCTGGCGAGCGCGTCGAAGGCGTTATCTTCAACCAGGTCAAGGGTGGTTTCACCGTCGATCTGGAYGGCGCCGTTGCCTTCCTTCCGCGTTCGCAGGTCGACATYCGTCCGATCCGCGACGTTACCCCGCTGATGCACAACCCGCAGCCCTTCGAAATCCTCAAGATGGACAAGCGTCGCGGCAACATCGTTGTCTCGCGCCGCACGGTTCTCGAAGAGTCCCGCGCCGAGCAGCGTTCTGAAATCGTTCAGAACCTCGAAGAAGGCCAGGTTGTTGACGGCGTCGTCAAGAACATCACCGATTACGGTGCGTTCGTTGACCTCGGCGGCATCGACGGCCTGCTGCACGTTACCGACATGGCATGGCGCCGCGTCAACCATCCTTCGGAAATCCTCAACATTGGCCAGCAGGTCAAGGTTCAGATCATCCGCATCAACCAGGAAACCCACCGTATCTCGCTCGGCATGAAGCAGCTCGAGTCCGATCCGTGGGATGGCATCTCCGCCAAGTACCCGGTTGGCAAGAAGATCTCCGGTACGGTCACGAACATCACCGACTACGGTGCATTCGTCGAGCTGGAGCCGGGCATCGAAGGCCTGATCCACATTTCCGAAATGTCCTGGACCAAGAAGAACGTACATCCCGGCAAGATCCTGTCCACGAGCCAGGAAGTTGACGTTGTCGTTCTCGAAGTCGATCCGTCCAAGCGCCGTATCTCGCTCGGCCTCAAGCAGACGCTGGAAAACCCGTGGCAGGCATTTGCCTTCAGCCATCCGGCCGGCACTGAAGTCGAAGGCGAAGTCAAGAACAAGACCGAATTCGGCCTGTTCATCGGCCTCGAAGGCGATGTCGACGGCATGGTTCACCTGTCGGATCTCGACTGGAACCGTCCGGGCGAACAGGTCATCGAAGAGTTCAACAAGGGTGACGTGGTCAAGGCCGTCGTTCTCGATGTTGACGTCGAGAAGGAACGCATCTCGCTCGGCATCAAGCAGCTCGGCAAGGATGCTGTCGGTGAAGCCGCAACGTCCGGCGACCTGCGCAAGAACGCAGTCGTTTCGTGCGAAGTCATCGCCGTTAACGACGGTGGCGTGGAAGTGAAGCTCGTCAACCACGAGGACATCACCTCCTTCATCCGCCGCAACGACCTCGCACGCGATCGTGACGATCAGCGTCCGGAGCGTTTCGCAGTTGGCCAGGTTTTCGACGCTCGCGTCGTCAACTTCTCGAAGAAGGACCGCAAGGTCATGCTTTCGATCAAGGCTCTGGAAATCGCTGAAGAGAAGGAAGCCGTCGCACAGTTCGGTTCGTCCGACTCTGGCGCTTCGCTCGGCGACATCCTCGGTGCGGCTCTGAAGAACCGCAGCGAATAATCGCTAGAGATCGTTTGATATAAAGAACCCGCCGGAATTTTCCGGCGGGTTTTTTGTTGGCTGCAGTATTCGTGGCATAGGCCAATGGGCGGCGCGGAATTCAGTGCATGCCACTCATCTTGAGGTAATAATTTTCCGCACTGTCGTCGAAAGCCGCTGTCCGCGGATTTTCCCCATCGCCAATCTCGTCATTGGCGGCCACCCGCTCTTCCATCTCGTCCTGACCGTCGGGATTTTCGCCCTCCGCATCGCCATTCGCTTCATCCTCGGAAAATGGACCACGCCCGCGATGCGGCGTTTCCGATTCGTGGTCCTCTTCCGCCGGTGGGTATGCGACGAGCGGTAACGGCGTGCCGTCTTTTGCCAGAGCCGCCGCGATCAGCGATTGCGAAGCCGTTTGTTCCAGCATCGCCATTCTTGCTTCCGGGTCGAGAGCGGCGCGCGGCATGGGCTGGGCTTCTGGCCGGTTGGTAATCGTCTCCGCATCCTCCCCGGTCGGGTGGATGGGCGTTGCGAGGGCAGTTTTTTCGGCAGGCTGCTCTTCGAGTGGTTGCGGTATGGCGCCCGGTGGCGTGGCGGAAAGCTGGGCAGCGGTGGTGGCCTTGACGGGAAGTTTGCCGGCCACTGCAGCAAGGAGCAGGTTTTCCATATCCTTGGCGCCAGCCGTGGACTGGCTGGATGGCGGGTTCAAGGTAGTGCGGGTTTCCCTCGGCTCCAGCTTCATGGTGTCCCGATGCTGAAGTGCAGGGCGCATCTCGGCGTTCTCAGCCCGTGGCGGATTTGCCGGGCGGGCATCTGTCGAAGCTTCCTTTGTTGTGCTGCCCGTTTGCGGCTGAGGCGAGCGTACGGTGCTTTCGGCGGCTTTCCCTTCCGGTTTTGCCGAATCGTGCGGAGAGTCGGACATGTCGGCAGGTGGGGCGGGAAGATTTGCCTGGGGGCCTTGCGGCGCTGCCTGCGCCGCAACCATGGCTTTTATTGCGGCGGCGCTTTGGGCAAGCGGGCCGATGAGCATAGGCAACAGCCGGCCGGGCGCGGCGGCGGTTGCCGGTTGTGCTGTTGTTGTGGTGGTCGTTGCCGGGTTTGGGCGGCCGTCAGCACTCTGGCTCGGGCCGTTCTGCTGTCTCGCTTGCACTGGCTGCGCGGTCACCGGATTGGCCGAATTGTTCTGCTGATAAGAGGACACCACCGCCTTCGCCGCAAGATCCGTTCCCTTGTAGCGGGAAAGTTCGATCAGCAGCGCAAGCCTTGCGGCATCCGGCCCGGTTGGCTGTTTCAGGATTTCTGCGAGCATCGAAAGGCTCAACCCCTGCAGGACTTTGCTGACCTGTTGTTCCAGCGCCAGGCGCTGCGGTGCGGGCAGGGCGCGCAGCGCATCCGTCAGACGCATCACATAGGTTTGAATGGCTTCGCCGTCGCGCCTTGGGAGGTTCATCAGCTTGCCAAGCGCCTCCGCCAGAACGGCGGTGCTGCGGGAAAGCTGATATTCGCTGGCGAGAGAGGTGACTGCGGCTTTGGCGAAAAGACTGCTGCCATTGTCGGGAGCAAGATTGCTTGCCTGCGGCTGCACGGCCTCCTTCGGCTCCCCGCGCTGCGTCTGCGAGGCTGCGGCTCCATAGGCGGCATCGGCTGCCGGAATTTTCGGTACAGGCGGTAACATGCTGCGCTCCGTTCCTATCGATTACCGCCGCTGGCTGCGAAAGGGCCAGTCCCTGGCTCTCTGATCCGCATTTGGCCTATGTTGAAAGATTGCCGCGCCGGTGATGTACAGGTGTCATCTCGCCCGCTCATGCGGGAGCGCCGTGTGCGTCGCTGGCAGGAATGCCAGCTCTTCGCGATGCACACAGAATCATCAACCCTGAGTCTGGGCCGTAGATATTAAGAATTCGCTAACCATAAAAATCGTGTCGATATGGCAATCAGGGAGAGACGCTGATGAACATGCGGTAAAGCCCGTTATCGTCGGAATTGACCGATGAAATATGGTCTGGTTCGCTGTCTGCTGCCTCAAAGGCTTCCGGCGGCATCGCGTCGAGCCAGCTTGCCTTGGGAAAACCTCTCTCGGGGCGATTTTCAACGGGGGCGATGAGGTTGTCTTCCTCGCTTGCGGCAACGAAATTGTCGTCATTCGGCGCCAGCGGCGGAGCGGCGATCGAGAGCAGCGCTTGCGCCGCATTTGGTTCGGCATCGAGGCCGGCGCTGCCGGATATGCCGGAAATTTGAGACATGTTTGAACTCACATCATGTTTCGCTCAAGTGACTATCGGTAGCGGCGAGATCATGCCGCCTTCTTCTTCAGCAGCGCATAAATTCCATTGTCGTCTATCGAGATCGGCAAAATGGCGCTGCGGGCGTTATCGACGACTGCCTGAGCATCAAGCAGTTTTTCGGCGTCGTCTTTCTGATCGGCTTCCGTCTTGGTTGCGGCGTCTGTCTCTGCGGGTTCGTTGTCATTTTCAGCCGGGGCCGTTTSGCTWGATGGCGTTGCCGCKAGCACGGAGATAAGGGCGATTTCCGAAGAAATATCGACCGGGCCTTGCCCGTCAGTGCCTTGCGCTTTTTCTTCGGCGGCAGCGTCTATGTGTTCCTTCACGACGTCCTGAAGTTTTTGCACATCCTCCAGCTTGCCCTGTGCGTCTCGGGTCTGGATATCCTCTTCCCGCTCGGCCGCAACTTCGGCATCGTTGATTTCGCCCATGCGGTTTTTGCCGCGTTCGGCCTGCAATTCTTCCTTGGTTTTCGGATCGGCAACGTCTTCCAGGCGCTGGATGACCTTCATGGTTTCCCGTGTCATGAATTGGGTGCCCTGCGCCTGATCGTTCAGCGCATTCTTCACGGCGCGTGCCGCATCGCCAAATGGGTTTGCGATTGCGGCGATCATCTGCTGCGCGGAAATACCAAGTTCCTTGAGGCCAGTCGATTCTTCGAGATCATTGACATTTTTGGGTGCGGTGGCGCGCACTGCCATGATTGCTTTCGACATCTGCACGCCGAAATCTTCTTCCTTGCCGCTCAGGCCGGCATTTTGGGCAATGCGTGCGGCAAGTGCTGCCATGGGCGCGGTCTTGGTAGTTACGCCGTTATTCAGGACTTCCACGACCTGCGCTTCCGAAACGCCGAAGGATTTCAGCGAAATCGTCGTGGCTTTTCCTGCCGCATCGGTTTTTTCAAAGCCGTCGGTCAGGGTCAGCGCGTCCTGAAGCCTTTGCGCGAAAGCGGCGTTCGATTCATCGTTTTCCTGGGTGATGCCAAGCGCAGACGAGAAACGGGAGACAAGCGAGGCGAAGGCATCGCCATCAGGCTTCATGGCGCCGAACAGATAGGCGCTTATCTTTTCATTGGCAACGCGATGGCTTTGGTCCGGCTGCGGCTGGGTCTTTATCGTCTCGTCTTTTTTGGTACCGTTCGCTTTTTCCTGCTCTTCGCGATGGCGTTCCTCAATGGTTTCCACCATCGACCGCATGAGGTCGCTGACTGCAATGCTTGCCGTCTGCTGCAACGGTGTAATCATCTGGAAGTCCCCGGCCACCCAAAGTTGCGGCCGAGAATAGGCAGTTTCGGTAAATCAGTCCTTAAACGAAGCGTGAAACCGCTCAGCTATGGGCGAAGATATCCGTTTCGTCCCAGCCCAGAAGATCGAGCTTGGCACGGGTCGGCAGAAACGCGAAACAGGCATCGGCATGATCGAGGCGACCATCACGCACGAGGCGGTGGGTCAGCTTGTCGCGCAGCGCATGCAAATGCAGCACATCGGATGCGGCATATTCGAGCTGTGCGGGTGACAGTTTTTCTGCTGCCCAGTCGGACGATTGCTGCGCCTTGGAGATGTCGACCTCAAGCATTTCCTTCAGATTGTCCTTCAGCCCRTGCCGGTCGGTATAGGTGCGGGTCAGGCGGGAGGCGATCTTGGTGCAGAAAACCGGCGTCGTCGTCACACCGAACGTGTGGAACAGAACGGCGATATCGAAACGGCCATAGTGAAAAATCTTCTGCCGGGCAGGGTCTGCAAGCATATGGGTGAGGTTTGGAGCTTCCTTCTGGCCGGCGGCGATGCGGATGACATCCGCCGTACCGTCTCCAGGAGAAAGCTGAACGACACAGAGACGGTCACGGCGTGGCACCAGCCCCAGTGTTTCCGTATCGATTGCGATGGCGCCAAGGTAGCGTGCGGCATCTGCGGCGGAAATATCGCCTTCGTGATAACGGATGGTTGCTGCCATTGTCTTGCTCCGGGAATGTCCAGTTCGTTGCTCCGGCTATAACGGAAAGACAGGTTTGACGATACCGTTTTGTAGGTCGCTCCGACGCGCCTTGGCGCATGTCCGCTTGGTACTTGCGTTTGCGAAAGTCTCCGGGTTAGGTTTGCGGAAATCCTGTTTCTCCAAATTGTATGAAATTTCCTATGACAAAGAAAATCTATCTCGCCGGGCCGGAGGTCTTCCTCCCGAATGCCCGTGAAATGCTCGACCTCAAGGCCTCGCTTGCACGCGAGGCCGGGTTTACGCCGCTTTCGCCGGGCGATTTGGAAATTCCGCCCGCGGACACGAAAATCGGCCACGGCTGCAACATCAATGCCATAGACGAGCGGATGATGCTGGAAGCGGATGCGGTTATCGCCAATCTCACGCCGTTTCGCGGCATCGCCGCCGATACGGGAACGAGCTACGAACTGGGGTTCATGTGCGCGCTGGGCAAGCCGKTTTTCGCCTACACCAATGTCGCGGCCAATCACTTCACCCGCATCATGGCGCAATATAACGGTGTTGCCGCAATCGATGAAACAGGGCGCTATCGCGGCCCGGACGGTTTGTCGATCGAGAATTTCGACATGGTCGACAATCTCATGCTGCACGGCGGAATTTTGCGGCGGGGCGGCGTCGTCATCGTTGGCAACGCCACGGCAGAGGCCCTTTATACGGATCTCGAGGCGTATAAGCGCTGCCTGGCGGCCGCCGCTGAAAAATTACTGACACAGACTGATCCCGACAGAACGAATTTAGTGGAGACATCATCATGAGCGGTACCATCCTCATCACCGGCGCCACGTCCGGCTTCGGACAGGCCACGGCGCGGCGCTTCGCCAAGGAAGGCTGGAAGGTCATCGGCACAGGTCGGCGGGCGGAACGGCTGGAGGCGCTGGCGCAAGAACTCGGCTCCGCTTTTCACGGCGCTGCCTTCGATGTTACCGAAGAAGATGCCACTAAAAAGGCACTTGCGGCTTTGCCGGAAGGTTTCCGGGACATCGATATTCTCGTCAACAATGCGGGGCTTGCGCTCGGCACTGCACCTGCACCGCAGGTGCCGCTGAAAGACTGGCAGACCATGGTGAACACCAACATCACCGGTCTTTTGAACATCACCCACCATCTTTTGCCCACGTTGATCGACCGCAAGGGCATTGTCATCAACCTTTCCTCGGTAGCTGCGCACTGGCCCTATGCGGGCGGCAATGTCTATGCCGGAACGAAAGCCTTCCTGCGGCAATTCTCGCTCGGTCTGCGCTCCGACCTGCATGGCAAGGGCGTGCGCGTCACCTCGATCGAACCGGGCATGTGCGAAACGGAATTCACGCTTGTTCGCACCGGCGGCAATCAGGATGCCTCGGACAATCTTTACAAGGGCGTCAATCCGATCACGGCCGAGGATATCGCCAATACGATCCATTGGGTCGCCTCGCAGCCCAARCATATCAACATCAACAGCCTCGAACTCATGCCGGTCAACCAGTCCTTTGCCGGTTTYCAAGTGCATCGGGAAAGTTGATTCCAACGTCTTCTGCGGGAGTGCTAAAAAACAAAGCAGGAATTTTCGAGCTATGCAAAAATGCAATGCTGCATTGCGAGACTTGCTCTGTTAAAAATCGCGGATACCGCTATATTCAAATCATCGAAGCGACGCACTCCTCCTCCCAGTGTCGCTCGATGCGGATCGGTGGTACTCCTCCTCCCAATCACCGATCAAGTTTGAAGCCTGCCGCACCTCCTCCCGCGGCAGGCTTTTTCCTTTTCTGGGCTTCTTTTTCCAATGCATCTTGCGGTGAGGTTTCTGCGCGCCGTCTGCGCCCGGATGACCGATACCCCGCTTTTCCCCTTAAGTTTCCGGGGGATTTCTGATTTTCCCGTCAAGGCGATGATTGTCGAAATCGGGCGCGTGTCGATCACGATTTCGTTATGTCTAGATGAATATGCACAGTTTTGTGGCGGTGCATGGTGTTGGCCCATTGCTTAGCCCCCGGCCTGTGTTTAAGCATTGGCAAAAGAACGCTTGGGAGTTGCCGACACGCTTGTGTCTGTGCGCCTGAAAGCGGCGGGGAGAGAATGGCAGACTTTCAAGAGGCGCTGAAGCGGTTTCAGCCGATCGCGGTTTCATCGATCGCTGAAGACGAGCTCGGGTTGCGGTTGCGCGGCCTGCAAGCGCAGCTAATCCAGCAAAATATCAAGGCGGTCTGGCTCGATGCATCATCGTCGCTGACCTATTATACTGGCCTGTCGCTTGGTCTTTCGGAGCGCATTCACGGCGCCCTGGTGCCGGCAGAAGGCAAGCCGGTCTATGTCAGTCCTGCGTTTGAGGAGCCGAAACTACGGACGATGATCCGTGTCGAGGGCGAAGTTGCCGTCTGGGAAGAGGATGAAAGTCCTTTTGACCTGATGGCAAAGCGAATCGAAGCGCTCGGCTGTCCCGGCCACCTTGTCGCGATCGATCCTGCCACTCCKTTCGTTTTCGCATCGGCCCTGATGCAGCGTCTGGAAGGCCGCATCATTTCCGCCCARCCGATGATTGTCGCACAGCGGCAGGTCAAATCCGCAGCCGAGATTGCCATCATCCAGGCGGCGATGGATGCGAGCTACGGCGTGCAGAAGGCCGTGTTCGAGGGGCTGCGTCCCGGCATATCCACCACGGAAGTGGCCGACTTCGTTAACGCCGCACATGTTGCGCTTGGCATGAAGCCGCTTTTCGTGGCGGTTCAGTTCGGCGAGGCGACGGCTTATCCGCATGGCGTGCCATATGCGCAGACGCTTGTTGACGGTGACATGGTGCTGGTCGATCTCGGCGGCATCCTTCATGGCTATCGTTCGGATATCACCCGCACCTATGTGTTCGGCCAGCCGACGGAACGGCAGCGTTTTCTCTGGAACGCCGAGCGGGACGCGCAGGCTGCTGCCTTCGACGCGGCCCGGGTCGGGGCTGCCTGCTCGGACGTGGACAAGGCCGCGCGCGACAGCCTGAAAGCGGCCGGTTTTGGGCCGGATTATCAGGTTCCGGGTCTACCGCATCGCACCGGCCATGGGCTTGGGCTGGATATTCACGAAGAACCCTATATCGTTGCAGGAAATGCCACGGCTCTTCAGCCGGGAATGTGCTTTTCCATCGAGCCGATGCTGTGCGTTTATGGGGAATGCGGCGTCCGTCTCGAGGATATAGCTTATATGACGGAGGCGGGACCACGCTGGTTCTGCCCGCCGGAAAAGAACCTCGACCGGCTGTTCCAGCCGGTCGCCGGGTAATTGGTCGGGAGGCACAGGACCGAACGGCGACACGGGGCTCCGCGTCGTCGCTGACCAGGAYAGGTAGGCCCCTTAAAACGGGGTCGCATAAACTCAGAAAAAGAGGGAAAGGACCACCAGATGAAAACGCTGACCCGCAGTTTGCTTATAGCCTCTGCGCTTGCGATGGCTTCCGCCGTGCCCGCCATGGCGAAGACCTTCGTTTATTGCTCCGAGGCATCTCCGGAAGGCTTCGATCCTTCGCCTTACACCGCCGGCGGCACCTTCGATGCCTCCGCGCATCCGGTCTACAACCGTCTGACCGAGTTCAAGAAGGGCACGACCGAAGTTGAGCCAGGCCTTGCCGAAAAGTGGGAAGTTTCGAGCGATGGCCTCGAATACACGTTCCACCTGCGCAAGGGCGTAAAGTGGCACTCTAACGAGAAGTTCACGCCAAGCCGCGATTTCAACGCCGATGATGTGATCTTCAGCTACAACCGCCAGGGTGACACAAAGAACCCGTGGAACCAGTATATCGCAGGCATCACCTACGAATATTACAACTCCATGGAAATGCCGTCGCTGATCAAGGAAATCGTCAAGGTTGACGATTACACCGTGAAGTTCGTGCTGACCCGTCCTGAAGCACCGTTCCTTGCCAATATCGCGATGCCTTTCGCTTCGATCGTTTCGAAGGAATATGCTGATACGCTTGATAAGGCCGGCACCAAGGAAGACTTCAACAACCTGCCGATCGGCACCGGTCCGTTCAAGTTCGTCGCCTATCAGAAGGACGCGGTCATCCGCTACCAGAAGAACGCCGACTACTGGGGCGAAGCTCCCAAGATCGACGATCTGATCTTCGCGATCACGCCGGACGCTGCCGTTCGTCTGCAGAAGCTGAAGGCTGGCGAATGCCACCTTATGCCTTATCCGGCCCCGGCCGACCTCGCCACCATTCGTGCCGATTCCAACCTCAAGCTCGATGAACAGCCGGGCCTGAACGTTGCCTACTTCGCCTACAACACCACCGTTGCACCTTTCGACAAGCCGGAAGTCCGCAAGGCGCTGAACATGGCGATGAACAAGCAGGCSATCATCGACGCCGTATTCCAGGGTGCAGGCACGGTTGCCAAGAAYCCGATCCCGCCGACGATGTGGTCCTACAACGACAGCATCAAGGACGATCCTTACGATCCGGAAGCTGCCAAGAAGGCTCTCGAAGCCGCTGGCGTCAAGGATCTGACGATGAAGATCTGGGCGATGCCGGTTCAGCGTCCATACATGCCGAATGCCCGCCGCACCGCCGAGCTGATCCAGTCGGATTTCGCGAAGGTTGGCGTCAAGGCCGAGATCGTCTCCTTCGAATGGGGTGAATACCTCAAGAAGTCGACTGAAGTGAACCGCGACGGTGCCGTCATCCTCGGCTGGACCGGCGACAATGGTGACCCTGATAACTTCATGGGCGTTCTGCTTTCCTGCGCTGCAACCGGCGAAGGCGGTGCAAACCGTGCTCAGTGGTGCAACAAGGAGTTCTCCGAACTGGTTTCCAAGGCAAAGCAGACCACTGACGTTGCCGAGCGCACCAAGCTTTATGAGCAGGCGCAGGTGATCTTCAAGGAACAGGCTCCGTGGGCGACGCTTGCGCACTCCACGCAGTTCGTTCCGATGTCCGCCAAGGTTTCCGGCTTCACCATGAGCCCGCTTGGCGACTTCACCTTCGAATCCGTCGATATCGCTGAGTAATCCCAAACAACAGGACGCGCGGAAGAACTCAGGTTCTTTCGCGCGTCTTTTCAGGAAAAAACCATGATCCGGTTCATTTTCGGCAAACTTCTCTATCTCGTTCCGACATTTCTCGGGATTACCATCGTTGCCTTTGCCTTCGTTCGYGTCCTGCCGGGCGATCCCGTGCTGTTGATGGCGGGTGAGCGCGGCATTTCGCCCGAGCGGCATGCACAACTTGCCGAACAGCTCGGCTTCAGCCAGCCTATCTGGCAGCAATATCTCCATTTTCTGGGGCGGCTGCTTCAGGGTGATCTCGGCAATTCGCTGGTCACCAAGAAACCCGTTCTGACCGAGTTCCTGGCGCTCTTCCCCGCGACAGTCGAGCTTGGCCTCGTCGCCATCATCCTCGCCACACTGATCGGTGTGCCGGTCGGCGTCATCGCAGCCATCCGCCGTGGCTCGTGGTTCGACCAGATCTCCATGACGACGGCGCTGGTTGGCTTCTCCATGCCTATCTTCTGGTGGGGCCTGCTGCTCATCATCATGTTCTCCGGCATCCTGCAATGGACACCGGTGTCGGGCCGTATCTCGTTGATGTATTTCTTCCCTTCCGTCACCGGTTTCATGCTGATCGACAGCCTGATTTCRGGGCAGAAGGGTGCTTTCGCTTCGGCTCTGTCACATCTCATCCTGCCTTCGGTGGTGCTTGCCACCATCCCGCTTGCAGTTATTGCCCGCCAGACACGGTCGGCAATGCTCGAAGTCCTCGGTGAGGATTATGTGCGGACAGCGCGTGCAAAGGGCATGTCGCCGTCCCGTGTCGTCGGCGTTCACGCATTGCGCAACGCCATGATCCCGGTCATCACCACCATCGGCCTGCAGATCGGTGTGCTGATGGCGGGTGCAATCCTGACCGAAACCATCTTCTCCTGGCCGGGCATCGGCAAGTGGATGATCGATTCCATCTCGCGCCGCGACTATCCGGTCGTGCAGAGCGGCCTGCTTCTGATCGCGGGTCTGGTGATGATCGTCAACCTGCTTGTCGATCTCACCTATGGCCTCATCAATCCAAGGATCCGTCACAAATGAGCGATGTGACCACAGCTCCCGGCGTCAGGCTTTCCGACGCCGCCATCCGCCGCCGGATGATCGCCGATTTCTGGTTCTACTTCCGCCAGAACCGTGGCGCCGTCGTCGGCCTTGCCGTCTTCCTTCTTCTGGTTCTGATCGCGGTTTTCGCAGCCGTGATTGCCCCGCATGACCCGACCCAGCAATATAGAGACGCGTTGCTCGTCCCGCCGGTCTGGCAGGATGGAGGCCGTACCGCATTCCTGCTCGGCACCGACGCTGTCGGCCGCGACATGCTGTCCCGACTGATCTATGGCGCGCAATATTCGCTGTTCATCGGCGTCGTCGTTGTTTCCATCGCCCTTGTCGGCGGCATTGTCATCGGTCTCGTCGCCGGCTTCTTCGGCGGCTGGGTGGACACTGTCATCATGCGCGTGATGGACGTCATCCTGGCGTTTCCATCGCTGCTTCTGGCACTGGTGCTGGTTGCGATCCTTGGTCCGGGGTTGACCAACGCCATGATCGCGATTGCCATCGTCTATCAGCCGCATTTCGCGCGTCTGACGCGTGCAGCTGTCATGAGCGAGCTTCGGCGTGAATATGTCACCGCCGCCCGTGTGGCGGGTGCCGGCAATTTCCGGCTGATGTTCAAGACGATTTTGCCGAACTGCCTTGCACCTTTGATCGTGCAGGCRACGCTCTCCTTCTCATCTGCCGTTCTCGATGCGGCGGCTCTCGGCTTCCTCGGCATGGGCGCGCAGCCGCCCGCATCCGAATGGGGCACGATGCTGGCCGAAGCCCGCGAGTTCATCCTGCGCGCCTGGTGGGTCGTTACCCTTCCCGGCCTGACGATCCTCGTATCGGTGCTCGCCATCAACCTGATGGGTGACGGGCTGCGCGATGCGCTCGATCCCAAACTGAAGCGGAGCTAAGCGATGAGCCTGCTGAAAATCAAGAACCTCACCGTCAAGTTYGCCACCGCCACCGGCGCGTTCACGGCCGTCAACGGCATCGACGTCTCCGTGGACAAGCAYGARGTGCTGGCCATCGTCGGCGAGTCCGGTTCCGGCAAGTCGGTMTCCATGCTCGCCGTCATGGGGCTTTTGCCCGATACGGCGACGATCACCGCCGACGAGATGATCTTCGATGGTATAAACCTGCTGGCCATGTCGCCGCAGGAGCGCCGCAAGCTGATCGGCCGCGAGATCACCATGATCTTCCAGGAGCCGGTTGCGTCGCTCAACCCGTCCTTTACGGTCGGTTTCCAGATCGAGGAGGTGCTGCGCCTCAATCTCGGCATGGGCCGGTCTGCGGCGCGTGCACGCGCACTGGAGCTGTTCCGGTCCGTCGGTATTCCCGATCCGGAAACCAAGCTCAATGCCTATCCGCACCAGATGTCCGGCGGTCAATGCCAGCGTGTAATGATCGCCATCGCCATCGCTTCCAAACCGCGTCTCTTGATCGCCGACGAGCCGACCACCGCGCTCGACGTGACGATCCAGAAACAGATCCTCGATCTGTTGATGGATCTGCAGGAAGAATACGGCATGGCGCTGATCCTCATCACCCATGACATGGGTGTCGTGGCCGAAACAGCGGACCGCGTGGTCGTGCAATATAAGGGCCGCAAGATGGAGGAAGCGGATGTGCTGAGCCTGTTTGAGGCCCCGCAACATCCTTATACCAAGGCATTGCTTTCCGCGCTGCCGGAACATGCGACCGGCGACCGCCTGCCCACGGTTTCCGACTTCTTCGGCAAGGAGGGCGTTCAATGAGCATCGTTGTCGAAGGCAAGGGCATTACCCGCCATTATCACGTTCCGGGCGGCCTGTTCGGCGGAGCAAAGACCGTGCAGGCGTTGAAAGGCATCGATTTTGCCGTCGAGCGCGGCAAGACGCTCGCCATCGTCGGCGAGTCCGGTTCCGGCAAATCGACGCTTGCGCGCATCATCGCGCTGATCGACCCGGCATCCGGTGGCGAGCTGAAGATCGACGGCCAGCCGGTCGATATCGCAAAGCGCCGTCCCGGCACGGACATGCGCTCCAAGGTGCAGATGGTGTTCCAGAACCCCTATGGTAGCCTCAATCCGCGCCAGAAGGTTGGCGACGTGCTGATGGAGCCGCTTGTCATCAACACCAAAATGCCGGCGTCCGAGCGTCGTGAGCGGGCTGAAGCCATGCTCGTGAAGGTTGGGCTGGGTCCCGAACACTTCAACCGATATCCGCACATGTTTTCTGGCGGCCAACGGCAGCGCATCGCGATTGCGCGGGCGCTGATGCTCAACCCCGCACTTCTGGTGCTGGACGAGCCTGTCTCGGCACTCGATCTTTCAGTGCAGGCGCAGGTGCTRAACCTGCTGAGAGATCTCCAGGAAGAGTTCGAGCTGACCTACGTCTTCGTCAGCCACGACCTTTCCGTCGTTCGCTATATCGCCGATGACGTCATGGTTATCTCGAAGGGTGTAGCCGTGGAGCAGGGCACGCGCGAGGAACTATTTGCCGATCCGAAGCACGCCTATACACGCCAGCTTTTTGCCGCCACTCCGGTGACGGATGTAGACGCCATCCGCGCCCGCGTGGAGCGCCGCAAGGCGGCACGGCAGGCTGCGACGGCTTGAGATCGACGATTGACCGATGAATAAGTGGAACAGGCCGGATTTCCGGCCTGTTGTTTTTTCAGGACTTCAAAAGATTGCGGGGGTGCGCTCAGGCGCCGGCCTCTCTCAGCAGACGCACCTGCCGCAGCGTATTCTGCCGGCTACGCTCCAGATGGCGCCATAGGGCGTCGATAATCTGGGCCTTGCTGCGGGCGGCTATGGCGTCGGCAATATTCTGGTGTTCCTCGACAGAGCGGGCGTAGTCGCCAAGGATCGATACGAAAACCGTGTGGGTCTGGTCGAGAATGCGCCCATGCGTGCCGGAAATGACCGGAATGCGCGCGGCCGAAACAAGGGCCGTGTGGAAGCTGCGATCGTGAAACAGCGCTTTGGAGAGATCGTCCAGCGTCGCGCTCTTGGCAAATTCGCGGTGTTTCGCAAGGCTTTCCAGAAGCTGCGCATGCAAGGCTTCGTCCAGCTGCCCGGCATCGAAGGCCACTTCCACAGCGCCTTTTTCCAGCAGCATTCTGGCGGCGTAGAGTTCTTCCACATCCTCCACGGTAAAATCGCGTACTACCATGCCGCGCCTTGAGGAATTGACCACCAGCCCGTCTGCCTCGAGTTTCAGGCATGCTTCCTTGACCGGCGTGGGGCTGATGCCGAGATCGGCGGCGAGTTCGTTGGGCAACAGCCGTTCGCCGCCGCGCAATCTGCCGCTGACGATGCGCGCCCGCAGTTCCTGATGCGCTTGGTCGGCGAGCGTGACTTTGATCAGTGTGTTCATGGCAACACCATCGCCTAACCGCGAGTGACAGGCAATGACAGAATATAAAAAATAAAAAATTTTTTATTTTACAATGGTCGATTTTGCTTTAGCTGTATCCGTCATCGGAAGCTGGCTGCTGGAGGAGGGTGGCCGGGCAATCCCCTGAGGCTTCATCTCCTGCGGTCATTGATCGCGGGGCAGTGGCGACATTCCGCTGGTTGATCGGTRGAGCTTCGATCAGAACGGAACTTCCGTTTATTCCTCCCCAAAGGCTGCTCAAGCGTCGAGGAATTGACCGATCATGAAAATAACCGCTGTCGAACCTTTCATCCTGCATCTGCCGCTGACATCGGAATCCATTTCCGATTCCACCCACAGCATCACCCATTGGGGCGTCGTCGGCGCAAAAATTACGACGAGTGATGGCCTTGAGGGATACGGCTTCACCGGTACCCATGCGCATCTGCCGTCCGACCGGTTGATCACATCCTGCATCAGCGATTGCTATGCGCCTCTGCTGATCGGCGAGGATGCATCCGAACATTCGCGGCTGTGGACAAAACTTGCCCGTTATCCGTCCCTGCAATGGGTCGGCCGCGCGGGCATCACCCATCTGGCGCTGGCTGCGGTCGATGTGGCGCTCTGGGATCTGAAGGCGAAGAAGGCGGGCGTGCCACTCTGGCAATACCTCGGCGGCGCGCGCACCACAGGGGTCGAAGCTTACAATACCGATATAGGCTGGCTTTCCTTCAATCTCGAAAATCTGCTGGCGGGCAGCGCCAGGGCAGTTGAAGAGGAAGGCTTTACCCGCCTGAAAATCAAGGTCGGGCACGATGATCCGAATATTGATATCGGACGCCTCGCGGCGGTGCGCAAGCGTCTCGGCTCCGCGATACGCATCGCTATCGATGGTAACGGCAAGTGGGATCTGCCGACATGCCAGCGCTTCTGCGCGGCGGCAAAGGATCTGRATATCTATTGGTTCGAAGAACCGCTCTGGTACGACGATGTGACCAGCCAYGCGCGGCTGGCACGCAACACATCCATTCCCATCGCTCTCGGAGAGCAGCTTTATACGGTGGATTCGTTCCGGTCATTCATCGATGCGGGCGCGGTTGCCTATGTCCAGCCGGATGTAACCCGACTTGGCGGCATCACCGAATATATCCAGGTCGCTGACCTCGCGCTCGCCAATCGCCTGCCTGTCGTTCCGCATGCCGGTGAGATGAGCCAGGTGCATGTGCATCTGAGTTACTGGCATCCGGCATCGACCATCCTCGAATATATTCCGTGGATCAAGGACCATTTCGAAGAGCCGATCAATGTTCGCGATGGTGTTTACAAGCGCCCGGAGCATCCCGGCGCCAGCACCACGCCTTTGGCCGAAAGCATAGCCCGCTACGGCAAAGCGGTGAAATGAAACAGAGGCGTTCAGCCCGGATTGCATCCGGCCACGGGGCGTCGGCGCCGTCAAAGGAATCGTGCGCTATCGAAGACTGGATCGCACCGTCACCCAGAATCTAATCCGGGGTGACGGTGTGGGCATGATGCAGGTTTTGCCAGACTTAGCGCCAGCCGAGTGCAGGAGCCACCTGTTTGAGGATCGTCTCGATAACATGGGCGTTGTAGTCGACGCCCAGCTGGTTCGGCACGGTCAGCAACAGTGTGTCGGCCTCGGCGATGGCTTCGTCGGCTTTTAGCTGCTCGATCAATGCTTCCGGTTCGGCGGCGTAGCTGCGCCCGAAGATCGCGCGCGTCTTGTCGTCGATGTAACCGATCTTGTCGTCACCCTCGCTGCCGTAACCGAAATAGGATCGGTCGCGATCGCTGACGAGAGCGAAGATGCTGCGGCTGACCGACACGCGAGGCTCGCGGGCGTGTCCAGCCTCTTTCCATGCGGCGCGGTAAGCACGGATCTGTTCGGCCTGCTGCACATGGAAGGGTTCGCCGGTCTCATCCGTTTTCAGGGTGGAGCTTTGAAGGTTCATGCCAAGCTTTGCCGCCCAAACCGCCGTCGCATTGGAGCTGGAACCCCACCAGATGCGCTCGCGCAACCCTTCGGAGTGCGGCTCCAGCCGCAGCAGGCCGGGCGGGTTGGGAAACATCGGCCGAGGGTTCGGCTCGGCGAAACCTTCGCCCTTCAGAAGCTCGAGGAAGACTTCGGTGTGCTGGCGCGCCATGTCCTCCTCGGTCTGGCCCTCGGCAGGGCGGTAGCCGAAATAGCGCCAGCCGTCGATCACCTGTTCGGGAGAACCGCGACTGATGCCGAGTTGCAGGCGTCCGCCGGCGATGAGATCGGCTGAACTCGCATCCTCCACCATGTAAAAGGGGTTCTCATAACGCATATCGATGACGCCGGTGCCGATCTCGATACTTTTCGTTCTTGCGCCAACGGCGGCAAGCAGCGGGAAAGGTGATCCCAACTGGCGGGCGAAGTGGTGGACACGGAAATAAGCGCCGTCGGCGCCGAGTTCTTCCGCAGCAACGGCCAGGTCTATCGATTGCAGCAGGGTGTCTGCAGCAGAGCGGGTCTGCGACTGGGGCGAGGGCGTCCAGTGTCCGAAGGATAGAAATCCGATCTTTTTCATGATGACCTTCCAAATGTTTRGGATGCAGCTGACTTGAGCCGGCATCGTTGTTGTCAGTCATATAGGCTGMAGTGCGGATTCTCCAATCCGCYRCGCGTAGACACGGTGTCGCCGAAATGTGAACGACGGTTGTTTCAGGCGATCGTCTTGCGGTCGAGGATGAAGAGATTTTGGTGGGCGCGCGCCGTCGTGAGAATGAAATCCATCAGCGAGCGCACGCGCGGCACATTGGCAAGGTCCTGATGGCTYGTCAGCCAGTAACCCCGCCGCAGTTCCACTTCACCTGCCAGCACCATCTGCAGGTCCGGAAAGCGTGCGGCGATGAAGTTGGGCAATATGCAAAGGCCACGTCCGCTCAGCGTTGCAGTCAACTGCGCAAAAATGCTTGATGACTGGAAGTTGGGTCGGAGGCCGGGCATCACGTCGCGCATGTAATCGAGGCCCGGCGAGAAGATCAGATCCTGCACGTAACCGATAAAGAAATGATCGGGCAAATCTTCGCGCCGGGTGATTTTCGGGTGGCTGGCAAGATAGGAACGCGATGCGTAGATATGCAGCGTGTAATCGACGATCTGTTCGTTGATGTAGGGGCCTGCTTTCGGCGGATCGAGTGTGACCGCCACATCCGCTTCTTTCTTCGACAATGCCATGATCTGCTGGATCGTAACCATCTCCACCATGATGTGCGGATGGGTGACGGCGAAGTCTTTCAGCCTTTCCACGAAGAAAAAGTTGGAAAAACCTTCAGGCGCACTGAGCCTGACCACGCCGCGCAGCAGGCTGCCGCTTTCGGAAATATCCGATTGCAATCTTTCCGCTTCCGCCTCGATGCGCTCGACGGTATCGACCAGGCGCCGCCCGACCGTCGTCAGTTCGTAACCACGTGGATTTCGCTCGAACAGYTTGGTTTTAAGCGAGAATTCCAGCCGGTCGATGTGGCGGGAGACGGTGGCGTGGCTGGTGCGCAGACTACGCGCTGCCGATGAAAGTTGTCCGGTGCGGGCCACCGCCAGAAAATATTGCAGGTCGTCCCAGGTAAAAGGCGTGGCCAATTCGGTCTCCATTGCCAGGTCTGTTCAAAAATGAACAGTTCCTGTTCGCAATTTGATGATGCCCCGCTCTTGTGTCAACGGCCGAATTCGAGAAGTCTACATAGGGAGGCGCTGCTTTGAGGAGGGTGGCGCGACCGTTGTGATGCAACACCGTTGGACGATCGCCATGCGCCTTCGTTCACCGTTGCACAGACCTATCTGAGGCTCGCAATCATCTCTGGGAGGAGAAGTCATGCGCAAGAGTATCGTTTTATCCACGGCCATGGCACTGGCGGCAGGCACCGCCGCTTACGCTGCCGAGATTTCGGACGGCAAGGTCAAGATCGGCATCTTGAACGACCAGTCGGGCGTCTACGCCAATTTCGGCGGCAAATACTCATATGAGGCCGCGAAGATGGCGGTCGAGGATTTTGGCGG
The DNA here is from genome assembly GCF_052114365.1 of Agrobacterium sp. MCAB5. Lineage (NCBI taxonomy): Bacteria > Pseudomonadati > Pseudomonadota > Alphaproteobacteria > Hyphomicrobiales > Rhizobiaceae > Agrobacterium > Agrobacterium sp. MCAB5. The sequence goes on from NZ_JBFREP010000011.1 coordinate 192,568, forward strand.
CAAGGTGCTGGGCGCGCCGGTGGAAGTGGTAACGGCTGACCACCAGAACAAGGCGGATGTCGCTTCCAACATCGCCCGGCAGTGGTACGACACCGAACAGGTCGATTCGATCATGGAACTGACCTCGTCGTCGGTGGGCCTTGCCGTGCAGGCTCTCTCGAAGGACAAAAAGAAGATCACCATCAACACGGGCGCTGCAACCACGGAACTGACGGGCAAGCAGTGCAGCCCCTATGGTTTCCACTGGGCCTACGACACCTATTCGCTGGCAGTCGGCACCGGCGGTGCGCTGGTGAAACAGGGTGGCGACAGCTGGTTCTTTCTGACTGCGGATTACGCCTTCGGTTATTCGCTGGAAGAAAACACGTCCAACTTCGTCAAGGCCAATGGCGGCAAGGTGCTGGGTTCCGTGCGCCATCCGTTGGCCTCTACGGATTATTCCTCCTTCCTGTTGCAGGCGCAGTCATCAGGCGCGAAGGTCATCGGCCTTGCCAATGCCGGTCTCGACACCTCCAACGCCATCAAGCAGGCCGCTGAATTCGGTATCGTTGCGGGCGGGCAGCGGCTGGCGGCCCTTCTCTTTACGCTTGCCGAAGTGCACGGCCTCGGTCTCGAAGCGGCTCAGGGCCTGACGCTGACGGAAGGGTTCTATTGGGACCGCGACGATGAATCGCGCAAATTCGGCGAACGGTTCAAGGAACGCACCGGCGCCATGCCGAACATGGTCCACGCTGGTACCTATTCCGCCGTGCTGCATTACCTGAAGGCCATCGATAAGGCCGGCACCGACGATGCTGACGCCGTGGCAAAGGCCATGAAGGAAATGCCTGTCAACGACGTCTTCTCGAAGGATGGCCATGTGGCCGCYAATGGCCGCATGATCCACGACATGTATCTGATGGAAGTAAAGAAGCCGGATGAGAGCAAGCAGCCGTGGGACTACTACAAGGTGCTTGCCACGATCCCCGGCAAGGAAGCCTTCATGGACCCCGCAAAAAGCGGTTGCCCGCTGGTAACGCAGTAAAAAGGGGGAACTTCATGATGATCGCTCCCGCCCCTGCCGGTCAGGCGGAACCCCGCGTCGTGCTTTCGGCGCGCGGTCTCTCCAAGACCTTCGGCGCATTCGCGGCCGTGAAAAACGTCGATCTCGACGTCCATCATGCCCGCGTGCATGCACTTATTGGTCCGAACGGCGCCGGCAAAACCACGGTCTTCAACCTGTTGACCAAGTTTCTCCAGCCGACAGGCGGGGCGATCACCTTCATGGGAACGGATATAACAAAGACGCCGCCGGACAAGGTGGCGCGGCTCGGTCTCGTCAGGTCTTTCCAGATATCGGCGGTGTTTCCGCATCTGACGGTTCTTGAGAACGTGCGGGTGGCGTTGCAGCGGCCGAATAACCTTTCAACGCAATTCTGGTTGCCGCTCTCGTCACTCGACAGGCTCAATGCACGTGCCGAGGAGTTGATCGCAACGGTTGGCCTGACACGGGAAAAAAATGCACTTGCGGCCGATCTTTCCTACGGTCGCAAGCGCGTTCTTGAAATCGCCACGACGCTTGCGCTCGACCCGAAGGTATTGCTTCTCGATGAGCCGATGGCGGGCATGGGGGGCGAGGATGTCGCGCATGTCGCCGATCTCATCCGCGAAGTGGCCAAAACGCGCGCGGTGCTGATGGTCGAACACAATCTGAAGGTCGTGGCGGATATCTGCCATCAGGTMACGGTGCTGCAGCGGGGCGAAATTCTGGCGGAGGGCGATTATGCCACCGTMTCCGCCGATCCGCGCGTGCGTACGGCCTATATGGGCACGGAGGAGGCGTGATATGGCGGCAATGCTCGAAGTCTCCAACCTGAAATCCTGGTACGGCGAAAGCCAGGCGCTGCACGGCGTCGATCTGACCGTCGGCGAAGGCGAAACCATCACCATTCTCGGGCGCAATGGGGTTGGCAAGACCACGACGCTGCGCACCATYATGGGCATCATCCGCAACCGCAAGGGCGTGATCAAGCTCGGCGGCAAGGATCTGATGCCGGTGCCGTTGCATCGCACGGCGAAATACGGMCTCGGTTTCGTGCCGGAAGAGCGCGGCATCTTCGCGACACTGAGCGTCGAGGAAAATCTGAAACTKCCGCCCGTCGTCGCATCCGGCGGCATGACGCTCGATGAAATCTACGAGCTGTTTCCCAATCTTTACGAACGCCGGGCGAGCCCCGGCACCAAGCTTTCCGGCGGCGAACAGCAGATGCTGGCCATGGCGCGCATCCTGCGCACAGGGGTCAAGGTTCTCCTGCTCGATGAGCCGACCGAAGGGCTTGCGCCTGTAATCGTGCAGCGCATCGGCGAGGTGCTGAAGACTTTGAAAAGTCGTGGCATGACAGTGGTTCTGGTCGAGCAGAATTTCCGCTTCGCCAGCCGCATCGCGGATCGTTTCTACCTGATGGATCATGGCCAGATGGTCAGCAATTTTCCGGTGGGCGAGCTTTCCGGCCGCATGGGCGAACTCAATAAAGTGCTGGGGGTTTAACGATGACSATGCTCTTCGGCGTTCCGCTTCAGGCCCTGCTCGGGCAATTGCTGATCGGCCTCATCAACGGGTCGTTTTATGCGCTCCTGTCGCTCGGCCTTGCCGTCATTTTCGGCCTGCTGCGCGTCATCAATTTCGCCCATGGTGCCCAATATATGCTTGGCGCTTTCGTCGCCTTTCTCGGCCTGCAATATTTCGGCATCAGCTTCTGGTGGGCACTGTTGGTGACGCCGCTTGTCGTTGCACTTTTCGGCGCGATCATCGAGCGCCTGCTACTGTCGCGGCTTTACGATCTCGATCCGCTGTATGGGCTGCTCTTCACCTTCGGCCTGGCGCTGGTGGTGGAAGGCACGTTCCGCTGGCTGTACGGTGCGGCGGGTCAACCYTATTCGGTTCCGCGCGAGCTTGCMGGCGGCACCAATCTCGGYTTCATGTTYCTGCCGAACTACCGCGCTTTCGTCGTCGTCATCTCGCTTGTCGCCTGCATCGCCACCTGGGCGTTGATCGAAAAGACGAGGCTCGGCTCCTATCTGCGGGCTGCGACGGAAAATCCGACACTGGTGCAGGCCTTCGGTATCAACGTGCCTGTGCTCCTGACGCTGACCTACGCGCTGGGCGCGGGCCTTGCCGGYTTCACCGGCGTGCTGGCCGCGCCGATCTATCAGGTCTCACCGCTGATGGGCACCAACCTCATCATCGTCGTCTTCGCCGTCGTCGTGGTCGGCGGCATGGGGTCGATCATGGGCGCCATCGTCACCGGCTACATGCTGGGTATCGCTGAAGGCCTGACCAAGGTGTTCTACCCGGAAGCGTCCAACATTGTCATCTTCGTCATCATGGCCTTTGTGCTGCTCATCCGCCCCGCCGGACTTTTCGGAAAGGACGCCTGATATGTCCAAAGCCACTCACAACCCGACAGCCGGCGCGATGCCGCAGGCCGAGGTTTCCGCAACCGCTGGAACCATCAAGACCGTGMTGATACTGGCAGGAYTGGCCGTGCTGATCGCTGCACCGATGTTCGTTTATCCGATCTTTCTGATGAAGCTGCTTTGCTTCGCGCTGTTTGCCTGCGCCTTCAATCTGCTGATCGGTTACACCGGGCTGCTTTCCTTCGGCCATGCGGCATTTTTCGGCGGCGCTGCCTATTTCACCGCCTATTCGGTGAAGGAATGGGGCGTCACGCCCGAGATCGGCCTCCTCATCGGCATGGCGGGTGCCGCCCTTCTTGGCCTCGTCATCGGCTTTTTCGCCATTCGCCGGCAGGGCATCTATTTCGCCATGATCACGCTTGCCTTGTCGCAGATGTTTTATTTTTTCTGCCTTCAAGCACCCTTCACCCATGGTGAGGACGGATTGCAGGGCGTRCCGCGTGGACACCTCTTCGGCCTTCTCGATCTCAACGCGCCGCTGAACATTTACTACACGGTGCTKGCCGCCTTCGTGCTGGCACTTCTCGTCATCTGGCGTTTCGTCAACTCGCCSTTCGGCATGATCCTGAAATCCATCCGCGAAAACGAGCAGCGCGCCATTTCTCTTGGATACAGCGTGCAGCGTTACAAGCTTGGTGCTTTCGTCATGTCGGCGGCGCTTGCCGGTCTTGCGGGCGGCCTGAAGGCGCTGGTGTTCCAGTTCGCAACATTGACCGATGTGGCCTGGCAGATGTCGGGCGAGGTTATCCTGATGACCCTGCTCGGCGGCATTGGCACCATGATCGGCCCGATCTTCGGTGCGGGGCTTGTCGTCGCRCTGCAGAACTATCTCGCGACATCCGATTTCCCGGTCACCATCATCACCGGCCTCGTTTTCATGGCTTGCGTTCTGGTGTTCCGGCGCGGTCTGATCGGTGAATTTTACGCTTCGCGGCTCGGGCGAAAACTGGGTTTTCAGCACCGGGGATAAGAATTTTTTGAAACAGGGGGAAGGCTCCTCCGCGTCCGGGGCGAYGCGGCAAGGGCGCCCCATGGAGAATAGCATGGCGGAATTTGACTATATCGTCATCGGAGCGGGAAGTGCGGGATGCGTTCTCGCCAACCGCCTCTCGAAAGACCCGAACAATCGCGTCCTGCTGCTGGAAGCGGGCGGCAACGATAATTATCACTGGATCCATATTCCGGTCGGTTATCTCTATTGCATCAACAATCCGCGCACCGACTGGTGTTTCAAGACGGCGGAAGAACCTGGGCTTAACGGAAGGTCGTTGATCTATCCTCGCGGCAAGGTTCTCGGCGGCTGCTCMTCCATCAACGGCATGATCTATATGCGCGGTCAGGCCCGMGACTACGATGTCTGGCGTCAACTTGGCTGCGAGGGTTGGGGATGGGATGATATCCTACCCTATTTCCTGAAGTCGGAGGATTTTTATCGCGGCAAGGGCGACATGCATTCCACCGGCGGCGAATGGCGGGTGGAGAAGGCGCGCGTGCGCTGGGATGTGCTTGATGCCTTTCAGCAGGCGGCAGGTGAGGCCGGCATTCGTGCGACCGAAGATTTCAACCGGGGCGACAATGAAGGSGCCGGTTATTTCGATGTGAACCAGCGGTCGGGCTGGCGCTGGAACACGGCCAAGGCTTTTCTGAAACCGGCGCTTGGCCGCCGGAATTTGACAGTCATGACCAAGGCCCATGTCAAGCGTCTCATYGTCGAAGAGGGCCTGGTCACAGGCGTCGAGTTTCACCACGACGGCGTCTTGAAAAAGATGCGTGCACGGCGCGAAACGGTGCTTTCGGCAGGTGCAGTCGGTTCACCACACATTCTGGAGCTTTCCGGCGTTGGCCGCGGCGACGTGTTGCAGGCCGCCGGTATCGACACAGTGACGGAAGTTCAAGGTGTGGGCGAGAACCTGCAGGATCATCTGCAATTGCGCATGGTCTATAAGGTTTCAGGCGTCCTGACGCTGAATGAGAGGGCCTCCACGCTGTTCGGAAAGGCAAGGATCGGCCTCGAATATGCTTTGACCCGCTCCGGGCCGATGTCGATGGCGCCGAGCCAGCTTGGTGTCTTCACCCGTTCCTCTCCGGAAAAGGAGACGGCGGATCTGGAATATCATGTCCAGCCGGTGTCACTCGACAAGTTTGGTGATCCGGTTCACACTTTTCCGGCCATTACGGCAAGTGTCTGCAATCTGCGGCCCGAAAGCCGAGGCTCAGTGCATGTGAAAGGACCGGATTTCGCCATGCAGCCGGAAATCCGACCGAATTATCTGTCGACGGAAGGCGACCGCCGGGTAGCCATCGATTCCATGCGGCTGACGCGCCGCATCGTCAACCAGCCCGCCTTTTCGCGGTTCAAACCGCAGGAATACCGGCCCGGCCCCACTTTTGAGAATGACGACGATCTGGCCCGCGCTGCGGGCGATATCGGCACGACCATATTCCACCCCGTCGGCACCCTGCGCATGGGCTCCGATGCCGAAAGYGTTGTCGATACGCGGCTGAAATTCCGCAAGCTTGCWGGGCTGCGTGTGGCGGACGCCTCCATCATGCCGAGGATCACGTCCGGAAATACCAATTCGCCAACGATCATGATTGCCGAAAAGGCTGCCGACATGATCCTTGCGGATAATCGCTAAGAGGAGCGTTCCCATGAAGACCGTCGCTTTTATCGGACTTGGCCATATGGGCCTGCCGATGGCCGCCAATCTCGTCAAGGCCGGTTATGCCGTCAGGGGTTTCGACCTTTCCGAGGCATGCCGCGCGGCGGCGAGGGAGGCCGGRATTCCCGTCGCTTTKGATTCTGCMGAAGCCATTGATGCGGCRGAAGTGATCGTAACCATGCTGCCGAAGGGGGAACATGTTGTTTCGGTATATGGYGATCTGGTGCAGAAAATAGCTGCCGGAACGCTTCTCATCGATTGCTCGACGGTGGATATGGACAGCGCCCTGAAGGCACAYGAGCTTGCCGCTTCCGCCGGTTGCCCCTCCGTCGACGCGCCTGTATCTGGCGGTACGGGCGGTGCCAGTGCCGGCACCTTGACCTTCATGTGTGGCGGAGAGGCYGAGGCTTTCTCGGCGGCCAAGCCGGTGCTGGAAGCCATGGGCAAGAAGATCGTCCATTGCGGCAAGGGCGGCAACGGCCAGGCRGCCAAGATCTGTAACAACATGATCCTCGGCATTTCCATGATTGCGGTTTCCGAGGCCTTCGTGCTGGGCGAAAAACTCGGCCTTTCGCATCAGGCGCTGTTCGATGTCGCCTCCACCTCATCGGGTCAATGCTGGTCGCTCACCACCTATTGCCCGGTGCCGGGACCAGTGCCGACATCACCGGCGAACAATGATTATCAACCGGGTTTCGCTGCGGCGCTGATGCTGAAGGATTTGCTACTCTCGCAGGCGGCCGCGAATGGAGCCGGCGTTGCCACTCCACTCGGCGCCGCAGCATCGACGCTTTATGAGAACTTCGTGGGTGAGGGCGGTGGCGCGCGTGATTTCTCCGCAATCGTCGAAATGCTACGCGGAGGCGAGGCATGATGGACGCCACGCCGTCGGATATTCTGTGGGTACCGCCAATGGAAAGGCTGGAGCACTCGACGCTTTTTGCCTTTGCCACAAGGACCGCATCGCTGCATGGGCTTTCGGCTGATGATTATTCCGGCCTGCTGCGCTGGTCCATTGAGGCACCGGATGCCTTTTACAATGCCCTGTGGGACGAGCTGGGGATCATCGGCACGCGCGGCGAAAGGGCCTTCAAGCCTGGCGCGACCATGCGGGAAGCCGAGTTTTATCCCGGCGCGAGGCTCAATTATGCCGAAAACCTGCTGCGCGATGCCGATRAACGGTTGGCGATCATCGCCCATCGAGATGATGGCACGCGGCGTGAAATCAGCCGCAGGCAGCTTTATGCGGATGTCTCCCGCATGGTGCAGGCGCTTGTCCACGCAGGCGTGCAGGAAGGCGATCGTATCGGCGCTATCGTCACCCACGATATCGAGGCGATCGTCGGTTATCTGGCAACGAGCGCCATCGGAGCCATCTGGTCGTCCTGTTCACCGGATTTCGGCCCGGCGGGGGCGTCCGACCGGCTCTCGCAGATCGATCCGAAAATCCTCATCGCCGTGCCGGAATACGGTTATGCCGGCAAGCGGATCGATGTCGGACCGACCATCCGCGCGGTGGTGGAAAGCGCTGCCCCTCAAAAGATCGTGCTGATTGGTGACGTTGTTCCCGCCAGCCTTTCCGATCTCGGCTGCGTGACGTTGCATGATTTCGTTTCGCCCTTTGAGCCGGGTGAAATCGCGTTCAACCGGCTGCCGGTCAAGTCGCCGCTGGCGATCCTTTATTCCTCCGGCACCACCGGCAAGCCGAAATGCATCACCCATTCCGGCGGTGGCCTGCTTCTTCAGCATATGAAGGAGCAGAAGCTGCAATGCGATATCAGGCAAGGCGAACGTTTCTTCTATTTCACCACCTGCGGCTGGATGATGTGGAACTGGCAGGTGTCCGGCCTGGCGCTTGGCGCCACCCTCGTCACCTATGACGGCAACCCGGGTTATCCGTCGCCCGCGCGGCTGATCGATCTCGTTGACGCCGAACGGATCGCGACCTTCGGAACATCGGCCAAATTTATCGACGCATGCCTGAAGGCAGGGTTGAAACCGCGCGAAACCCATGACCTTTCATCCCTTCGGACAATCCTTTCCACCGGCTCGCCGCTCATCCCGCAATCCTTCGATTATATCTATCGCGACTGGAAGGCCGATCTGCATCTCGCCTCCATTTCCGGCGGCACGGATATATGCGCCTGTTTCCTTGGCGGCAATCCGCTGCAACCTGTTCACCGTGGGGAGCTGCAGGGCGCGATGCTCGGTATGGATGTCGATACCCTGGACGACGAAGGCCATCCCGTTCGCGGCGTGGCTGGTGAGCTCGTCTGCCGCAATGCCCATCTTTCCATGCCGGTCAAATTCTGGGGCGATGAGGACGGTTCTCGTTATCAGGCTGCCTATTTCGATCGCTTCCCGGGCATCTGGGCGCATGGCGATTTTGCCGAAATGCGTGCCACCGGCGGATATGTCATCCACGGGCGCTCGGATACGACTCTCAATCCCGGTGGGGTTCGCATCGGTACGGCGGAAATCTACCGTCAGGTGGAAGCAGTGCCGGAGGTCGAGGAAGCGATTGCCGTGGGTCAGGACATTGACGGTGACCAGCGGGTTATCCTCTTCGTGCGCCTTAAAGAGGGTGCAGCGCTGACGGAGGAACTCGAAAAGACCATCCGTACGCGCATCCGCTCGGGTGCTACGCCACGGCATGTTCCGGCAAGGATCATTGCCGTCACGGCCATTCCACGTACCCGCTCGGGCAAGATTTCCGAAATCGCAGTTCGCGACACCATTCATGGCAGGCCGGTGAAAAACACCGACGCGCTCGCCAATCCCGAAGCGCTCGAGCTTTTCCGCAACCTGCCGCAACTGAAGGATTAGGATGATGGAGGATCAACCGAAAACCGTTCTGGTCACCGGCTCCACCAGCGGCATTGGCCTTGCCATCGCCAAACGTTTTGCCGARGCGGGATTTCTCGTCGCCGTYCACGGCATAGAAACCGTGGAGGCGGCGACGCAGGCACTGGAGGCGGTTGCGAAGGTGGCGCGGCACCGGCCGGTCTATTTTTCTGCCAACCTCGCCAATTATGACGAGAGTGCACATCTGCCGGAAACCGTCATCGCCGAATTCGGTCACATCGACGTGCTCGTCAACAATGCCGGTATCCAGAAGGTCGCGCCGATCGACGAATTCGATTTCGCCGATTTCTCCCATATTGTCGCGATCTCCCTCGACAGCGCTTTTCATACGATCCGTGCAGCCCTGCCGGGCATGAAGGAAAGGGGTTGGGGGCGCATCGTCAATATTGCTTCCGCGCACGGGTTGCGCGCCTCACCCTTCAAGGGTCCCTATGTGGCGACGAAACATGCCGTGGTGGGCCTGACGAAAAGCGTGGCGCTGGAAGTGGCCGAACTTGGCATTACCTGCAACGCCATCTGCCCCGGTTACGTCTGGACGCCGCTCGTCGCGGCGCAGGTTGCCGATCAGGCGCGCCTGCACGGCATGGGCGAGGATGAGGTGGTGAAGAAGGTGATGCTTGCGCCGCAGCCGACGCGACGTTTCGTGCAGCCGGAGGAAGTGGCGGAGATGGCGCTTTACCTCACCGGCGATATGGCGCGCTCCATCACCGGCACCACCATTTCCATCGATGGCGGCTGGACCGCTAAATAATTTTCGCGCATCCGGCTCAAGCGAACGATCTGCCATCCTTCCGGTATTGTGAGGCGATTTCAATACTGTATAGTTTTGCGTGCGGCGGGGTCAGCGCCGTGTTCACGGAACAGCGGTATTATGAACACAGGGTTTTCGGAAGCTCCGTTAGCGCGCTCGCGTTTCGATACACGCCATGTGCCGAAGCGCGACGCCATGGCGCTGTGGCGCGATTCGATCAACGTGCTTTTTGATGCCCGCCTGCGCAGATCGCAGGATGACGGTTTTTTTGCCAGTGTCGATGCCGCCTTCATCGGCAATGTCGCGCTTGGCCGCACCCAGTCCTCGGCGCAGGATTTCGACCGCTCGCGCCACAAGATTGCCCGGGACGGGATGGACGGCTTTCTCCTGCAATTTTACGCCAGCGGCCAAAGCATGTCGCGGCGCGGAGCGAGCGAGACTGCCGGCCCGGGCGATCTCTACATCATTGACATGGCGCAGCCGCTGGCCACAGCCACAACCGATCACGATCATCTGAGCCTTGTCGTGCCGCGCCGGCTGCTGGAAGGCAGGCTCATCGGTTCCGGCAATAATCACGAGCGCGTGCTGCCGGCCGGTTTGCCCCTGGTATCTCTGCTGCGGGAAACGATGACCAGCGTTTACCGCCACTTTGACGTCATGAACGCCAATGATGGCGCGGCCGCGGTCTCGCCATTGCTGGAGCTTGCCGCGGCTGCCATCAATAATCATGTCCGGGAAGACAATGCGCAGGGTGTTCAGCGGGCGCTGCGAGCATCCATCAGGCGCTATATCGACAATCAYCTGCTCGATCCGGCCTTGTCGGTGGAAAAGGTCATGGGCGAGTTCGGCGTATCGCGACGCACCGTCTACCGGCTTTTCGAACCGCTGGGCGGGTTTTCGGCCTGCATCACCCATAGGCGCCTCGAACGGGCAATGGATTTCCTGCGGGCGCCGCAGTCGGCCCATATGACGATAGCTGAGGTGGCGGCGTCCTATGGCTTCACCAACCCGGAAAATTTCAGCCGCGTTTTCAAGAAGACCTTCGGCCTGTCGCCGCGTCAGATGCGGCATTTCGCATCCGAAAACCGCGATACCATACCGGATATTATCAAACCGGATAGCGCAGAGTGGACACGCTGGATCGTGCAGCTCGGTCGCTGACGCGATTGTTTCGAAGCCGATCTGACACTGTATGACGGAATGTTGGCACAATCCGACCATTCGTTCCGCTTGGACCTTCGCAGGGATGCGCTTGCGCGGCGGGCGTGCCACAGTGCGGACGTTGTTTTTAATAGATATTTCGCCTGACAATCATGATGATACGAATTCTCAATTTTCTGGAGATGCTGCCCGTATGGCGGGTGCGTCGCCGCGACACGACGAGATACCTCGAAGCCGCCGGCGACCAATGCGACTTTGAAACGGCGGGACCACCACTGTGGCTGTCGATTTCTGAAAACCCGCCGGACATCCAGTGTGAAACGGAAGACGTCAATCGCCGGCCACCATTCTCGTGGCTGGGGATTGGGCAAAGTTTCAGCGCGGTCAATGAGTTCGACGGTGCCGGTTGCGATAGACTTGCGGTCGCAGAGTACGGCTAAGCTGATTTTGCTGTCTGGAACAAACTGTGTCCCTGTGAATTAAATCAACAGGATTATAGGGAGTGAGAGACATGGCCAGAGAAAATACCAGCTATCTTGGCGGTCGGCATGATCCGAAAAATGAAACGGCAACGCGGGCGCGGCAAGGGGTAAAAGGACGTCCAGTTCTTGTCATTCTGGTTGTCAGTCTGCTCCTCGCGCTGGTGGTCTGGACGGTCGTCGAATATGCGGTTTTCGAACCCGACGATAACCGGCCGCAAAACGCTCAGACGGAGACTGCGCCGGCGCCACAAAACCCATAACCATCATGCCGTGAAATTTTTCACGGTGAATGTTGAGTTTGTATGGAACCAGATTGCCCCCAATTCCATTTCACGCAAAGTGACAGGAATCGGGGGTTTCATTCATGGCAGTCACCGTTACTGCGGTTATTCTATCGCTGATCGGCCTTGCGCTGTTCGGTTTCGGCTCTCAGCTCGTCATGTTGGGCGGGAGCTTCTATTACGTCCTTTCCGGTATGGCCTTCCTGTTGACAGCCATTCTGCTGTTCAAGCGTAACCGGGCAGCTCTCCACGTCTATGCCGTCTTCATTGTCGCGACACTCGCCTGGGCCCTCTGGGAAGTGGGTTTCGACTGGTGGCAGCTTGGGCCGCGGGGTGGCATAGTCATTCTTATCGGCTTGTGGTTGCTGGTGCCCTGGGTCAGGAAGCCTCTCGGTTTTTCAAGCCCGACAGGGCTGAATTACGGCCCGAATGCCTGGCCACTCGCGCTATCGGTTCTCGCCTCCATTGTGGTGGCGGGATATTCGATGGCGCAGGATCCGCATGACCAGGCAGGGTCCTTGTCTGAGGAGAAGGTGGCGTCCGCTCCGATCTACGGCGGCGACGTACCGGATGGCGATTGGCATCAATACGGCCGCACGCCTTATGGCCAGCGCTATTCGCCGCTGACGCAGGTCAATGTCGATAATGTTTCGCAGCTGAAGGAAGCGTGGCGGTACCAGACAGGCGACGTGAAGCTACCGGATGATGTGGGTGAAACCACCTATCAGGTAACGCCGCTCAAGATCGGCAATACGCTTTATATCTGCACGCCGCACAATTGGGCGATCGCCATYGATGCCGCCACCGGCAAGGAAAAGTGGAAATACGACCCCAATGTCGGTCTTAACCCGGACCGCCAGCACCAGACGTGCCGCGGTGTTTCCTATTATGCCGAACCCAATGCCGCACAGGGCACCGCCTGCGCCCAGCGCGTTTACCTGCCGACCTCGGATGCGCGGCTGATTGCGCTTGATGCAGCGACCGGTCAGATYTGCACATCCTTTGCGGATCAGGGCGTGCTGCATCTGGAACAGGGCATGAAATACAATCCTGCCGGTTATTATTATTCGACCTCGCCGCCCGTGATCGCGGCGGGCAAGATCATCATCGGCGGTGCGGTGAACGATAACTACTCCACGCAGGAACAGTCCGGCGTCATCCGTGCGTTCGATGTGAACAGCGGCGCACTTATCTGGAACTGGGATTCCGGCAATCCGGAAAAGACCGAGCCGATTGCCGCAGGCGAAACCTACACTACCAACTCGCCGAACAGCTGGTCCGTGTTGAGTTACGACGAGGGGCTTGGCCTCGTTTACGTACCCCTCGGCAATCAGGTGCCGGACCAGCTCGGTATGGGTCGCAGCGAGAATGTGGAGAAATATTCCTCCTCCATCGTGGCGCTCGATATCAATACCGGCAAGGATCGCTGGGTGCGCCAGACGGTTCATCACGACCTCTGGGATATGGATGTGCCGGCCCAGCCGGTGCTGCTCGACATCACCAAGAACGGTCAAAGCGTTCCCGCACTCGTCGGCCCCACAAAGCAGGGCGATATCTACGTTTTGGACCGGCGCACGGGTGAGCCGCTTCTGCCGATTACAGAAGAACCGGCACCGGGCGGTACAATCCCTGAGGACTTCAGCTCCCCGACCCAGCCAACGACGGCGCTKTCGTTCAAGCCGGAGCCGCTGAAGGAAAAGGACATGTGGGGCGTCTCCATGTTCGATCAGCTCGCCTGCCGCATCCGCTTCCATCAGCTGAACTATCAGGGCCGCTAYACGCCGCCCTCGCTGAMCGGCTCCATCATCTATCCCGGCAATTTTGGCACGTTCAACTGGGGCAGCGTCGCGGTCGATCCCGAACGTCAGGTCATGTTCGGCATGCCGACATACCTTGCCTTTACCTCGCAGCTCGTGCCGCGCGCCGACATCCCGCCGAAGGGCCAGGACGAGAAGGGCAGTGAGCAGGGGCTGAACCGCAATGATGGTGCGCCCTATGGCGTCTTCATGGGACCGTTCCTCGGTCCGCTGAAAATCCCCTGCCAGGCACCGCCGTGGGGTTATGTCGCKGGTGCCGACCTGCGCACCGGCGATATCGCCTAYAAGCACAAGAACGGCACGGTCCATGACATGACGCCGCTGCCGTTGCCCTTCAAGGTGGGCGTACCGGGCATTGGCGGGCCGATGATTACCAAGGGTGGCGTGGCCTTCCTCGGTGCTGCCGTCGACAACTATCTGCGCGCCTACAACCTCACCACCGGCAAACAGCTCTGGGAAGCACGTCTGCCGGCTGGCGGGCAGGCAACGCCCATGACCTATGCGCTGGATGGCGGCAAGCAATATGTTGTGATGGTTGCGGGTGGTCACGGCTCGGTTGGAACCAAGCCGGGCGACTATGTGATCGCCTATACCCTGCCGTAAAACGAGGCGGATTCAATCAAACAAAAAAAACCGGAATGGATGACCATTCCGGTTTTTGCTTGTGCAGTTGGAAAAGGCGATCAGGCCGCCTTTTTCTGTGCTGCGGCATTGATCGATGTCTTGGCAAGCGCGCTCAGCGCATCGTCCGTCTTGGACTCTTCCTTCAGCGTCGCATCCAGCAGGGTAACGGCATTGGCATGACCAAGCTTTTCGGCCCATGCCTTCAGGGTGCCATAACGGGCGATTTCGTAATGTTCGACCGCCTGAGCCGAGGAAATGAGACCGGCATCGAGAGCTGCGGTGCCCTTGAAATCGTCCATAATCTCTTCGCCCTCGGCAATGATGCCCTGGATRGCTTCGCAGGTCTTACCCTGCGCCCGCTTGCCGATGATCTCGAACACTTCCTGCAGGCGTTCGATCTGGCCCTGCGTTTCTTCCTTGTGCTTTTCGAAGGCCTGTTTCAGCTTCGGGTCTGTCGCTGCCCGCGCCATTTTCGGCAGAGCTTTAAGGATCTGCCTTTCGGCGTAATAGATATCCTTCAGCGTATCGTAAAACAGGTCGTCGAGTTTTTTCTCGGCCATTGGTTCTTCTCCCATGGTGTGAAAGTGCGTGATGTACGCCATTGCGCACGGGAGACAAACCTTTCGAAGCCCCTATGGTTCCGGCTCTGTTGCGCGCAACGTTTTATATTCCAGCAGAMGCTCCGCCGCGTATAGGATGACGAGCGGCATCAGTCGAAACGGAAGAGATCGGCGTCGGGGTCCTTGCCACCATTAACGGCGGCGGCGACTATCTCGGCGGCGATCTGGCTGAAGGTGATGCCGTTGCCGCCAAAGCCCATGACGGCATAAACGTTCTTCATGCCGGGAACCGCGCCGATCAGCGGCAGGCCCGTGGTGGTCGTGCCGAAGCCGGCCGCCCAGCGATATTCGGGTTCGCCGATGTCGACGCCAAGAAGCTTTTCGATCTTGCGTTTGATTGCATCCGCCTTGGAGGCAAGCTTGCTCTCAGACAGGTAGGATGTGGAGTTCTCTTCATCCTCACCACCGGCAATAAGGCGCCCRTCCCGGTCGGTGCGCAGGTAGAGATAGGGATCTGAAGCCTCCCAGAGGATGTGGCTATTCAGCCAGTCCGGCAGATCGATACCCTTCGCACTCGCCAGCGCCCAGGTGGAGATGATCTGGTGTTTCGGGCTTTCGAGCGATTTCAGGAACTCGTATCCGGTGCAGAAAACGATATTGCGCGCGGAAATGATTTYGCCSTGTGCTGTGGCGACGACCACCTCGTCACCGAGATTTCGAAGATCGGTGATTTCAAGTTGTGAAACGATCTCMGCGCCGGCGCCYGCTGTGTGGCGCAACAGGCCYGCCGTCAGCTGCGCCGGATTGGCGGAAGCGGAGATATCGCTGAGGATCGCCCCTGTCCGCTCAATCGCATAGTCGTTTTTAAGTTTTGCGGTGTCGAGAAAGCGGGCTTCGATCCCGGCCTCTTCGCGCGCTGCCGCTTCGGCCTTCAATGCACGCAAACCCATCTCGTCTCCGGCAAGATAAAGCGCCTGTTTGCGCGCCATGCTGCAGGAAATGCCAAGCGAAGAAACGATTTCCTCCAGCCGCARCACGGCGCGCGCGGAGCGCTGCCACGCCCGATCAGCAGCATCCTTGCCGATCATCTTTCTGAGCTCGATMAGGGGTGTGTCGATCTCGTGCTGTATCATMGCAGTGCTGGCGACACTGCTGCCCATCACCGGATCACGCCGGTCGACGATCAGCATGGATTGCCCCGGTCTCTGCAACGCATGGGCGGCAAGCGCGCCGCTGATGCCGGCGCCGACGACGATCGTATCGTAATGGTCGGAACTCGGGGTGTTYCTGGTGCGGAGGCCTATGCGTGGCGTGTCGGCCCAAAGGGGTTTCGATTCCCTGAGGTCGCGTTCCTTCGTCAGTTCCGATGTGGGCATGGAGTTTTCCTGAAAGGTGCAGGGCATTTACGGTGGAAATGCCTGGCGGGTTACGTCTGGAAAATGCGAACAAACAAAGACAGAGAGCGCATCCGGCCATTTTGGATAGGCCGGATGCGCTCTGGTTTTTTTCCGCTTTACTGCCCTTAGGCAGCGCGGCGCTCGTGGTTGCCTTCTTCGACCTCCTCGATGATTTTGGCGACGAAGGCGTCCAGATCATCGGGGCTGCGAGACGTGATGATGCCCTTATCGGTCACAACCTTTTCGTCCTTCCAGTTGGCGCCGGCATTTTTCAGGTCGGTTTTGATCGACCAATATGAGGTCGCGTCGCGACCGCGCAGGGCATCAGCTTCAACCAGAAGCCAAGGGGCATGGCAGATGGCAGCCACGACCTTGCCGGATTTGACGAAATCKCGCACCACGCGCATTGCATCCTCGTCGTGACGCAATACGTCGGGATTGATCTGGCCGCCGGGCATGACGAGTGCATYGAAATCATTGGCGCTTACGTTCTTCGCGGAAATATCGACGGCGATGCTGTCACCCCAGTTCTTTTCGTCCCAGCTCTTGATCTCACCATCCTTGATCGAGGCGATCTTGACGTCCGCGCCCTTGGCCTTCAGCTGATCATAGGGCACGCGCAGTTCCGAACGCTCATAGCCGTCCGTTGCGAGAATGACGATTTTTGCAGTGTTGATGGCAGTCATGTCTGTTTCCTTCCTGTTTATCTGTTTTCGTCTTTGTCCGAATTCACGGAGGGCAGAAAAAACTCCACATCCTCACGGCGCTCCGGATCGAGCTTTTCGATATTCGTTTGCCAGAAGGTCTCGGCTTCTGCCGGTTCGTCTTCCCATTGGCGCACGAAGGTCTTGTTGTCGTCGATCATGACCTGACGGGTGCCGCCGAGCCGCAGATATTCTTCTGCAAGTTTACGCGTTTCGGTCTTTTCCATGTCGCGGTTCCTTGTGCGTGGAAAGCGGGGACGGAGGGCGCCGGATGGGTAAGAAGCTCGGCTGCCATTTCGTTGGCCACCGGGAGAAAACGGAAAAATCCCGATGTTCTTCAGCGCCATCGTGTCCGTTAGACACGGCGGCTCTCCTGCCAGAACAACGTGAGCTTTCCGGTATGGTTCCGCATTTTTTCAGGCGGATTCTTGCCGAGGACAAATGTATCGCGCGCAATTTTTATCGGAACAAACCGGCAAGTCGTGCTGTTTTACCCCAGATGCAGGGGAGGCAGCATGACAGCCAGACACAGTGACGGCGAGTATCGCGGCAACGACGAAAACAAGGGTTTCTGGTCGATCGACTTCGGCAATTCACCGATCATCGGCACGGCCATTCATGATGGTCATCTCATTCGTCCGGACATAGCCTCGCTGATGGCTCTTTCCGCCGACCAGCGGCTGAGAGAGGAAGACCCTTTTACCGGCGAGATGATCGCGGGGATGACAAACCGCATTGTCGTTCACCATTCGCGTTTCGAAATCGATCTCAACCGGTCCGCCGATCAGGCAGTTTATCTGAAGCCGGAACAATCCTGGGGGCTGGAGGTCTGGAAACAGGAGCCGCCGGAAGAGGCCACCCGGCAATCGCTCGATTTTCATGCCGACTATTACGCAATGCTCGAAGCAGTTGTTTCAACCGTCGAGCGGCGGCATGGTGCTTTTGTCGTGCTGGACATACACAGCTACAATCATCGCCGGCAGGGCGCTACAGCGCCGCCAACGCCACAGGCGGAAGCGCCTGATATCAATATCGGCACATTTTCCATGGATCGCAGCCGCTGGAGTGACGTCGTCAGTGCGGTGGGCCATCATTTCGCGACAGCCACCATCGGCGGACGCCGCCTTGATGTACGCGAGAACGTCGCCTTTCAGGGCAAGGGTGAGCAGACCCGGTTTATTCACGAGCGTTTTGCGCAGAACGGCTGCGCCATCGCAGTGGAGTTCAAGAAATTCTTCATGGACGAGTGGACCGGTAAGCCGGATAAGCGCGTTGTTTCCGATATTGGCGACGCTATCACCGCACTTCAGCCGGTACTCGAAGAGTGCCTGAGGGCGCGGCGATGAACGTCTCCTCGGCGCGTRGTGAACCGTTACMGGTTATCGAGCTGGTAGACGATGTCGTCGCCTGCCTTGAGGCCGGCAAAGCCGTCCGTCGTGATGTCGGAAAGAACGGCCGGCTGCATATCGACCGGCCGCTGCCGTTTCTTTGCCTGCATCTGACCGGTGGCTCGAAGGACCTTGCGGCCCGCGATATCGCCTCTGCGCATGCATCTTATCTGATCGCATCGAGCATTCAGGAGGCTGCACCCCTGATTGCAGCCGTCGGCATGGCCATGCGCGAACGTTTCGGCGCCTTCATGGTTCTCGATATCGGCGAACTGGAACACGACATTCTGCTCGCTGACGATTCACCTTTCCTGCCGCATTATGAGGTTTCCGTCTCKGCAACATCTGAGCCGGAAACGCAAAGTGCCCGCCGTGTTTTCATCAAGGCGGTTTGTGATGCCGAAGTGCGTTTCCGCACGCCCCGCATAACCCGGCCCGAACCGGATGCCGATCCGATCCTCAGATTTCAAAATGCCGGGCTTGATTTTCCCTGCATCAGCGTGCGTTTCGCGCCGATCTACCGACAGCCTGAATCCGGCGCCGATTATCCCGGCCTGCGCGAGACGATGATTGCGGATATTTTCGATGCCGGCCTTCAGGCCTTCTCGTCATTCGCTGCCGGTAAAGACGCACTCAAGGTTACCAGCCATCGCGCGCTCGGCCGCAAGGCCTTCGTTGATGCCGTCAGACGCGCCGATCGCTCAATAGACGACATCGTCTCGTCCTTTGATTTTCTTCTGTCCGTGACGCCGATCAATGCCCGCCGGGCCTTCGAGGAATTTCGCGATGGCAGCTTCCAATATGCGCCGCGCCTGCTTTACCGGCCGCTCGGCGTTGACGTCGAGGAGCAGAAACGCAAGCTCTATTCCGTCGTTTTCGATCATCTGGAAGACCCGGTGCTCTATCATCTCTACCGGGAGAAACAGCAGGAGATCGATCTGCAACTGACCATGCTCGCCAATCTGCATCGCCGTACTTTCACCGATTTCTCCCGCGCCCTTTACGGTGCCGTCGAACCCRCGCTTCTGACGCTGGCGCTCAAGGTGCTTGCCGATTGCCCACGCAAGGATGAGAGCGGCGAAATCGCCATGGTCGATTGTTATGCGGTCGCCAAAAAATCGCGCGAGATGATCGAGACCTATCTGGCGGAGGAGCCGGAATTCAAGGCGCGTGTCGAGATCAGGGATGACCTGCCGCCTGGCCTGATGGTGACGGGCGAGAAGCTCCTGATTTCTCGCCACACCGTCATGGAACAGCGCCGGGTCGAAGCGCTGCTGTCGCATGAGATCGGCGTGCATCTCCTCACTTATTTCAATGGGTCGTTTCAGGGCCTCCGGCTCTTCCGCACCGGCCTTTCCGGTTACGARGGCGTGCAGGAAGGGCTGGCAGTGCTGGCRGAACATCTGGCCGGCGGCATGACGCGCGAGCGCCTGCGGCTGATCGCCGGCCGTGTCGTCGGCTGCGCCGCCATGCTGGACGGCGCGACTTTTGTTGAGACGTTCCGGACTATGACCCGCGATCATGGTTTCGACGAGGCTGGCGCCTTCAACATGGTTTTGCGCATCTATCGTGGCGGCGGTCTTTCCAAGGACGCGATCTATCTGCGTGGGCTTGCGGAGGTGCTGGAGCATCTGCGCAAGGGTGGCGCGCTCGATCCGTTCTGGATGGGCAAGATCGCCGCTGCCCATTTCCCGGTGATGCAGGAGCTTGCCTTGCGCGGCCTCTTGCGTCCGCCGGGCGTACGTCCCGCTTTTCTGCTGCCGGCCAAGGCCAATGAGCGGCTGGAAAAGATACGGGCCGGATTATCCATCGCCGAACTGGCGACATTGTAATATTACAGGAGGGGCTTATGCGTATCGCATTTTTCGTCAATTCCATCGAAACCGAGGGGCCTACTTTCGCAACCGGCCTGCTGGCCATGGCGGCGCTCAATCGCGGTCACGAGGTGGTGTATCTGACGCCTGGCGATTTTACCTTGCGCTCGGATGATAGCCTGACCGTACACGCCACCGTTCTACCGAAGGCCAAATACAAGAAAGCCGATGCTTTTCACGCGGCACTTCAGGACAAAGCACTGGAACGGCGTACCATGGATGTAGAGGAAATCGACGCGCTGATGCTGCGCAACGATCCCTCGCTGGATCAGACGACGCGGCCATGGGCGGTGCATGCCGGCATTCTGTTCGGGCGGCTGGCAGAACAGCGCGGCGTTGTGGTTCTGAACGACCCGGAAGGATTGGCGCTGGCGCAGAACAAGCTCTATTTCCAGAGCTTTCCGGAAATCGTACGCCCGACCACGATCATCTCGCGCAATGTCGATGAAATACGCGCATTTGCGGATACCCACCCTAAGGGTGTCATCGTCAAGCCGCTGCAGGGTTCAGGCGGCAAGAACGTCTTCAAGATCGGCTCCAGCAAGGAGGCCAATCTCAACCAGATTTTCGAGGCGGTCAGTCTCGAAGGTTACTTGATTGCACAGGCCTATCTGCCGGCCGCCAAGGATGGCGATATTCGGTTCTTCATGATGAATGGCAAGCCTCTGATGCGCGACGGACAATATGCGGCTTTGCGCCGCGTTCCGGCAAAAGGCGATCTGCGCTCCAACATTCACGCCAAGGGCACTGCCGAGGCCGTGAAGGTGACGGATGAGATCGTGGCGCTTGCCGAAATGATGCGGCCCAAGCTGGTGGAAGACGGTATGTTCCTGGTCGGGCTTGATATTGTCGGCGACAAGATACTGGAAGTGAACGTGTTTTCGCCCGGCGGTCTCTCCAACATTCGCGACCTCACCGATGTCGATTTCAGCGATACGATCATCGAAGCCGTGGAAACCAAGATCGCCATGCAGAGCGCTTCCGGCGGCATGCTTTCCAATCGTCTGCTGGCGACGCTTTGATTTATTCGCGCAGCTCTGTCGACTGCATGTCACGATACCAGGCGACGAGGGCCTTGATGCCCTCCTCGACCGGGGTTTGCGGCACATAGCCCGTCAAGGCCCTCAGAAGATCGGGTGAAGCGAAGGTGCGGGGGACGTCTCCCTGCTGCATCGGCAACATGTTGCGGATTGCCGGCCTGCCGACCGCCTTTTCGACCGTTTCGACAAAGTGCATCAGCTCTACCGGCTGGCCGCCGCCAATATTGACGATGCGGAAGGGTGCGTGGTGCGACAGCGTGTCGGTGACGCCTTCCTCAGTKACCCGGTTTTCCTCGGACGGAATGACCTGGCTCAGCCGGACGATACCTTCAACGAGGTCATCGATATAGGTGAAGTCGCGGCTCATATTGCCTTGGCCGTAAATATCGATCGGCTCGCCGTTCGAGATGGCGTCGACGAATTTGATTGGCGCCATGTCCGGCCGTCCCCACGGCCCGTAAACCGTGAAGAAACGGAAGGCTGTGGTGGGCAATTTGTGGAGATGGGCGTAGCTGTGCGCCATCAATTCCATCGATTTTTTGGTGGCCGCATAAAGCGTCATCGGCTCGTCGGCCTTGTCGCTTTCCGCAAAGGGWATTTTTTCRTTGGCGCCGTAGATGGAGGAAGTYGAAGCCAGCATCAGGTGTTTGACACGCAGGTTCTTGGCAAGCTCCAGCATGTTCCACGATCCAATGAGATTGGAATCGATATAGGCGCGTGGATTTTCGAGGCTGTAGCGAACACCTGCCTGAGCGGCGAGGTGAATTATGATTTCCGGTTCGGCAGCCTCTGCCGCGCGCTTCAGCGCATCCGTGTCTTCCAGCATGCCGATTTCGGCCCTGAAACCGTTGGAGCGGGAAAGGATCGCATGGCGTTTTTCTTTCAGGCTAACATCGTAATATTTCGTCATGCCGTCGAAACCGGTTACGAAATGGCCGGCATCGAGCAGCCGTTTGGCAACGTAAAAACCGATGAAGCCCGCGGTGCCGGTAACCAGATAACGCATGATGACTATATCCCACATCCGTTGGTGCGTTTGCGGCCGAACCGAAGCGCAAAAACCGTTTTAATGAAACTTCGAAGGCGAAACCGCTATTGGCCCTTGTCGGAACTGCTGTCGTGCGGGCGGCCAATGCCGGCATAAACGAAGCCGTGCCCGGTGACCTCGTCCGTGCGGTAGATATTGCGCAGATCCACCAGAACGGGGTTTTTCATGATGGCCTTCAGGCGCGGCAGATCGAGTGCGCGGAACTGGTTCCATTCCGTCACGATCACGAGGGCATCGGCGCCTTCGGCAGCCTCGTAGGGACCGCTGGCATAGTCGATAYCCTCGATCACATGGCGGGCATTCACCATTCCCTCCGGATCGTAGCCGACCACCTTGGCGCCGCCGTCCTGGAGGGTCTGGATGATGGCAATCGCCGGGCTGTCGCGCATATCGTCGGTATTGGGCTTGAAGGTCAGGCCAAGGACCGCGATCTTCTTGCCGCGCACGTCGCCGCCCACCGCGTTGATGACCTTGCGGCCCATGGCGCGCTTGCGGTTGTCGTTGATGGCRATGGTGGTCTCGATCAGCCGCACAGGGGCGTCATAGTCCTGYGCGGTCTTGGCAAGCGCCAGCGTATCCTTGGGGAAACAGGAGCCGCCATAACCGGGGCCGGCATGCAGGAACTTCGCGCCGATGCGGCCATCGAGGCCGATGCCGCGCGAAATATCCTGAACATTGGCGCCGACCTTTTCGCATAGATCCGCCATTTCGTTGATAAAGGTGATCTTCATCGCCAGAAAGGCGTTGGCGGCATATTTGATCAGTTCCGAAGTGCGCCTGGTGGTGAAGAGCAAAGGCGACTGGTTGAGATAAAGCGGACGGTAAACCTCCGTCATCACCGGGCGGGCGCGCTCGTCGGAAAGACCGACGACGATGCGGTCCGGTCGCTTGAAATCCTCGATGGCCGCGCCTTCCCGCAGAAATTCCGGGTTGGAAACCACGGCAAAATCGGCCGAAGGGTTTTCTTCGCGGATGATGCGTTCCACCTCGTCCCCCGTGCCGACGGGAACGGTAGACTTGGTGACGATGACGGTGAAGCCTTCAAGCGAATGGGCGATTTCTTTCGCCGCCGCATAGACATAACCGAGATCGGCGTGGCCGTCGCCGCGCCGCGAGGGCGTGCCGACCGCGATGAACACGACATCGGCATTGGCAACCGCGGAGGAGAGATCGGTGGTGAAGCTCAATCGGCCCGCCTTGGCGTTGTTGGCAACGATGACCTCCAGACCCGGTTCGAAGATCGGGATATGGCCGCTTTTCAGCGCTTCGATCTTCTCCGGCATCTTGTCCACGCAGATCACGTCATGGCCGAAATCGGCAAAACACGCACCGGAAACAAGGCCGACATAACCGGCACCGATCATCACTATCCGCATTCTTCTTCCTTTCAGTTCGTGAGGCGATGTTCGCGCAGCAAGCTTCAGGCGAAATCAGCGGGTGCAATCACACCACATTGTTTAGCCGCCTTCACGCTTGCCGCCAAGCGCCACGATCAACACGGGCTAACCTCTTTCCGTGACGGTGATATGATGGCGTCGGCGGGACAAATTTGCCGCACCTTGCGGCCATCTGCATCGATGCGGCCGGATCGGGTGTTTTTGCGGCTTTTGCGGCTTGCACTCATAGGTAGCCGGGTCTAGCCATAAGGTGAGGATCAAATCTGCCAGACTGTCTGTCCCTTAAGGGGCGTCCGGGTTGCTTTAAGCGGCCGGGGTGCCCTTTGCGTTGCGGTCGCTGTTCGGGGAAGTTCAAATGCAAAAGGGTTTTCTGCTCGGTCTGTTCGCTTATGCGACCTTTTCCCTGGGCGATGCCACGATCAAGTCGCTTGGATCACAGATCAGCGTTTTCGAGATCGGCTTTTTCAGCATCCTGTTTTCCGGCATTTTCATCTTCTTCAGCAAGCCGCGTGAGGAAAGGTGGCGTGAATTCTGGCGCATGAGCCGTCCGTTTGCGGTGCACGGGCGGGCGATTTCCGGCCTGTTCGCCGGTATTCTCGGTATCTATGCCTTCACCACCATTCCGCTGGCCGAAGCTTATGCGCTGATCTTTCTTTCACCGCTGTTCGTGACAGTGCTGTCGGCTGTCGTATTGAAGGAAGATATAGGGCCATGGCGCTGGGCGGCCGTTCTGGCCGGCATCGTCGGTGTTCTGCTCGTCGTGCGGCCCGGCTTCAAGGCGCTGGAACTCGGGCACGTCGCAGCCATCGGTGTCGCATTCCTGGCGGCGATGACCATCGTGCTGCTCCGCTCGCTTGCGGGCAAGGAGAAGCGCACCTCGATAATGGGCGTGCTTTTGGTCTACGGCCTCACCTTCAACGGCATTGCCTCGATTCCCGAGTTCGTCATGCCCAATCTGCACCAGTTCGCCGCCTTTGCCTTCATCGGCCTCTGCACGGCGACGGGACAGATAACGCTGCTCGTCGCAACACGTATCGCGCCGGCCAGCCAGATTGCACCCTCGCATTATTCTCAGATCCTCTGGGCCGTGGCGATCGGCATGACTTTCTTCCACGAATATCCGGATGCGATCGCGGTGCTTGGGCTGGGTGTCATCGCCGCATCGGGACTTCTGACGATGATCCGCGAAAGGGTCAGGCTCGGCACAGTTCGCTGGAATCCGTTTTTCCGCAATCGGCTTTGAAGTCATCCATCGATCGGAAACAGTGCGTCAACCGAAGCGCGGCTTGTGGGGTGGGTGCAGACGGCCCCATAAGCTTTTCATCGATAGATGAATGGAGAGCCCAAAATGCTCGTGGATGGAAAGTGGACCGCCGAATGGCACCCGGTGCAGGCGACCGACAAGAAGGGTGGTTTCGTTCGCCAGACATCCGGCTTCCGCAACTGGGTAACGTCTGATGGTTCAGCAGGCCCGACGGGAGAGGGCGGTTTCAAGGCCGAGGCTGGGCGCTATCATCTCTATGTCGCGCTGATTTGTCCATGGGCCTCACGCACGCTGATCGGCCGCAAGCTCAAGAAGCTCGAGGATGTCATTTCGGTCTCAATTGTGGAGCCGGCGCTCTCCGACGAGGGTTGGAAATTCGGCGATTATCCAGGTTCGGATCGCGACGGGCTGAACGGCTTCGCTTATATGCACGAAGCCTATACCAGCGCCGATCCGCATTATACCGGCCGTGCCACCGTTCCGGTTCTTTGGGACAAGAAGACGAAAACCATCGTCAACAACGAATCCGCCGACATTCTCCGCATGCTGAATTCCGGTTTCGGCGATCTGGCCGATAACGGCATCGATCTTTATCCGGAAGATCTGCGGGACGCGATTGATGCGCTCAACGACCATATCTATCCCCGCCTCAACAACGGTGTCTACAGAACCGGTTTTGCCACCACCCAGCTTGCCTATGAGGAAGCCTTTGCCGACGTCTTCGCGACACTTCAGGAACTTGAAACTCGCCTGGCATCAGGCGGTCCCTTCCTCTTCGGCGATCGCCTGACGGAAACGGATGTCAGGCTTTTCGTGACGCTGGTGCGTTTCGATGCCGCCTATTACGGCCTCTTCAAGTGCAACCTTCGCCGCATTGCCGACTATCGGGCCCTGCAGGCCTATATGATGCGGGTGCTAAACATTCCGGGCGTGCGTGACACGGTCAATATCGACCACATCAAGCGCGGTTATTATTCGATCAAGGCGCTCAATCCGACCCGGATCGTGCCGGTCGGCCCCGATCTGCCGGGGCTTGACGAGGTTTCCATCGGCGGCACTGTGTGAATATCTAGGCCGGCTTGCCGACCTGATCGAGAAGCCATGCCTGGAAGGCGCGGGCAAGGACATTGTCCTGCCGCCCTTCCGGCAGGGCAACATAATAGCTCTTGTCGGTTTGCAGTGGAATGTCGAAGACGATTTCGAGACGGCCGGAGACGAGTTCCGCCTCGATCAGATATTTCGGCAGAAGGGCAAAGCCAATGCCGCTTATGGCTGCTTCAATGATCATCGAAAACTGGTCGAAACGGCTGCCTCTATAGGCATTCTCCGCCGTTACCCCATTCATCTCCAGCCACTCAGTCCATAGTTTCGGCCGTGTGGTCACGTGCAGCAACGGTTGTCGGTTAAAATCCTCCGGCTCTCTCATTCCCGCGCGCTGAAGCAGAGCGGGGCTGGCGACCGGCACGATCACTTCGTTGCATAAAAAGGTGCAGGTGCCGTGCGCCCAGACCGGCTGGCCGTAATGGATGGCGAGGTCGAAACCTTCCTCATCGAAATCGAAGGGGTGCGAGCGCGAGCCGATGGTGATGGTCATTTCCGGGTTGGCGTCGATGAAGCGGTGCAGACGCGGCATCAGCCAGCGGCTGCCGAAGGTTGGCAGGGTGGCGACGGAAAGTGATGCATGAGATGTTCCGGCCGAGACCGCGCGCACCATCAGCTGTTCGGATTGCTGCAACAGGCGCCGCACGTCTGGCAGGAATTTGCGACCCGCTTCCGACAGGACGACGCGCCGGCGGATGCGTTCGAAAAGCTGCATTCCGGTCTGCGCCTCGAGTTCGCCGATCTGCCGGCTGACCGCACTTTGCGTGAGGTTGAGTTCTTCCGCCGCACGGGTAAAATTCCCATGCCTTGCGGCACACTCGAATGCTTGCAGGGTTACGATATCAGGGACCAGTCTTCTGCGCGGATCCATACCATTCTCGCATCAACTTACCCGCTTTCCTCATTGGAAAAGGGTCATTATGGCCATATATGATTACGGGAAAGAATGGAATGGTGTTTTGCCGGCTTCGACGGAGGCCCCGTTTCACAAAATGATAAATTCGGGGAAAGAACAGCGACGGGAGTTGAAAGCGCCGTATCAAAAACGGCCTTTCCTCCCCTTTGAGCCAAAAAGGATAATTTGACATGGATGCGACCACGAAGCTTGACGTGAAACAGGAAGCCGCGGCCCTGCTCGACAGAATGGGCGTCGCCCGCGATCTTTATACCGGCGGCGATATGGCGTCGTTCAGCCCGGTAACGGGTGAACAGATCGCAAGCCTCAAGACCATTTCGGTCGAGGGTGTCGCAGCCGTGGTMGACAAGGCCGATGCCGCCTTCAAGATTTGGCGCAACGTGCCTGCTCCGCGCCGTGGCGAACTGATCCGCCTTCTGGGCGAAGAACTGCGCTCCTTCAAGGCAGATCTCGGTCGGCTCGTCTCGCTGGAAGCGGGCAAGGTCCCGTCCGAAGGTCTCGGGGAAGTGCAGGAGATGATCGATATCTGCGATTTCGCGGTCGGTTTGTCCCGCCAGCTTTACGGCCTCACCATCGCCACCGAACGCCCCGGCCACCGTATGATGGAAACCTGGCACCCGCTCGGCGTTGTCGGCGTTATCTCCGCTTTCAATTTTCCGGTCGCGGTCTGGTCGTGGAACGCGGCGCTCGCGCTAGTCTGCGGCAATTCGGTGGTCTGGAAGCCATCTGAAAAGACCCCGCTGACGGCACTTGCGGTTCAGGGCATCTTCGAACGTGCCGTAGCCCGGTTTGGCGATGCGCCGGAAGGGCTGTCGCAGCTTCTGATCGGCGACCGCGCCGTTGGTGAAGCATTGGTGGACAACCCCAAGGTTCCCCTGGTTTCTGCMACCGGTTCCACCCGCATGGGCCGCGATGTCGGCCCGCGTCTGGCGAAGCGCTTCGCCCGCGCCATTCTGGAACTGGGCGGCAACAATGCCGGCATCGTCTGCCCGTCTGCCGATCTCGACATGGCGCTGCGCGCCATTGCCTTCGGCGCCATGGGCACGGCCGGCCAGCGCTGCACCACGCTTCGCCGTCTCTTCGTGCATGACAGTGTTTACGACCAGCTCGTGCCGCGTCTGAAAAAGGCCTACGCCTCCGTWTCCGTCGGCAATCCGCTSGAAACATCGGCGCTTGTCGGACCGCTGGTGGACAAGGCGGCTTTCGACGGSATGCAGAAGGCGCTCGAAGCGGCCAAGGCGCATGACGGCGTGGTGAATGGCGGCGGGCGAGTGGATACGGGTGCGCCGGATGCCTATTATGTAAAGCCGGCACTTGTCGAAATGCCTGAACAGGCGGGGCCGGTGTTGGAAGAGACGTTCGCGCCGATCCTTTATGTGATGAAGTACAGCGATCTCGATCAGGCGATTGACGCGCATAACGCCGTTGCCGCTGGTCTGTCGTCGTCGATCTTCACCCGTGACATTCAGGAATCGGAACGTTTCCTGTCTTCGGAAGGCTCGGATTGCGGCATCGCCAACGTCAATATCGGAACCTCGGGCGCGGAAATCGGCGGCGCATTCGGTGGTGAAAAGGAAACCGGCGGTGGCCGCGAATCCGGTTCGGATGCATGGAAGGCCTATATGCGCCGCGCCACCAACACYATCAACTACTCCAAGGCGCTGCCTTTGGCGCAGGGCGTTTCCTTCGATATCGAGTAAATCGCTTCGCAAGTTTGCGCGTTCGATAGCGATATTGATCCATCATGCCGGTGCGGCCAGTCCGCACCGGCATTCGTCTGTTAAGCAGGCTTGGTAATGCCTCCTGCGATGATTTGCGGGAAAGAGGCGTCTCTGCGGAATTTTATTCCCGCAATATCGCTCATATTGAATTATCCTCTCTCTATCGTTTTCATCGAAAACCCTAGCATTGCTCCATATCGCAAACCGGCCCCAGGGGGTCGGCGACAAGGAGCTAAGATGCCAGCCATTACCCGTCGTGCCCTCTCCGCCAGTTTTCTTGTTGCCGCTGCATTATCCGTGCTGCCCTTGCAGGCGCAGGCGGCGGAAGAGCTGAAGATCGGTTATCAGAAAACCGGCCTGCCGGTGATCGCGAGGCAACAGGGCGTTATCGAAAAGGCGCTTGAGGCCAAGGGCGTCAAGGTTTCGTGGGTCGAATTCACCGCAGGCCCGCCGCTGGTGGAGGCCTTGAATGTTGGCTCCATCAATGTCGGCTGGACGGGCGATGCGCCGCCAATCTTCGGTCAGGCGGCCGGTTCGGCCATCGTTTACGTTGCGGCTCTTCCCTCAAACGGTAAGGGTGAGGCGATCTTCACCAAGCCCGAGAGCGGTATAAAGTCGGTTGCCGATCTGAAGGGCAAGAAGGTCGGCGTCGGCAAGGGCACAAGCGCCCACAATCTGCTGGTGGCGGCAATTGAGAAGAACGGCCTGAAATTTAGCGATATCGACGTGGTCTATCTCAGCCCGGCTGACGCGGCGGCAGCCTTTGCCAGCGACAAGATCGACGCCTGGGCCGTCTGGGATCCGTTCTATGCAATTGCCGAGACGCGCTATAAGCCCGTCACTCTGGCCCGCACCAGCGAGGTTCTCAATGTGAGTACCTATTTCCTCGCCAACCGCGACTATGCCAAATCCCATGCCGACACCATCAATATAACGCTTGATGCCCTGGGCGAGGCGGCCAAATGGTCCGCCGCCAACCGCGACAAGGTTGCGGCAGCCCTGCATGAGGTGACAGGTGTACCGCTGGAAGCGCAGACGCTGGCTGCGAACCGTTCGGAATTCGGTATTTCGAAAATCGATGACAAGATCATTGCCAGCCAGCAGGAAACTGCCGACCGCTTTTATCGCCTGGGCCTGATCCCTAAGCAGATCAGCATCAAGGATGCCGTCTGGTCAGGCGCCACCAACTGATCCCGGATACGGAGGGCTTCGCGATGAGCATCAGAAGGCGTATCGAGGCTGGAAGCATCACGGGCTGGTTGCTTCCTGCCATCATTCTTGCCGGCTGGGAGCTTGCTGCCCGCGTCGGTCTCATTTCGGCAAACGTCCTGCCGGCTCCCTCTGCCGTCGCGGAAGCCTTCTGGCGGCTTTTGCTTTCAGGGGAACTCATCGCCAATATCGGTGTCAGCTCCGCTCGCGCTCTGGCCGGTTTCGCCGTTGGCGGCGCGATTGGTTTCATCTTCGGGCTGGCCAACGGACTGTCGCGGTTTTCCCGCAGCTTTACCGACACGACGCTGCAGATGATCCGCAACATCCCGCATCTGGCGCTCATTCCGCTCGTCATCCTCTGGTTCGGCATCGACGAGGAGGCAAAGCTTTTCCTCGTGGCACTCGGAGTGTTTTTCCCCATCTACATCAACACGCTGCTCGGCATTCAGGGGGTCGATCCGCAACTGGTGGAGATGGGGCGTACCTATGGCATGTCGCCCTTCACCCTGTTCCGGCGAGTGATCCTGCCCGGCGCGCTGCCGTCCATTTTCACCGGCCTGCGTTATGCGCTCGGCATCATGTGGCTGACGCTTATCGTGGCGGAAACAATTTCCTCCTCTTCCGGCCTCGGCTACATGGCCATGCAGGCGCGCGAGTTCCTGCTGATCGATGTCGTCGTGCTGTCGATCCTTATTTACGCGCTTCTTGGCAAGCTGGCGGACAGTTTCGCCCGCTTCCTCGAAAGCATCTTCCTGCAGTGGCATCCAGCCTTCAAGAAAGTCTGAGGTAACCCATGTCGACCAGCAATGTTACGACGTTGAGACGCCCCGATGCCCCATCATCCTCCCCTTCCGGGGCAGAGACCAAGGTTGAACAGCGCGGCAAGCAGAACGACAGCAAGGTCGCTTTCAGCTTCCGCAATTTGACAAAGACCTTTGGCGATAAACCGGTTCTGCGCGGCATCGATCTCGATGTGCGGGAAGGCGAGTTTCTGGCTATTATCGGCAAGAGTGGATGCGGCAAGAGCACGCTTCTGCGTATCTTGGCCGGTCTTGATGCGCCCACAAGCGGCACCGTTTCGAAAGACGCATCGAGCCGCACTCGCATGATGTTTCAGGAGCCGCGCCTTCTGCCATGGGAGCGCATCGCAAACAATGTATCCGTGGGCCTGACCGGCATCGCCAAAGGTGAGGCGGCGAACGAGCAGGCGCTTGCCATTCTTGAAGAGGTTGGGCTAAAGGACCGGGCGGGCGAGTGGCCCTATGTCCTGTCTGGAGGCCAGAAGCAGCGCGTGGCGCTGGCACGCGCGCTGGTGGCGCATCCGCAAATTCTGGCGCTGGATGAACCCCTCGGGGCGCTAGATGCGCTCACCCGCATCGAAATGCAGCTTCTGCTGGAGCGCATCTGGCGCAAGCAGAAATTCACCGCCGTTCTCGTTACGCACGATGTTTCGGAAGCCGTCGCACTTGCAGACCGCATCGTCGTGATTGATGAGGGGCGCATCGCCCTTGATCTCGATGTGAAACTGCCGCGTCCGCGCCGACACGGCACCCCGGAATTCGCGCGGCTTGAAGAGCAGGTTCTGAACCAGCTTTTCGGTCGTGGTGAAATCGGTGGGTGATGTGATGGACCGGCAGGGTCGAGACCCTGCCGGAACCAGATAATCAGCCGATGCTCATCAGGCTGGCATTGCCGCCGGCAGCCGTTGTGTTGACGCTGACGGAGACTTCTTCCACCAGCCAGTCGAGATTGTAGGGCTGGGTTTCACGGTCAAGCGCTTCCGTCGTGGCGGCCTGAACCAGAACCAGAGGACCGGGCAGGGCGGCGATTTTCTTGTTGATCGCAACGACACGTTCCGCATCGCCCTCGATCAGCGCGCCGGCGAACGGTGCGGATTTTTCCCAGCTGTCAGCCCATGTGATGCGCGAGGTGACGGTTGCCGGCAATCCGTAGATCGACTTTTCCAGCCCCGACGCATTATCGATAACGACCGAGTTGCCGGTGGCAAGCGCTGCCGCAAGCTGGCGATAGAGCCCTTGCTCCGTGGCCGGAATAAGCAGCACCTTGCCGCGCGGATGCAGCGCATAGACGTTGCGTTCGCCGACTGGGCCTGCCAGTTCGGTTTCGAAACCGAGGCCGGATAGGGCTGCGGCCTGTCTTGCGGCTTCGGCTGCAACGCTCTGGCCGTTTTCATCCAGCCAGCGGGCGAGATCGACAGCCGCCTGGTCCTGCTGGCTGGCAACGCGGTCGATCTTCGGCGCGGTTTGTGTGACGCGGCCGAGATAGAGCGGACCGCCCGCCTTGGGGCCGGTGCCGGAGAGGCCTCGCCCGCCAAAGGGCTGGACGCCGACCACGGCGCCGATGATGTTGCGGTTCACATAGAGATTACCGGCCGCGACGCGCGACAGGACATGCTGGATGGTATCGTCAAGACGCGTATGCAGGCCGAAGGTCAGGCCATAGCCGGTGGCGTTGATCTCGTCGATCAGCCGGTCGAGATTGTCGCGCTTGAACCGGATGACGTGCAGCACCGGCCCGAAGACCTCTTTCTTCAGATCGGCGAGCGATTTCATCTCGATGATTGTCGGTGGCACGAAGGTGCCCTTGCCGGTTTCGCCGGCAAGCGAAATCTGCTCGATCCGGTGGCCGAGTGCGCGCATGCTGTCAACGTGTTTTTCGATGATGCCTTTAGCTTCAGCGGTGATCACGGGGCCGACATC
Source organism: Agrobacterium sp. MCAB5 (assembly GCF_052114365.1). NCBI lineage: Bacteria > Pseudomonadati > Pseudomonadota > Alphaproteobacteria > Hyphomicrobiales > Rhizobiaceae > Agrobacterium > Agrobacterium sp. MCAB5. The sequence goes on from NZ_JBFREP010000011.1 coordinate 225,007, forward strand.
GACGGAAAGGCTATCGGTGCGCCCGATGCGCAATTCGTGCAGCGCGCCCTTCAGCATCGTCAGGGTGCGGTCGGCCACATCTTCCTGCAGGCAGAGAATGCGAAGCGCCGAGCAACGCTGGCCGGCACTGTCGAAGGCAGAGGCGATGACGTCGGCGACGACCTGCTCRGCAAGCGCTGAGGAATCGACGATCATGGCGTTCTGGCCGCCGGTCTCGGCAATCAGGGGAACGGGCTGGCCGTTTGCGAGAACCCGGCCTGCGAGTTGACCCTGGATGAGGCGCGCCACTTCCGTGGATCCGGTGAACATCACACCCGCCGTGAGCGCTGAGCCGACAAGTGCCGCACCGGTCTTGCCGTCACCTGGCAGAAGCTGCACGGCGTCCTGCGGAACGCCTGCCTCATGCAGCAGGCGYACCCCCTGCGCTGCGATCAACGGGGTTTCTTCGGCGGGCTTTGCCAGTACCGAATTACCGGCAACCAGTGCTGCCGTTACCTGGCCGATGAAGATGGCAAGCGGGAAGTTCCACGGGCTGATGCAGACGACCGGGCCGAGCGGTGTCTCGTTGGCCTTGAAGGTCTTCCGGGCTTCCGCTGCGTAATAACGCAGGAAGTCAATCGCYTCGCGCACCTCGGCAATGGCGTTCGGCATGGATTTTCCGGCCTCGCGCATGATGAGGCCAAGCAGGGCCGGCATCTCGGCCTGCATCCGGTCGGCAGCGCGCTCCAGGCAGGCGGCGCGCTCCTCGACCGGCGTGGAAGACCAGTTGGAGGCTGCGGCCCGTTGCATTGCCGCTTCGACATCGGCCTCTGTCGGTTCGGTTACATAACCGACGACATCATTGTGGTCGCCGGGATTGAGGACCGGGCGTGTCTTTCCGCCTGCATGCGGTGCTGCGGCTTTCCATTCCGTCGTCGCACCTGCCTTAAGGACGTTGTCCAGCGCGGCAAGTGCCGTTTCATTCGAAAGATCGAGGCCGGCGGAATTTGCCCGYTCGGGGCCGAAGAGACCAGCGGGTGCAGCAATGCGGTCGTGCCGTGCGCCGGGAACGGGGTAAGCCTTGACCACGGTGACCGGATCTTCCAGCAGGGAAGCCACCGGCACGGCGGGATCCGCTATGCGGTTGACGAAGGAGGAGTTCGCGCCGTTTTCCAGCAGACGGCGGACGAGATAGGCAAGCAGCGTCTCGTGGGTGCCAACAGGCGCATAAAAGCGGCAGGGACGATCGAGCTTTTTCTTGCCGACGACTTCGCTGTAAAGCGGTTCGCCCATGCCGTGCAGGCACTGGAACTCRTAATCACCGAGTTTGAAGTCCGGACCRGCKAGATGGTAGATGGTMGCCATGGACTGGGCGTTGTGGGTCGCAAATTGCGGGAACACGACGTCACGCGCGGCAAGCAGCTTGCGGGCGCAGGCGATATAGGAGACATCCGTGTGCACTTTGCGGGTGAAGACCGGGAAGTCTTCCAGCCCGTCCACCTGTGCGCGCTTGATCTCCGCATCCCAGTAGGCGCCCTTGACAAGACGCACCATGATGCGGCGACCGGCACGTCGGGCGAGATCGATGATGTAGTCGAGAACAAAGGGGCAGCGGCGGCCATAGGCCTGCACAACGAAGCCTAGGCCGTTCCAACCGGCAAGATCCTTGTCGAGCGCCAGTTCCTCCAGAAGATCGAGCGACAGTTCCAGCCGGTCAGCTTCCTCGGCGTCAATGTTGAGGCCGATATCGTATTTCTTGCTGAGCAGCATCAGGGATTTCACACGCGGCAGAAGCTCCGCCATTACCCGCTCTGCCTGCGCACGGGCATAACGCGGATGCAGGGCCGAAAGCTTGATGGAAATTCCGGGGCCACCATAGATGCCACGCCCGGCGGAGGCCTTGCCGATGGCGTGGATCGCGTTTTCGTAGTCCTTGTAATAACGCTCCGCATCCTTGGCGGTGGTCGCTGCTTCGCCGAGCATGTCGTAAGAATATTGGAAACCCTGTTCCTCCAGCGGTTTCGAGCGCTTGATCGCTTCCCCAATCGTTTCGCCGGTCACGAATTGCTCGCCCATCATGCGCATCGCCATGTCGACGCCGCGGCGAATGACGGGTTCGCCAGCCCGGGCGATCAGCTTGGTCAGMGCCGCCGAAAGGCCGCTGTCATTGACCGTCGAGGTCAGCTTGCCGGTGATGACGAGACCCCAGGTTGCGGCGTTGACGAACAGCGAGCGCCCGCCGCCAATGTGGGACTTCCAGTCGCCGCGGGCGATCTTGTCGCGGATCAGCGCGTCGCGGGTGGCGGTGTCGGGAATGCGCAGCAGTGCTTCGGCAAGGCACATCAGGGCCACGCCCTCATGGCTGGAGAGCGAATATTCCTGCACCAGCCCCTCGACGCCGGTGCCTTTCGTCTTGGCGCGCAACGCCTCGATCAGCTTGGTTGCCGTGGTGCGAATGGCTGCGGCCTGCTCGGGCGTGACGGTCGCAGCATCGATCAGAGGCGCCAGGCACTCTTCCTCTGGGCGGCGGTAAGCGGCGGTAATTGCTTTGCGCAACGGGCTCTGCTCGCGCACGGGCGGTGCAAAATTCTGGAAAATACCGTTCACCGTCTGCTGCGGGTTTACATCGGCTTTGCTTGCACCATCGGCCATTCTTAAAATCCTGAAAAGCTGTTGAAGACAGACTGTCAGCGGCAGCGTGTCCTTCGCTCGCCGCTTGTCATTCTGCTGCGTACAATATCATTGCCGTAAAAATTGCTATGGTCCTATTATGAGGATAGAACAGGCCATATGAACTTTTATTATTCAAAATTGGCGTGAAATAACATGGCTAATAGTCATAAAACAGACGATCTGGACCACTTCGATCTCAAGATTCTCGAGGCCCTCAGCGAAGACGGGCGCATGTCGGTGCTGCAACTGTCGAAAAGGGTCGGCCTCTCCAAGACGCCGTGCCAGACGCGGCTCAAGCGGTTGGTGGATGAAGGTTATATTCTGGGCTTCCGTGCGGTGCTCAATCCGCAGAAACTGGGCGTCGACCATATCGCCTTCGCCGAGGTCAAGCTTTCCGACACACGCGAAAAGGCRCTTGAGGAATTCAACACGGCGGTGCGCAAGATCAAGGAGGTGGAGGAATGCCACATGATCGCCGGCGCCTTCGATTATCTACTGAAGGTGCGCACCAGCGATATCCGCAAATACCGWAGGGTGCTCGGCGAAAAAATCTCCAGCCTTCCATCGGTTTCCAACACTTCGACATTCGTCGTGATGCAGTCGGTCAAGGAGACCGGTATCTGACGACGCGGCGAAGAAAAACGGGCAGGCAYGAGCCTACCCGTCTAATGCTTTGCAAATTCTGCCAGCTCAGCGCGCGGTGGCTGCGGCGGTAACGGCGCTCATCTGCGCGTCAGGACCRAACTCGTTTTCGTTTTCGATGCCGAGAAGTTCCTGAAGGCGCAATCGCGCGCGGCTGACACGGCTCTTGATCGTGCCAACCGGGCAACCGCAAATCTCGGCTGCTTCTTCGTAAGCAAAGCCGGAGGCGCCAATCAGCAATATCGCTTCGCGCTGATCGTCGGGCAATTTTGCAAGTGCCGTACGAAAATCCTGAAGATCGACCGAACCATGCTGTTCTGGCGGCACCGACAGGCGCGAGGTGTAAACCCCGTCGGTATCCTGTACTTCGCGGCCGGACTTGCGAATCTGGCTGTAGAATTCGTTACGCAGGATCGTCACCAGCCATGCGCGCATGTTGGTGCCAGGCTGGAAACTCTCCTGTTTCGCCCAGGCCTTCATGATCGTATCCTGCACAAGGTCGTCAGCGCGATCCCTCGAACGGATGAGTGAGATCGCGAATGCGCGCAGGTTTGGCAGTGCCGCCAGCATTTCCCGTTTGAAATTGTATTCTGTCTGCTCCGGCTCTTTCGCCATCATTCCCCCGAAGCCTTGTCTTTGGCTCTGTTTTCGGCTTCATCGAGTTTCTCGAGAAGATCGAGGAATTTGTCAGGGATGCCTTCTTCCTGAACAGCATCGTAGAGTTCCCTGAGCTTGCGGGAAATCACCGCACGTCCAGAGTGCGGGACCTGAGGGTTGGCCGGATTGTCCGGAGAATCTTGGTCCGATTGAAATATGTTCATAACGTCCGGTATTCCTTTTGTGTCGTGGCAAGAATGCGCGATGAAAAAAATAGTTCCGGCGATCCGGAACTTTTTTTATGATGCGCACGTTGCTATCGTGGGTTTGCGTTGCAGACCGCATGAAAGGGGAGAATTCCATGTCAGTTTCTACACGCATCGCACCGCACCTGCCATATCTGCGCAGGTTCGCGCGTGCCGTTTGCGGCTCTCAATCCACTGGCGATGCCTATGTTGCAGCAACACTTGAAGCTCTGATCGCCGATATCAGCATCTTCCCGCCGACAAGCAACGATCGGGTTTCGCTTTATCAATTGTTCGTATCGATTTTTAGTTCCGTCACGATCAATATAAAGGCCGATGAAAACCTGTCAGGTTGGGAAAAGCGCGCTTCCGCCAACCTCTCTGCGGTACCAGCGCTCGCCCGCCAGGCTTTCCTTCTGACCACGGTCGAAGAGTTCACAGCTTCGGAAGCAGCAGAGGTTCTGAGGGTAACTGAAGCCCAGATCGGCCAGCTGATCGATGAGGCGGCCTCTGAAATCGCCCGCCAGGTTGCCACCGATATCATGATTATCGAGGACGAACCTCTGATCGCCATGGATATCGAGCAGATGGTCACCGATCTCGGCCATCGCGTTACGGGTATTGCCCGCACGCATGCGGAGGCGATCGATCTCTTCAACCGCACGCAGCCGAAGATGATCCTTGCCGACATCCAGCTTGCAGACGGCAGCTCCGGGCTCGATGCCATGAAGGAGATCCTTCAGATGACGTCTCTGCCGGTGATCTTCATTACAGCCTTCCCTGAGCGTCTTTTGACGGGTGAGCGGCCCGAGCCGACATTCCTCGTTACGAAGCCGTTCAACCCGGACATGGTGAAAGCGCTTATCAGCCAGGCCCTGTTTTTCAACGAAAGCTCTCGCGTCGCGGCGTGAAATTTGCCGAAACCGTAGACTGTCCGGGAACAACTACGGTACCCGGACGTTCGCGGTTACGGTCGTGAGGTGATCTCACGGCTTTTTGCAGGGAGATGAATTTGCATCGGCTGGCATGGCATAACGCGGAGAGGAACGAGAGCGAGCTACACGATTCGCTCGTCCTCGCTTTGCTCGATTCGGGCGAGACAGTCATGTTACAAGACTGGAACCGGGAGTATATATTCGTGGCCAATCTGCCGGATGTGTGGCGTCTGCCGACCGATAGCCATCCCACGGATGAAAATGTGTTTGGCACCGATCTTTCAGAGCGGCTTGCCGAACTCAAAAAAGATATGAATGTGGTGGGCAGTCGGGGCATGCTGGAAGTTAATGCCGGCAATGACCGGGTTTTCCAGTTCCAGATCCATTCCACCTTCAACCAGGCGAAGCAGGCGGTGATGAAAACCACTATTCGCGAGGTGACGGCGGAACGGCGGCGCGAGCAGCTTTTGCGCTCGCTGCTGCGCGAGGTCAGCCACCGTTCCAAGAACCTCCTGGCGATCATCCAGAGCCTTGCGGGCCAGACGGCCCGTTTCAGCCTCACCAAGGATGATTTTCTGCGCAAGTTTCGGGGCCGGTTACACGCTCTTGCCCAAAGTCAGGATCTCATCACGGATTCCGACTGGAGAGGTGCTCGCATATTCGAGCTTCTTCGCCAGCAATTCGATCTCTATGTGCCGGAATATCCTAATCTCATTCACATGGAAGGTGAAAACCTGCTGCTCAATCCGAATGGCGCGCTTTATATCGGTCTGGCTTTCCATGAGCTGGTCGTCAATACGGTCAGCCATAGCGGCAATCTCGCCTATCATCCGCCAATCTCGCTGCAATGCCGACAGGAAGGCGATTTTTGTATCGTTGAGTGGATCGAGCCGATCATGCCATCGAAAGAGCCGGCGCAGGCGAGGCGCGGCAGTTTCGGCAGCGTCGTGCTGGAAAAGGTCGTTCCATCCGCATTGGGCGGGAGTGCCGAATATCACCTCACGCCGGAGCGGATCGTCTACCGGCTTAAATTTCCTTCCGGGGACGTCACCGACATTTGAAATTTCGAAATAATGGCCCTCGGTTGGAGACCTGCCTCATAGGCAGCACTTCGGCCGTTTTTGCGAGAACGCAAAAAAAAGCACGGCCCATGAAAGAGCCGTGCTTTTTTATTATGACAGGTTTTCAGGGGTGAAACCTGTTTATTGTCAGCCAAGCGTCAGGCGGGGACGGGGGAATTGCTTGGCCTGCAGTAAAAATGCATCCGCCCTAATTCGGTTCCACTAAAACGTATTTTTTTTGTGGAGGGCGAAATTAGCTGCTTTTCGTCTGCTGGTACGGGGATCCAGCACGCCATTTTTCAAAGCGGGCCTGCCTGATCGGGTCGCTTGGGTATAAAATAGCGCATCGGCGCTTCAAGCGACCATTCGAACCCGGTTTCGCGATACTCCGTCACCACCTGTCCGCCGAATGCGCCTTCCGCATGCCTTTTGATGACCGTGGTACCAAAGCCCTTGCGGCTTGGTTCCGTCGCCGGTGGCCCGCCCGTTTCGGTCCAGACGATATAAATCATCTGACGTCCATCTTTTTCGAGCGGCTTCCAGCTCACCGTGATTTTTCCGAGCGCAACCGACAGGGCGCCGTATTTGATGGAGTTCGTCGTCAGCTCATGCACCACGAGCCCGAAATTTTGCGCCGCTTCCGGAGAAAGCATGAAATCGTCCCCAGACAGCTCGAAGCGTTCCGAAACGGTGCCGAAAACGTCGAGGTGGGTCTCGATCAGCTTACGGATCGGCAAGCCTTGCCATTGAACCTCCGCCAATGCCCGGATCGACATTCCGAGACCGCGCAGGCGGTGGTCCACCTCTTTCTGGAATTCCGGGATGCTTTTGTTTTCCCGCCCCAATTGCCGGATCATCGCCTGAACCAGCGTAAGAATATTCTTGGAGCGGTGAACCAGTTCGTGCAGCAGAAGTTGCAGCCGTTCTTCCGACTGGCTTCTGTCGAAGGAAGCATTGGAGAGCGCGACGGCGACCTGGTTGGCTTCCTTGATCTTGGTATCGACGGGCGCCACGATCTCGCCTTCACCGATGCGTTCAGCCATGAGCGTGAGATCGCGAATGGAACTGCGCAACTGCCGGCCGACCAGATAGGCGCCGCCGATGGCGATGAGCACGAGCATCGTGCTGCCGATCATCATTTGCCGCCACGTGTCGACCAATGCTGCCTGACTTGCGGCAAGTGGCCCCCACATCACAGTTCGCCATTGCCAGCCCGGCAATTGGGCATAGGCATAGAGGTTGCCCTTGTCGTCGAAGAAATTGCCGCTGAAGGCCTGCATTTCTGAAAGAATGGCGGGGCTGGCAAATGGCTTGCCCACTTCCACCCCATTCTGCGCACTGGAAACGACAACACGATTGTTACCGTCGATAATGGCGACCGCCCAGTTGCGCGGCAGGTTTTCCGTGGGAATGAGCCGGCTCAGGTCACTTGTATTCTGCGTCAGGATCAGGGCATCTCCGGCGGAACCCAGATTGGGGTCGAGCGGCAAGGTAACGTTGAACACCCATTCCTTGCTCGTCGCGCCGAAAAACATGTCCGAAACGGTGATCCGACGGGATTCGATTGCCTTGGCCAGATTGGCCTCGGCCGGCACCTTGCTGAGAGGCTGGCCAAATGACACCCGGGTATTGAGATACTGTTCGCCTTCCATGGTAGCCAGAATGGCGTACAGGCCCTCCCGTTTCAGGCTTTCGGCAACACGTCCCTGAAAAGCGGCAAGATTGCCATTCTCGAGTTCCGGGAATTGCGACAGCAGATTGAGGGAGGTGGCGATTTCCTGCAGGCGCCGATCGATGTTGCGGCTGACGACCCTGACATCCTCGATCGTCTCCCGTTGCAGGTCGTCGCGCTTTTCGCTTTCAAGGCGCAGCATCAAGTAGCCGCCGAAAAGGATAAGCGGCAGGGTGATGACGGTTGCCATCACCACCAGATAGGTGCCGATGGAGGCCGTCGGAAAAAAATTCGCACTGCGTCGACGTAAAGCCGAGAACGTGTTTTTCAGTTTTTTGCCGGGTTGAGGCATGCAAAAACTCCGGCAGTTACGGCATTGTTACGTCACGGATAATACCGCGCCATCTTCCTTTAGCAATGCCTGATTTTTTCGTTCGGGAGCCGCAAAATGTCGCAATCGCGTCTATGCGACTGAAAAAATCGGAACCATTTCAATGGTCAGCCCGTTTGCAAAGCGAACCGGTCATGGAGTGGAAAGCGAAACTCGTCACCGCCCGGCCAGTCGAAAACGATGAAAGGAAGGTACGAAAATGGCAAAGAAACTTACGATACTCGTCACCGCCGCCCTGATGGGCACGACGGCTTTCGCGCCGCTTGCCATCGCTCAGGGTACAACCCAGCCAGCACCGGCAAATCCGAGTGCTCAGACCGAACCGGCAACGCCTCCCGCTACCCCGATGGCGCCGGCGGCTCCTCTGGCCAATGATAGCGCGGCCGCGACGACGGGCGGTGCTTACATCACCCAGCAGGGCGAAACGCAGATCAGTGCCAATGATTACATCGGCAAGTCGGTTTATACCGCAGCCGACGAGAGCATCGGTAACGTCACCAACCTCATCATGGAAAAAGACGGCGGTCTCGTCGCAGCCGTGATTGGTGTCGGCGGTTTCCTCGGTATAGGTGCCAAGGATGTCGCGGTGCCTATGGACAAGGTAACGATGACCCGCAACACGCAGGACGGCACCATTCGCCTGACGACGACCGAAACGGCGGAAACGCTGAAGGCTGCTCCGGAATTCAAGACGCTGGAACAGCAGGCCAGCGAAAAGAGCGCGGCAACGCCTGCAGCTCCGGACAGCACCACCACGTCCGCCACCAAGCCCTGATCCCCTTACCTGGGAGGCAGGAGCGGGATCGACCTCAACAGGCGTCCCGCGAGAGACACCGGCCATTGGCCGGTGTCTTTTTGTTTTAAATTGCGTTCGCTCAGTCCCCGGCGTTGCGCGAGGAATGCCAAGCCCAGGCGGATTTGATGATATCAGACAGGGAATAACGCGGCTCCCAGCCCAACACCGCCTTTGCCTTGTCGTTATTGGCGACAAGGGTGGTGGAATCGCCATCGCGGCGGTCGGTATATTCCACCGGGAAGGGGCGGCCGGATACGTCCGAAATCGCAGCCAGCAACTCCTTCACAGTCGTGCCGGTGCCGGTGCCAAGGTTGAGTTCAACCGTTTCACCGCCCGCCAGCAGATAGTCCACTGCCCGCACATGGGCGTCGGCAAGATCGAGAATATGGATGTAGTCACGCACGCAGGTGCCGTCGCGGGTGTCATAATCCGTGCCGAACACCTTGAAGCCTTGACGCCGACCGAGTGCCGCCTCGATGGCGAGCGGGATTGCGTGGGTTTCCGGCTTGTGCCATTCGCCGATGCGGCCTTCGAAATCTGCACCTGCGGCGTTGAAATAGCGCAGCATCACCGAGCGCAGCCCCTTATAGGTGCTGTAATCCTTCAGCGCCTGCTCGACTACCCATTTGGTGCGGCCGTAGGGGTTGATCGGCGCCTGACGGTGCGTCTCGTCAATCGGCACCTGTTCCGGCAAACCGTAGGTGGCGCAGGTGGAGGAGAAAACAAATGCCGTGACCCCGGCATCGATGGCGGCAGACAGCAGGTTGAGCGAACCGATGACGTTGTTGTCGTAGAAGGCCACGGGTTGCTTTACCGATTCGCCGACTTCAATCAGCGCCGCAAAGTGGAGTACGGCCTCCGGCTGGTGCTTGGCGAAAACCTCGTCCAGCCGCGCGCGGTCGCGAATATCGCCCTGCTCGAAGGGTCCCCAGCGGACGAATTCCTCATGTCCATTGGACAGATTGTCGAAAACGACCGGTTCATATCCCCGCTCAGACAGGAGAAGGCAGGTATGCGAACCGATATAGCCGGCACCGCCGACGACAAGGACTTTCTTCTTCATCAATCGCCTTTCAGAAAAAAAACGGGACGTGCGGGAGACTGTATTTCACTTTGTTCAAATAAGGGCGGCGTGGCACTGAGCACCATCAACCAGTCTATCCATCGCGGGTAACATAAAAAAAACTGCGCATCCATGGTCCGGATGCGCAGCAGCGAATGAGAGTTTGACGAAGAGCCTTAAACGCGCCTGAAGGCGTGCCTATTTCTTTTTCCTGGTGTTGGCTCTGGTTGCCAGAAAGCCGGCAGCCATGGCAACGGCGAGCGTCGCGTAGGGGCGCGCCTGGATCGCCAGCGTCAGGAGCGATTGCAGCGCCAGAGGTGCTGCGGTCAAGGGAGCCGCCGTCAAGGATGCGACGGGTCTTCTTGCGGCATAGGCTCTCGGACGTTTGACGATCGCAAGCGCCACCAACATGATGACACCAAGCAGAAACGCCGTACCGGCTACGACAAGCGCGGCCGGCCCTGCGCCGACATGCCGGGCCAGATAGATGGACCCCGCCACGACAGCAGCTACGAAGGCGATCAGGAAGAATATCCCGGTCAGCACCCAAAGGATTATCGTGGCGCGCAGGCGCCGTGTCACGACGCGTCCTTCACGCTGGGTGTCTCCCAGATAGACCAGCAATGCCTCAAGCATGATGCAGCCTTATCGACGTGTGAGGAGGGCGAGCACGAAACCGACACCAACGGCGATGCCGAGGGACTGCAGCGGGTTCTTCTGGACCTGATCCGTCAGATTGTCGTTCAGCGAGGAAATTTCGTTGCGAACGCTGTCGGCCATCTCGCCGGAAGCGGTCAGTGCGTCGTCGGCCACGCGGGCGGCCTGCGCCTTCAGTTCATGCGAGGCTCCAACGCCCAGCGCCTTAACGCTCTTGGCAAGATTTGCCAGATCTTCGCGAAGTTGGGCAAGCTGTGCTGCCACATCGGCTGCATCGCCGTTTTCGAGGGATTGCTGGATCTTGTCGTTGACGCTGCTACGCACGCTTGCCATGGGTGAAGTCCTTCCTGGAACATCGTTGATGGAAATGGCGTCAGGTCAAAAAGACTGCCGCCGCGGATCAATGCCGACGCTTACGAACTTTCGTTGCGGCAGCCGTAAACCCGATTGTCCGCCATTCAAACGCGCCGATGCCCGCTTGGTTCCGCGGCTTGGCGAGTTTTCTCCCGCGGATTTTGCGGCGGGGGCAATTTTCCGGGAATTCGGTGCCGGACATTTGTTTTCCTGTAACAAGCATCATATAAGGCCCATCATCCAGACGGACCTTGACTTCAATCAATATGTGAAAAGCCATGCTTCAGACGCCCTATTACCTCATCGACAAGACAAAACTTCTTCGCAACATGGAGAAGATTGCCTATGTGCGGGAAAAATCCGGCGCCAAGGCGCTTCTGGCGCTGAAGTGCTTTGCAACATGGTCGGTTTTCGATTTCATGTCGCAATATATGGACGGCACCACCTCGTCGTCGCTTTATGAAGTGCGTCTGGGCCGCGAGAAATTCAGTGGCGAAACCCACGCCTATTCCGTCGCTTATGCCGACTACGAAATCGACGAGGTGATTTCGAACGCGGACAAGATCATCTTCAATTCCATCAGCCAGCTTGAGCGCTTTGCAGAAAAGGCCTCCGGTATCACCCGGGGTCTGCGCCTCAATCCGCAGGTCAGCTCTTCGAGCTTCGATCTTGCCGATCCCGCACGTCCCTTCAGCCGTCTCGGCGAATGGGATGTCGCCAAGGTCGACAAGGTCATGGACCGGATCTCCGGCTTCATGATCCACAACAACTGCGAAAACGGCGATTTTTCGTTGTTCGACCGCATGTTGACGCAGATTGAAGAGAAATTCGGATCGCTCCTGTCGCGTGCGGAATGGGTCAGCCTCGGCGGCGGCATCCATTTTACCGGCGACAACTATCCGCTCGACCAGTTCTGTGATCGCCTGGCGGCCTTTTCGGAAAAATACGGCGTTCAGGTCTATCTTGAGCCCGGCGAAGCGTCGATCACCAAGAGCACGACGCTTGAAGTGACGGTTCTCGACACGCTGTTCAATGGCAAGAACCTCGCCGTCGTCGACAGCTCCATCGAAGCGCATATGCTCGACCTCCTGATCTATCGCGAAACCGCCAAGGTTTTGCCGAACGAGGGCGAACATCCCTACATGGTCTGCGGCAAATCCTGCCTTGCGGGCGATATTTTCGGCGACTTCCGGTTCGACAAGGAGCTGAAGGTCGGTGATCGTATCTCCTTTGAGGATGCGGCCGGCTACACCATGGTCAAGAAGAACTGGTTCAATGGCGTGAAGATGCCGGCGATTGCCATCAAGGAACTCGACGGCAGCGTGCGTGCCGTTCGCGAATTCGACTTTGCCGATTTCGAGCAAAGCCTGTCTTAAACCCTGTTTTAACATGAAACGAAGCTGATCCCTGCGGGGAAAAGGAGGCATCACCTGAAATGAAGAAGAACGTTCTGATCATCGGCGCCGGTGGCGTAGCACAGGTCGTGGCGCATAAATGCGCCCAGAACAGCGATGTATTGGGAGACATTCATATTGCGTCACGGACTTTGGAAAAGTGCCGCAAGATTGTCGAGTCCGTACGCGAAAAGAAGAGCCTCAAGACAGATGTGAAACTTGAGGCCCATGCGCTTGACGCGATGGATATCGAGGCGACGAAAGCCTTGATTACGAAAACCGGCGTAGAGATCGTCATCAACGTCGGTTCGGCTTTCGTCAACATGTCCGTTCTTCGTGCCTGCATGGACACGGGTGTTGCTTATATGGATACGGCGATCCACGAGGATCCCACCAAGATTTGCGAGGCGCCGCCGTGGTACGGAAACTACGAGTGGAAGCGCGCTGCCGAATGCAAGGAAAAGGGCGTAACGGCACTGCTCGGCGTCGGTTTCGATCCCGGCGTGGTCAATGCCTATGCCCGCCTTGCCAAGGATGAATATTTCGACAAGGTCACCTCGGTCGATATCGTCGATATCAATGCCGGCAGCCATGGCCGCTGGTTCTCCACCAACTTCGATCCGGAAATCAACTTCCGCGAATTCACCGGWGTCGTCTATTCCTGGCAGAATGGCCAGTGGCAGACGAACCAGATGTTCGAGGTCGGCCAGGAATTCGATCTGCCGGTTGTCGGCAAGCAGAAGGCCTATATGACCGGCCATGACGAAGTGCATTCGCTATCCAAAAACATGGATGGCGCCGATGTGCGCTTCTGGATGGGCTTCGGCGATCACTACATCAACGTCTTTACCGTGCTGAAGAACCTCGGTCTTCTCTCCGAAAAGCCGGTCAAGACTGCCGAAGGTCTGGAAGTCGTGCCGTTGAAGGTGGTCAAGGCCGTATTGCCGGATCCGTCTTCGCTTGCACCCGATTATGTCGGCAAGACCTGCATCGGCGATGTCGTCAAGGGCATCAAGGATGGCAAGGAACGCGAAGTCTTCATCTACAACGTGGCCGACCACAAGGAAGCCTACGARGAAGTTGGATCGCAGGGCATTTCCTACACCGCCGGCGTTCCTCCGGTCGCTGCCGCCATGCTGATTGCCACCGGCGAGTGGGATGTGAAGCAGATGGCCAATGTGGAAGAACTGCCACCGCAGCCTTTCCTGAACCTTCTGAACAAGATCGGTCTTCCAAGCCGTATCAAGGACGAAAACGGCGACCGCGCCCTGACGTTCTGATCCATCAAGACAATAAAAAGCCCCGCAAAAGCGGGGCTTTTTTTGTGATGAAGTTTGCCGGTTACTTGGCATCATCCTCGGCCTTAAGCCGAGGATTTACCGCACGGTACTGACCCGCGCCTCAGCCCTTTGCCGGCTTCGGTCCGCGCTTTTCGAAAGGCCGGTCCTTCTTGCCTTCGAATTTTGGCTTGTCGCCGAAGGTCTTTTTCTTTTTCCAGGGCTTGTCGTCGCCCTTGCGGTCGTCGGCTGCGCCGCCAGCATTATTGGGTTTGTTGAACTTCCGCTGGGCCGTGGCCGGGCGGGTGTCCTCRCGAACACTGCCAGTCATTTCCGGCTTGCCTTCCAGCGCCTTCAGACGAATGCCCTTTTCRAGCATCATGTCCTTGCCGATGGCGGAGGTGAAACGATCGACGGCATCGGCCGCCAGTTCCACGAAGGTCTCCGTCTGCTGCATGCGGATGGCGCCGATATCCTGACGGGTGATCTTGCCGAAGCGGCAGAGCATGGGGATGAGCCAGCGGGGTTCGGCGCTCTGCTTGCGGCCCACCGAAAGCGAAAACCAAGCGCTGTCGGAAAAGTCGGAACGTTCGCGGCGCGGCGCGTCGTTTTCAGGGGTTTCGAAGCTGTCGCGGCGCGGTTTGCGGGTATTGTCCAGCGCGACTTCGGTGATGTCTTCCGGGGCGGAACGTCCGGCGTGATAAAGGCGCACGAAGGCGGCCGCTACTTTTTCCGCGCCATGCTGCTCGAGCAGCTGCTTGACGAAATCACGCTCGTCATCGGCCACGGCCTCGGTGAGAGCCGGATCGGCCAGGAGACGGGCRCCGTCGCGTTCAACGATCTCTTCGACCGAAGGCGGGCGAACCCATGCTGCGCTGACCTTGGCACCTTCCAGAAGGCGTTCGGCCTTGCGGCGCTGGTTGACAGGCACCACGATGGCGCTGACGCCCTTTTGCCCGGCGCGGCCGGTACGGCCGGAACGGTGGAGAAGCGTTTCCGAATTGGTCGGCAGGTCGGCGTGGATAACGAGTTCGAGGCCAGGCAGGTCGATGCCGCGTGCAGCAACGTCAGTCGCCACGCAAACCCGGGCGCGACCGTCACGCATTGCCTGAAGCGCATGCGTGCGTTCGTTCTGGGTCAGTTCGCCTGACAGAGCCACGACGGAAAAGCCGCGATTGTTCAGACGGGCCGTCAGATGGTTCACGGCCGCACGGGTGGAGCAGAAAACGATGGCGTTGCGGGCTTCGTAAAAGCGCAGCGCATTGATGATGGCGTTTTCGCGGTCGGAGCCGGTCACCAGCAAGGCGCGGTATTCGATGTCCACATGCTGCTTCTGTTCTGAGGCGGTGGCGATGCGAACGGCGTTCTTCTGGTAGCTTTCGGCAAGCTTGGCGATGCTGCGCGGAACGGTGGCCGAGAACATCAGCGTGCGGCGGTTATCCGGCGATTCTTCCAGAATGAATTCCAGATCTTCGCGGAAGCCGAGATCGAGCATCTCGTCGGCCTCGTCCAGTACCACGGCGCGTAGCGACGACAGATCGAGCGCGCCGCGCTTGATGTGGTCGCAGAGGCGGCCGGGGGTGCCGACGATAATATGCGAGCCGCGCTCCAGTGCGCGTCGTTCGCTGCGGATATCCATGCCGCCAACACAGGACGCAATCGATACGCCGGCGAATTCATAAAGCCATTCCAGCTCGCGCTTGACCTGCATTGCCAGTTCGCGGGTTGGCGCAATGGCGAGTGCCAGCGGCGCGGAAGCCTGGCCGAAACGGGTGTTTTCCGACAGTAGCGTGGTCGCGAGCGCAATGCCGAAGGCAACTGTCTTGCCGGAGCCGGTCTGCGCGGAAACCAGCGCGTCCTTGTCGGCGAGTTCCGGCGAAAGCATGGCCTTCTGCACGGGGGTCAAATCTTTGTAGCCGCGTTTTTCCAACGCCTGCGCGATCGCCGGGGCGATACCCTGGGTGTCTGTCATCTACCGTCTTTCGGATATGAAGCTGCCTGCATCCGCCCGAAACCAATAGGTCCTAAAGTCTCCGGGGCAGCCGATGCAGGCCATTACGGCCATTTGGCCGGTTGCATTGCCGCGCTCCATACTGCGAATAGGCCCGTTTGTACAGTGCACTGCGGTACGCTCTTTCACAGCGCCGCATGCGGTTGCCTATTCTATCCCGACATCTTCTTTCGTCGGGGCTATAAAAAAAGGCGTACCGCATGGTTCATAAACGGCATTGCGTGCCCCCCGCCTTTTCGCTAAGAGACCCGCAACTTKAGGCTCTTTATCAAAAAAAGAGCCGACTGGGTTTGTTCTTGTCCGCACCTGAAAAACGGCTGGCGGAAAAAAGGGATGGTACTGGTCAAGGCTATGGCTCGCATTGTCATGAAATTCGGCGGCACGTCCGTCGCGAACCTCGAACGCATTCACAATGTCGCACGGCATGTGAAACGCGAAGTGGATGCCGGCCATGAAGTGGCCGTGGTCGTTTCCGCCATGTCCGGTAAAACCAACGAGTTGGTGGACTGGGTGCAGAATGCTGCRAAGGTRGCCGGCGCCAACGCCGCCTCCTTTTACGATGCACGCGAATATGACGCGGTCGTTGCATCCGGCGAGCAGGTGACATCGGGTCTTCTGGCGATCACGCTGCAATCCATGGGCATCAATGCGCGCTCATGGCAGGGCTGGCAGATTCCGATCCGCACAGACAATGCACATGGCGCCGCCCGCATTCTCGAGATTGACGGTTCGGATATCGTCCACCGCATGGGCGAGGGCCAGGTTGCCGTTGTTGCCGGTTTCCAGGGCATCGGCCCGGATAACCGCATTGCGACGCTCGGTCGCGGCGGTTCGGACACATCAGCCGTTGCCATCGCCGCCGCCGTCAAGGCGGACCGTTGCGATATCTATACCGATGTCGATGGCGTCTATACCACCGATCCGCGCATCGAGCCCAAGGCTCGCCGCATGAAGAAGATCGCTTTCGAGGAAATGCTCGAAATGGCGTCTCTCGGTGCGAAGGTTCTGCAGGTTCGCTCCGTCGAGCTTGCCATGGTACACAAGGTGCGCACCTTCGTTCGCTCCAGTTTCGAGGATCCCGATGCRCCGGGCATGGGCGACCTCATCAACCCGCCCGGTACTTTGATTTGTGACGAGGAAGAAATCGTGGAACAGGAAGTCGTAACCGGCATCGCCTATGCCAAGGATGAAGCACAGATCTCGCTGCGCCGCGTGGCCGACCGTCCGGGCGTCTCCGCCGCGATCTTCGGGCCACTGGCCGAAGCGCATATCAATGTCGACATGATCGTGCAGAACATCTCCGAAGATGGGTCGCGCACCGACATGACCTTCACCGTTCCTTCGGGCGACGTTGCCAAGGCTCTGCGCGTTCTGGACGAGAACAAGGCCCAGATCGGCTTCGACGTTGCGCAGAACGAGACCGGCCTTGCCAAGGTTTCGGTCATCGGTATCGGCATGCGCAGCCATGCCGGCGTTGCTGCCAGCGCCTTCAAGGCGCTTGCCGAGAAGAACATCAACATCAAGGCCATCACCACCTCCGAGATCAAGATTTCGATCCTGATCGACGGTGCCTATGCCGAACTGGCCGTTCGCACTTTGCATTCTGCTTACGGTCTCGATAAGAACTAAGTTCGAGACATCGGTTCCCGATGCTCCGATTCTTCGGGGTTGCGTTCTTCCGATGTGGCGTTTCATGAAAGCGTGTCCCTTGCGGGACGCGCTTCTCGCGCTATAAATTTTTTAAATGACGTTTTGATTCTCGAATATTATGACATTCGGATCGGAAGCGTCGGGGAGCAAACGCGATGAGAGACCTTTCTGCAGGTCCGCGCGTCCTGCTAAAGCGGCTGCGCGAAATGATGGCGGAGCACCTTGAGCCGCAGGACCGTCTGGACCAGATCGTCCGTCAGATAGCCAGCAACATGGTGGCGGAGGTTTGCTCGGTCTACGTGCTGCGTTCCGACAGCGTGCTGGAGCTTTACGCCACCGAAGGTCTCAACAAGGATGCCGTGCATCTTGCCCAGCTGAAAATGGGGCAGGGTCTTGTCGGTACCATTGCCGCTTCCGCCCAACCTCTCAATCTTTCCGATGCGCAGGCGCATCCGGCTTTCCGCTATCTTCCTGAAACGGGTGAGGAAATTTATCATTCCTTCCTCGGCGTGCCGATTTTGCGCTCCGGTCGCACTCTTGGCGTTCTTGTGGTCCAGAACAAGGTCAGCCGAACATACCGGGAGGATGAAGTTGAAGCGCTCGAGACAACCGCGATGCTCATCGCTGAAATAGTGGCGAGCGGTGAATTGAAAAAAATCACCCGCCCCGGTGTGGAGCTGGACCTGACGCGTGCCGTTTCCATTGATGGCGATGCTTATGGCGAAGGCATCGGTCTTGGTCATGTCGTGCTGCACGACCCCCGAATCGTTGTCACCAATCTGCTGAATGAGGATGCCGATACCGAAATCCTGCGTCTTGCCGACGCCATCGGTTCGCTGCGCCTGTCGATCGACGACATGTTGCAGCGCCGCGACGTCCCGACCGAAGGCGAGCATCGCGAGGTTCTTGAGACCTACCGCATGTTCGCCCACGATCAGGGCTGGGTGCGGCGCATGGAAGAAGCTATCCGCAACGGCCTGACGGCGGAAGCTGCGGTCGAGAAAGTGCAGAGCGACACAAAGGCGCGCATGATGCGTCTGACCGATCCCTATCTTCGCGAGCGCATGCATGATTTCGACGATCTCGCCAACCGGCTGCTGCGCCAGCTGATCGGTTTCGGCGGTCGAAGCCCCGAGCATGATTTTCCGCTGGACGCCATCGTTCTGGCGCGTGCCATGGGTGCCGCCGAATTGCTGGATTACCCGCGTGAGAAATTGCGCGGCCTGGTGCTCGAAGACGGTGCGGTGACGAGCCACGTCGTGATCGTGGCGCGCGCCATGGGCATTCCGATCATCGGGCAGGCGACAGGCATCGTCGCCCTCGCTGAAAATAACGATCCCATCATTATCGACGGCGATGACGGCCAGGTGCATTTGCGCCCGATGTCGGATTTGCAGCGCGCCTATGAGGAAAAGGTGCGCCTGCGTGCCAAGCGCCAGGAGCAGTTCCGCGCGCTTCGTAATGTCGAGCCGATCACCAAGGATGGCCAGAAGGTCAACCTCAAGATGAATGCGGGCCTTCTCGTAGATCTGCCGCAGCTCGAGGAATCCGGCGCCGATGGCATCGGCCTGTTCCGCACCGAGCTGCAGTTCATGATCGCCTCCAACATGCCCAAGGGCGAGGAGCAGGAAGCGTTCTATCGGTCCGTCTTGCGGCAGGCCAAGGGCAAGAGCGTTACCTTCCGCACGCTGGATATTGGCGGCGACAAGGTCGTTTCCTATATGCGCGGCCAGGAAGAGGAAAACCCGGCGCTCGGCTGGCGGGCGATCCGCCTGTCGCTCGACCGCCCGGGTCTGATGCGCACGCAGATGCGCGCGCTTCTGCGTGCTGCCTCAGGTGCTGAACTACGCATGATGTTGCCGATGGTGACGGAGGTTTCCGAAATCCGCGCGGCGCGCGATCTGCTTCAGAAGGAAGTGCAGCATCTTTCGAAATTCAGCCATGCGCTTCCGAAAAAGCTGCAATTTGGTGCGATGCTGGAAGTACCTTCGCTGATGTGGCAGCTCGATGAGCTGATGCAGGAAGTGGATTTCGTCTCCGTCGGTTCGAACGACCTGTTCCAGTTTTCGATGGCGGTCGATCGCGGCAATGCAAGGGTTTCGGATCGTTTCGACAATCTTGGCAAGCCGTTCCTGCGCATTCTGCGCGATATCGTGCGCGCTGGCGAAAAGCACCACACCTCGGTCACGCTTTGCGGCGAAATGGCAAGCAAGCCACTTTCGGCCATGGCTTTGATCGGCCTTGGTTTCCGTTCGGTTTCCATGTCGCCGACGGCGATTGGTCCCGTCAAGGCCATGCTTCTCGGGCTTGATGCCGCGAGCCTTGCCGATGAGCTGAACGCTGCGCTCGACGATCATAATTCGCTGGAAAGCGCGCGCGAGGTGTTGTTACGCTTTGCCGCGACGCATTCCATTCCCATTTAAAAGACCTGTTTCATAATCGGAGTGACTGGTGGCGAAGCTTCCCGTCGAAAAAATGCGCGAGTTGGAAAGGCGTTTCGGAGAGATCGAAGCGCGGATGTCGGCTGGTCCGGCAGCGGATGTCTATGTGAAGCTGGCTTCGGAATATTCCGAACTTGAGCCGGTGGTGAAAAAAGTCCGCGAATACGAAAAGGCGGTCTCCGAGGCCGCCGATCTGCAGGCGCTGCTTGCCGACAAGACGACCGACAAGGACATGCGCGATCTGGCGGAAATGGAGCTGCCGGAGGTCGAGGCCCGAATCGGCGAGCTTGAGAAGGAAATGCAGGTCCTGCTGCTTCCCAAGGATGCGGCGGACGAAAAAAGCGCCATCCTCGAAATCCGCGCCGGCACGGGCGGATCCGAAGCGGCACTTTTCGCCGGCGATCTGTTTCGCATGTATGAGCGCTTCGCTTCAGCCAAGGGCTGGAAAGTTGAAGTTCTTTCCGCAAGCGAAGGCGAGGCGGGCGGTTACAAGGAAATCATCGCCACGATCAGCGGGCGTGGGGTGTTTTCCAAGCTTAAATTCGAATCCGGCGTGCACCGCGTGCAGCGCGTGCCGGAAACAGAAGCGAGCGGCCGCATCCACACCTCGGCAGCCACTGTTGCCGTGCTGCCGGAGGCGGAGGATATCGATGTCGAAATTCGCCCGGAAGACATTCGTATCGACACGATGCGCGCTTCGGGCGCAGGCGGCCAGCACGTCAATACCACTGACTCCGCCGTTCGCATCACCCATCTTCCGACGGGTTTGATCGTTACCAGTTCTGAAAAGTCGCAGCACCAGAACCGCGCCAAGGCCATGCAGGTTCTGCGTTCGCGTCTTTACGACATCGAGCGCCAGAAGGTGGAAAGCGAGCGTTCAGCCGACCGCAAGAGCCAGGTCGGTTCCGGCGACCGTTCCGAGCGTATCCGCACTTACAATTTTCCGCAGGGGCGGGTCACCGATCACCGCATCAACCTGACCCTCTACAAGCTCGACCGGATGATCGAAGGCGAGATCGACGAGCTTGTCGACGCGCTGATTGCTGATTATCAGGCCGGCCAGCTTGCCCAGCTTGGCGAACAACAGCTTTGAGTGGCGGCGCTGACGGGACCGTTTCGACCGAGCTTGCCGCAGCCCGCAAACGGCTGCAGGCGGCGGGCATCGCCGATCCGCTGCTTGATGCGCGCCTGCTGGTCGCCGACGTTACCGGTTTTTCACTGACCGATTTCGTGATGAAACCGGACCATCCCGTCACCCGGGAAGAAAGCGCCCGCATTGCCGCCATGGTCGAAAGGCGCGCAGGCGGAGAGCCAGTTCATCGTATTCTCGGCCACCGCGAATTTCACGGGCTCGATCTTCTTTTATCGACGGAGACGCTCGAACCCCGCCCGGATACGGAAGTTCTCGTCGATACGCTGTTGCCTGCGTTGAAAAAAATTGTTGCCGACAAGGGCAGTGCGCGCATTCTGGATCTGGGTACGGGCACGGGTGCGATCTGTCTGGCGCTTCTCAAGGAATGTCCGGAAGCAACTGGCGTCGGCAGCGATATCTCCGCCGATGCGCTGGAAACCGCAGCGAAAAACGCTGCCCGAAATGGTCTCGCCTCGCGTTTTGAAACCGTGCGTAGCGACTGGTTCAAAAAAATCTCTGGCAGGTTTGACATAATTGTGTCGAATCCGCCTTATATAAGAAGTGACATCGTCACAACGCTAGACCGAGAGGTTCGCCATCACGATCCGATGGCGGCGCTGGACGGAGGTCAGGACGGCCTTGCACCGTACCGCCTCATCGCTGCCGACGCAGGCCGCTTTCTTGTGGAAAACGGGATTGTCGGTGTGGAGATCGGTTTCGATCAAAGGCTTGATGTTTCCGCTWTATTTGCTTCCCACGGCTTCTCTCTTCTCGACGCCGTGAAGGATTATGGCGGCAACGACAGAGTTTTGACCTTCCGGAGATAGTTGTTCGCGATACGTCTGCGGATTATTTGCAAGGATATTTTGCACAGCAAAAGAAAAGGCTTGGATTTCCGCATGAAGCGGGATAGTTTGCCGCCACATGCCGGGTGGCTGAGGACGAATTTAGATTCGTCAGGGTATGGGTCAGTCCCGAAGCGGGTTCTTTTGAGAACCCTGAAGGCTGGGCGTTTCCGGCATGTGAATCAGTAAACTTTGTTCGCAGGTGGCTCGTTGCAGCATTTTGCGCGACCGGTCGTCATACGCGGGGTCTTGTCTGGGGTTATCTCCAGCAGGGCGCGTAATGGAGCAATTTCAGGAAAAGTTTCCAGCGGTTTTCCGCCCGGAATTGCATGAAAATAACCAGATTGTCAGCAAAACAGAATTCAGGTGAGCAATTGATGAGGCCAGGACAGCAAAACAAGCGCGGCCGGGGGCGTGGAAGCAACAACAACAATAACAATGGTGGCGGTAACAACAACAACTTCAACCGCAAGGGCGGTAACCCGCTCACCAGGACTTATGACAGCTCCGGTCCCGATGTTAAAATTCGTGGCACAGCCCAGCACATAGCGGAAAAATACGCCACCCTTGCGCGGGACGCGCAGAGTGCTGGCGACCGTGTGATCGCTGAAAACTATCTGCAGCACGCTGAACACTACAAYCGTATCATCGCCACCGCTCAGGCCCAGATGCAGGAGCGTTTCCAGCGCGACGACCGTGGCGAATACAATGCTTCGGATGCCGACGATATGGATATGAACGACGGTGACGATGGTGCACCGCAGCAGCAGTTCGAACAGCCGGAACGGGTTCAGCAGCCGGAGCGCCAGGAACGGCAGGAGCGCACCGAGCGTTCCGAGCCGCGTCAGGAACGTCGTGAGCGCCCGGACCGCCGTGAACGGCAGGAGCGCCAGCCGCGCCAGCCGCAGGCTTCGGACGAACGGCAGCAGCCGGTATACGACGCCAGCCAGGCGCCTCAGCCCGTCATCGAAGGCACGCCTATGGAAGTGGCCGTCGAGGAACAGCAGCAACAGACGGAAGCGCCAGCGACTGAACGCGCACCAAAGGCACGCCGCGCCACTGGCCCACGCCCGCGTCGCCCGCGCCGCGCCGCAACCGCGGAAGGTGCTGAGGGTGCCGAAGGCGGAGATACGCCAGCCGGTGATGAGGCAACACCTGCCACGCTCGAAAACGCTGCTGAATAAGCAGGGTTTTCAAAATACCACGCGATTGAAAAAACTCCGGCTTGCCGGAGTTTTTTTGTTTTTGGGGTCGGGTGTAAAAGCTTGGGCGCTTTTCGAAGGGGGCAATCGCGGCAAACAGTCGTGACGTTTATCAAGTCCGGCTAAAATTTCCCCGGCAGTCGTTTTCCTCCCCTTTAAACCGATGAAAATGCCTCCCATATTCGTGCRGTAAGGACGGATGCCGCATGCAGCGGTAACCGCCCATCAAGAGGCGGCAATCGTGAAATCTGTAAAACGCGACTGCCGTAGCGGGGCTTGCCTTTGAGGGAGCCTCAACCCAAACACCCGGATCCGTGCCGAAAGCGGGCGGGCCGGTATATGGAGGTTCGACTATGAATATTGAAAAATACTCCGAGCGCGTTCGCGGTTTTCTGCAATCGGCGCAGACGTTTGCGCTTGCGGAAAATCATCAGCAGTTTTCTGCCGAACATGTGCTGAAAGTTCTGCTTGATGACGAGCAGGGCATGGCGGCATCGCTGATCGAGCGGGCTGGCGGCGACTCCAAGGAAGTGCGCTTGGCCAACGATGCGGCACTGGCGAAATTGCCCAAGGTTTCCGGCGGCAATGGCGGCCTTTCCCTYACGGCTCCACTTGCGAAAGTGTTCTCGACTGCGGAAGAACTCGCGAAGAAGGCTGGTGACAGTTTCGTCACCGTCGAGCGTCTTTTGCAGGCGCTGGCGATCGAAAACTCTGCTTCCACCTCGGCGTCCCTGAAAAAGGGCGGCGTGACGGCGCAGGCGCTCAATCAGGTCATCAATGAAATCCGCAAGGGCCGCACGGCTGACAGCGCCAATGCCGAACAGGGCTTCGACGCGCTGAAGAAGTTCGCGCGCGACCTGACGGAGGAAGCCCGCGAAGGCAGGCTCGACCCGGTGATTGGCCGTGATGACGAAATCCGCCGGACAATTCAGGTGCTTTCACGCCGCACCAAGAACAATCCCGTGCTGATCGGTGAACCCGGCGTCGGTAAAACGGCGATTGCCGAAGGTCTTGCGCTGCGCATCGTCAATGGCGATGTGCCCGAAAGCCTTAAAGACAAGAAGCTTATGGCGCTGGATATGGGTGCGCTGATCGCTGGCGCGAAGTATCGCGGCGAGTTCGAGGAGCGTCTGAAGGCGGTACTGAACGAAGTGCAGGCGGAAAATGGCGGCATTATCCTGTTCATCGACGAGATGCACACGCTGGTCGGTGCCGGCAAGGCCGATGGCGCCATGGATGCGTCCAATCTGCTGAAGCCCGCTCTTGCCCGAGGTGAACTGCACTGCGTTGGCGCCACCACGCTGGATGAATATCGCAAGCACGTGGAAAAGGATCCTGCCCTTGCCCGTCGTTTCCAGCCGGTTCTCGTAGATGAGCCGACCGTTGAGGACACGATCTCGATCCTTCGCGGCCTGAAGGAAAAATACGAACAGCACCACAAGGTCCGCATTTCGGATTCGGCCCTGGTTGCAGCTGCAACGCTTTCCAACCGTTACATTACCGACCGGTTCCTGCCCGACAAGGCAATCGACCTGATGGACGAAGCCGCTTCGCGCCTTCGCATGCAGGTGGATTCCAAGCCGGAAGAACTGGACGAACTGGATCGCCGGATCATTCAGCTCAAGATCGAACGCGAAGCCTTGAAGCAGGAGACGGATCAGTCATCCGTCGACCGCCTGAAGAAGCTCGAGGACGAACTGGCCGACACCGAAGAAAAGGCCGATGCCCTGACGGCCCGCTGGCAGGCGGAAAAGCAGAAGCTGGGCCATGCCGCAGACCTCAAGAAGCGGCTGGACGATGCCCGCAACGAACTGGCAAGTGCCCAGCGTAACGGCCAGTTCCAGCGCGCCGGTGAATTGACCTATGGCATCATTCCTGGCCTCGAAAAGGAACTGGCTGCAGCGGAAGCGCGTGACAGCACCGGTGCTGGCTCGATGGTTCAGGAAGTGGTGACGGCGGACAACATCGCCCACATCGTTTCCCGCTGGACCGGCATTCCTGTCGACAAGATGCTGGAAGGCCAGCGCGAGAAGCTGCTGCGCATGGAAGACGATCTTGCCAAGTCCGTGGTCGGGCAGGGCGAGGCCGTTCAGGCCGTTTCCAAGGCGGTTCGCCGTTCGCGCGCCGGTCTTCAGGATCCGAACCGGCCGATCGGCTCGTTCATCTTCCTCGGCCCGACGGGCGTGGGCAAGACCGAGCTGACCAAGTCGCTCGCCCGGTTCCTGTTCGACGACGAGACCGCGATGGTTCGCCTCGACATGTCGGAATTCATGGAGAAACACTCCGTTGCCCGGCTTATCGGTGCGCCTCCCGGCTATGTCGGTTACGAAGAGGGCGGTGCGTTRACGGAAGCGGTTCGCCGYCGGCCCTATCAGGTCGTGCTGTTTGACGAGATCGAGAAAGCGCATCCGGACGTGTTCAACGTCCTGTTGCAGGTGCTGGAYGATGGCCGCCTGACGGATGGTCAGGGCCGCACCGTCGATTTCAAGAACACCATCATCATCATGACTTCGAACCTCGGTTCGGAATTCATGACGCAGATGGGCGACAATGACGATGTGGATTCGGTTCGCGACCTGGTGATGGAACGGGTCCGGTCGCATTTCCGGCCGGAATTCCTCAACCGTATCGACGATATCATYCTCTTCCATCGCCTGCGGCGCGACGAGATGGGTGCGATCGTGGAGATCCAGCTCAAGCGCCTCGTCTCGCTTCTGGGTGATCGCAAGATCACGCTCGAACTGGATGAGGATGCCCGCAACTGGCTTGCCAATAAGGGTTACGATCCGGCCTATGGCGCACGTCCGCTGAAGCGGGTGATCCAGAAGACGGTTCAGGACAGGCTTGCCGAAATGATCCTCGGCGGCGAGATCCCGGACGGGTCGCGGGTCAAGGTGACCTCTGGCACCGACCGGCTGCTTTTCAAGGTCAAGCCCCCAAAGGGTGAGGCCGAGACTGAAACCGCYGATGCGGCATAAAACGAAAGGGCTCCGGTAACGGAGCCCTTTTTCGTATAGCGGTCCCTMTGGTCACRASGCCCKGCGGACTARCGGCTCGCCACCTGATTGGGTTTTTCTTCGATGTTGAGTAGATTGTCGATCCGCTTTCTCTCGTCGGAGAACCGCGCGAGCGCTACGCCGGAAAGCGATTTGCCGCCAGGCAGACGCACTTTCATCGCGTCCACTTTCGTGCCGTTAACGATCAGCTCGTAATGCAGATGCGCGCCGGTCGAAAGGCCGGTCGAACCGACATAACCGATTACCTGGCCCTGCCGGACCTTTGAACCCTCGGTGACACCCTTGGCGATGGCGCTCTGGTGGTTATAGGAGGAGACGTAGCCATTGGCGTGGCGGATCAGGGTCTGGTTGCCGTAACCGGAGGCCCAGCCGGCCTTTTCGACAGTGCCGTTGCCTGTCGCGATTATCGGCGTGCCGCGGGCTGCCGCCCAGTCGGTGCCGGTATGCATGCGGCTGAATTTCAAAACCGGATGGCGGCGCATGCCGAAACCTGATGTCATACGACCGTTCGGAACCGGGTTGCGCAACAGGAACTGCCGGATGCTCTTACCGTTCTCGTCGAAATAGTCGATGCTGTTATCGTCCGGGTTCTGGAACCGGTAAAACCGCGTCTCGTTATCGCCGAACTTGGCGTTGACGTAGAGCAGTTCGGACTTGTCCGTCGCCTTGCCATCCGCATCTTCCACGGAGAAGAAGGCCTCCAGCGTATCTGCCGGTTTCAACTGCGCCTGAAAATCGACGCTGCTGGCCAAAAGCTTGATGAGCTGGGAGACCATGCCCTGATTCATGCCATAGGCCAGAGCCGCCCGGTAAACGCCATCGTAGACGCTGGGCAGATCGCGGCCGGCGGCCGGTGCCGGGGTGCTGTCAAAGGCCGTCGCCACCGCGTCGAGCTTCGGCGGTTCGCTGGCCTTGATGAAATTCTTGCGATCGTCTACGGCCATGGTGACCATGTGGCGACCCTTGCGGTAAAGGCTTACGCGTACGATGTCGCTTTTGTCGTCTTCCTGAATAATGCCGACGCGGAGCACATCGCCGCTTTCGACATTGTTCGACTGGAGTTGCGGTGACAACAGGCCAGCGATTTCGGAGGATTGCGCCTTCGAATAACCCGCGCCGAATAAAGCGGCTTCGATGGTTTCGGTCTGGCGGGCAGGGATAACGTCGTCGGCATATTCCTTGACCGGAACCGAGGGCGATTGAGGGGTCGAAACCGACATATTCTGTTCGACGACACGGGCGGCAAGACCGGCGGTGATATCGACGTCACCCTCATCATTATCGAAACGACGGGGGTCGATGTAATAGAGCGCTGCAAGCTGCTCGTTACCATCTGTCAGGATCGAGCCGTTCGAGCGCACTGCCTCCTCCACCTCGTCGAAGCTCAGGGAGCCGGCGAAGGGATACTTGGAGTGCTGGATAGGAAAGGCGACCGTTTTCAGGCTGACTTCGGATTCGACCTCGGAGCCGTAGATTGTGCCCGTGCGGCTCGGCGCCGGCGCCGGGGCGTCCTTGTCGTCACCGCTTGCGAAAATGTTCAGGGGATCGAAGGCGGGATAATCGTCCTGTTTGGCGTAGTTGGACGCCAGCGGAATTTTGACGTGGGAGAAGGGAACCTTGCGGACCACTTCCTTGTCGCCCTCGTTGATAACGGTGGAGACTTCCATGATCGACCGGTCCGAGGGCCGGGCCGCAATATTGGGCGCAACGAGGCGTGTGCCGCGGCGTGCCGCTTCCGCGGTATTGTTGCCCATATCCGCCTTGGCGAAGGCCTCGGCCGGAATAGCAAGCTGCTGGCGGCCATCGAGAGCTGCAAACAGCGCAACACCCATCAATATGGAAGAGGTAATGCCGGTAAGGAAMGTGCCGGAAAGCCATCTGAGCGAAATCTCACGGCGATCGGGTGCACGGCGCCCTTCCGCCAGAATTGGCGGTTCCGTGCCTAGCGACCGGATCACGTTGCGATCCGCAGTCATACTAGCTGTGCCCCGTGGGTCATGCGCTCTCCAGAAACTTCAGGCGAAGGTGTGCAACTTTCAAAGCCGTGAGTCAAATTGATCGGCACCCTCAATAGATMTGCCGGCAACAGGCTCGCGCGCGTGCCCGCATTAACGTTTTGTTGGCAAAGCAATTAGCGAGGAGTCGGGCCAAAACAAGGCGCAGCACCATTCATATGGGTTCAGGCTGCATTCCCTTGCTGAAAATCGGTCCGTTGGTGGAGGCCAATGGGAGGCATAATCTCGAAAAATCAAAACTCTCATTTAAAATCAATGCTTTGAATGTTTTTTTTAGAATTTGTATTTTGGTGTGTTGACTTGTTTGAGGGTGATCTCTTATAAGTCCGCTCACTGAACGAGGGCGGCGGCGCTGCTGGCGACGTAGTCTTTCGTTCTAAAGAAATCATGTTGATGAGCTGACTGCTTGTTGTTTTCCAGGGGCTTTTGCTTTTGGGGTTTGATTTTGTGACTGCATTGAGCGGTCTGTTTTTTGACAATTGAATATGAGAAGAAAGAGAAACGTGGGCGGCGA